>JBARVT010000167.1:0-2350 GCA_049646405.1 Alteraurantiacibacter sp.
TAACCGTACCGGTAAGATGACCGTTCGCCAGCGTGGCGGCGGCCACAAGCGTCGGTACCGCATCATCGATTTTAAGCGGGAAAAGGACGGCATTAAAGCCGAGGTGAAGACCATCGAGTACGATCCCAACCGCACCGCCTTCATCGCGCTCATCAAGTATGACGATGGCGAGCTCGCCTACATCATCGCGCCCAACCGCCTCGCCCCCGGCGACAAGGTCGTGGCCGGCGAAAAGGTCGACACTAAGCCGGGCAATGCGATGCTTCTGGGCCAGATGCCGGTCGGCACGATCATCCACAATGTGGAGATGAAGCCGGGCAAGGGCGGGCAGATCGCCCGTTCGGCAGGCACCTATGTCCAGCTCGTCGGTCGTGACCGCGGGATGGTGATCGTGCGTCTCAACAGCGGCGAGCAGCGTTACCTGCGCGCCGACTGCATGGGCACGGTTGGTGCGGTGTCGAATCCCGACAACCAGAACCAGAACCTGGGCAAGGCTGGCCGTCGCCGTCACATGGGCATCAAGCCGCTGACGCGCGGTGTCGCCAAGAACCCGGTAGACCACCCGCACGGTGGTGGTGAAGGCCGCACCAGCGGTGGCCGTCACCCGGTTACCCCGTGGGGCAAGCCGACCAAGGGCGCCCGTACCCGCAAGAACAAGCAGACCGACAAGATGATCATCCGGTCGCGTCACGCGAAGAAGAAGAGGTAAGAGACAATGGCACGTTCCGTCTGGAAAGGTCCGTTCGTCGATCTTCACCTGCTGAAGAAGGCGCAGGACGCGCAGGAAGCGAACAGCACCAAGCCGATCAAGACCTGGTCGCGTCGTTCGACAATCCTGCCGGATTTCGTCGGCCTGACGTTCAGCGTCTATAACGGCCAGAAGTTCATCCCCGTCTCGGTCAACGAGGAAATGGTCGGCCACAAGCTCGGCGAGTTCGCGCCCACGCGCAGCTTCCCGGGTCACGCCGCCGACAAGAAGGGCAAGCGATAATGGGCAAGGCGAAATCCCCGCGCCGCGTAGGCGATAACGAGGCGATGGCCGTCGGCACCACGATCCGTGGGTCGGCGCAGAAGCTGAACCTCGTTGCCGCCCTCATCCGCGGCAAGAAGGCCGAAGAGGCGTTGAACATCCTCGCCTTTTCGAAGCGTGCGATGGCGCGCGATGCCAGCAAGGTTCTCGCATCGGCGATCGCCAATGCGGAAAACAATCACGATCTCGATGTCGACGCGCTCGTCGTGCACGAGGCTAGCGTCGGCAAGTCGGTGACGATGAAGCGGTTCGCCACGCGCGGCCGCGGTAAATCGACGCGCATCCTCAAGCCGTTCAGCCGGCTGCGGATCGTCGTGCGCGAGCAGGAGGAAGCGTAATGGGTCATAAGAGCAATCCGATCGGCCTGCGCCTGCAGATCAACCGTACCTGGGACAGCCGTTGGTACGCCGAGGGCGGCGAATATGCGAAGCTGCTCAAGGAAGACATCCTGATCCGCAAGCACATCACCGGCAGCCTGCCGCAGGCGGCGATTTCCAAAGTGGTTATCGAACGTCCGGCCAAACTGTGTCGCGTATCGATCTATGCCGCGCGTCCGGGTGTCATAATCGGCAAAAAGGGCGCGGATATCGAAAAGCTTCGCGCCAAGCTTGCCACCATGACTGACAGCGAAGTGAAGCTGAACATCGTCGAGATCCGCAAGCCGGAGATCGACGCCAAGCTTGTCGCGCAGGGCATCGCAGACCAGCTGGTGCGCCGCGTGGCGTTCCGCCGGGCGATGAAGCGCGCGATGCAGTCGGCCATGCGCCTTGGAGCCGAAGGCATCAAGATCATGTGCGGGGGCCGGCTCGGCGGTGCGGAGATCGCCCGCGTCGAACAATATCGCGAAGGCCGGGTGCCGCTGCACACGCTGCGCGCCAACATCGACTATGCCGAAGCCGAAGCGCTAACCGCCTACGGCATCATCGGCATAAAGGTGTGGGTCTTCAAGGGCGAGATTCTGGGTCACGACCCGACCTCGACCGATCGCCTGATGATGGAATCACAGACGTCCGGCGTCCGCCCGGCACGTTGAGGTAGAGAACCATGCTGCAACCGAAGAAAACCAAGTTCCGGAAAGCCTTCAAGGGCAAGATCCATGGCAAGGCCAAGGGCGGTACGGACCTGAATTTCGGCTCCTACGGCCTCAAGGCTCTCGAGCCGGAGCGTATCACTGCGCGCCAGATCGAGGCCGCACGTCGTGCGATCACGCGCCACATCCGCCGTCAGGGCCGCTTGTGGATCCGCGTTTTCCCTGATGTGCCGGTGTCGAAGAAGCCTGCCGAAGTGCGTCAGGGTAAGGGCAAGGGTTCGGTCGAATAC
>JBARVT010000168.1:0-9167 GCA_049646405.1 Alteraurantiacibacter sp.
GGCGCACGCCGCGCAGATGCAGGCGGACCGCATCGCCACCCTGCCGCGCGAACTGGTCGCGGTGACGAACCATTTGCACGAAGGCCGCCTGTTGCGCGCCGAGGAAATCTGCCGCCATTACCTCCGCGCGCATCCGAAGGATGTCGAAGGCATGCGGCTGCTGGCGCAGATCGGCATCAAGCTCGGCATTCTCGACGATGCGGAATTCCTGCTCGAAAGCGCGCTCGTCTTCGCGCCGGGCAATGTCCAGATCCGCCTCGACTATATCGATGCGCTGCGGCGGCGGCAGAAGTTTGCGAAGGCGCGGGAGCAAGCCGAGGCGCTTTACGAGAGCGATCCCGACAGCCCTCTTTTCCAGTCGCATCTCGCGATCGAAAGCATGCAGACAGGCGATTACGAGCGCGCCTTCGCTCTGTTCGACAGGGTTCTCGCCAGGCTGCCCGCCGACCCGGCGACGCTGACAAGCAAGGGCCACGCGCTCAAGACCACGGGGCGAACGGACGAGGCAGTCGCAAGCTACCGCGCGGCGGTGGAAGCTAAACCCGATCACGGCGATGCCTGGTATGCGCTCGCCAATCTCAAGACCTACAGCTTCACCGACACGCAGATCGCGGCGATGGAAGCACAGGCGGCACGCGGCGATCTCGCCTTTATGGACCGCGTCCACCTCTCCTTCGCGCTCGGCAAGGCGCATGAGGACCGCGACGACCATGCGACGAGCTTCGCCTGGTACGAGCAGGGCAATACGCTCAAACGCGCGCAGACCCGCTACGATGCCGACCGGATGAGCGAGGAGCTGGCGAAGCAGCGCGAGGTCTGCACGCCCGATCTGTTCGCCAAGCACGAAGGCGCGGGCCACAAGGCGCCCGACCCGATCTTCATCCTTGGCCTGCCGCGCGCGGGATCGACGCTGCTCGAACAGGTTCTTGCCAGCCACAGCCAGGTCGACGGGACGATGGAGCTGCCCGATATTCTCGCGCTCGCGCACCGGCTGCGCGGGAGGAAGGCGGGGCAGTCGCTCTACCCGCAGGTGCTGCACGACCTCAGCGACGGGCAACTGATCACATTCGGTGAGCAGTTCATCGCAAACACCCGCATCCATCGCGGTGACGCGCCGTTCTTCATCGACAAGATGCCGAACAATTTCCGGCATATCGGCCTGATCAACCTGATCCTGCCCAATGCCAAGATCATCGATGCCCGCCGCGCACCGATGGATTGCTGCTTCTCCGGCTTCAAGCAGCTGTTCGCAGAAGGACAGGAGTTTACCTACGGTCTCACCGAAGTGGGACGCTATTACAGCGACTATGTCGGATTGATGGCGCACTGGGACGCGGTGCTGCCGGGCAAGGTGCTGCGCGTGAACCACGAGGACGTGCTTGACGATCCCGAAGGCCAGATACGCCGGATGCTCGATCACTGCGGGCTGGAATTCGAGCAGGCGTGTCTCGATTTCCACGCCACGAAACGCGCGGTGCGCACCGCCAGCAGCGAACAGGTGCGCCAGCCGATCAACCGCGGCGGGCAGGGCGCCTGGGTGCCGTTCGATCCGTGGCTCGGCGAGCTGCGCAAGTCGCTGGGCGAACTGGTCTAGCGCCGAGGCGCGCACGGGCCTAAGGGCGCGCGCATGTTCGGCCTGCTGCAATCGACGCGCACCTTCTTGCTCGCGATCTTCATGTTGATGGCGGGGAGCGGATTCCTGTCGACGCTGATCGCGATCCGGCTGGAGAATGCGGGCGCAGGCTCGCTCGTCATCGGCCTTGTCGCCACGGCCTATTTCGGTGGGCTGATGCTGGGCGCATTCCGCGTTTCCGCGCTCATTGCGCGTATCGGGCATATCCGCGCCTTTGCCGCCTTCGTGTCGATCTATTCGGCGAGCAGCCTGACCTATGCCATCGTGGACTGGCCCGCGGCGTGGACCATGCTGCGGTTCGTGGATGGCTTGATGATGAGCGGCGTGTTCGTCTGCCTTGAAAGCTGGCTCAACCGCGTGGCACGGCCCGACAATCGCAGCGCCATCCTCGCCGCCTACATGATCGCGCTTTATGCCGGGCAGGCGGTGGGACAGTTCCTGCTGAACCTGCAGGACAATGCGCCTGCGCTCCCCTTTATGCTGTCGGCGATCCTGCTTTCGCTGTCCGCGCTGCCGGTGGTTCTGACCCGCATCGACCAGCCGCGGATTGAGGACGCCGCGCCGTTTTCGCTGGAACGCCTATACGCCGCATCGCCTCTCGGCATCGTCGGCACCCTGGCGACCGGGATGATGCTGGCGGCGTTCTATGCAATGGGCGCGGTGTTCGTGCAGCGCATCGGCCTGCCGCTGGCGCAGGTGGCGCTTTTCACCTCTTGCGTGATCGCGGGCGGGGTGGTGCTGCAATATCCGCTCGGCCTGCTGTCCGACAGGTTCGACCGTCGGCGCGTTATCGTCGCCTGCCTGCTGGCGACCGCCGCGCTGTGCGTCGTCCTTGCCCTGGTGCGAGGGCAAGCGGCGATCTTTGCCTGCGGCGCGTTGTTCGGCGGCTTCGCCTTTGCGCTTTACCCGCTCTGTGTCGCGCACTCGAACGACCATCTCGACGAAAGCGAGCGTGTCGGTGCCAGCAGCGGGCTGGTCCTCGTCTATTCGGCAGGCGCGGTGGCGGGTCCGATGCTGGGCTCTACCGGCATGGCGCTGCTGGGGCCGGCAGGGCTGTTCGCGGTAATCGGCGTGGTGGCCGGGGCGGCGTCGCTGTTCGGCCTGTGGCGCAGCGCCATCGCTGATGCGGTGCCGTCCGAGGATCAGCAATCCTTCCGCCCGCTCCCGCGCACCACTCCGATGGCATCGGTGCTGGAAGACGAAAGCTAGGCGAGTGCCCAGTCCTTGCCCTGCCGCCGCACCTCGCCGCGCTTTTCCATGTCGATGAGGTGCGCAAGCACGCTCATGCCCGCTGCGGGCCAGAGCCGTTCGTCGACGCCCTTGTACATCTGCGGCACCATCGCCTCTACGGCTTGTGGCTCGCTTTCGAGGAGCCGGGTGATCTGCCGCTCCCGCGCACGCCGATGGCCGATCATCCCGCGCACCAATTGGCGCGGCTTCTCCACCGCCGGGCCGTGGGCAGGGTAATAGATGCGGTCCTGCTCGCGCTCGTAAAGGCGCGATAGGCTGGCAAGGTAATCGCCCATGTCGCCATCGGGCGGAACGACGACGCTGGTGGACCAGCCCATGACATGGTCGCCGGTAAATACCGCGCCTTCCTCTCTCAGCGCGAAGCACAGGTGGTTGGAGGTGTGCCCCGGCGTCGCGATGGCCGTGAGCGTCCATCCGGTGCCCGTCATCGCCTCGCCATGGTCCAGCACGCGGGTAGGCGCGTAAGTCGTGTCGAAAGCGGCATCGAGACGCGGGCCGTCGACCGCCAGCGCCAGCGGCGCGCAGCCGATCACGGGCGCGCCGGTCGCTTCGGCCAGCGGCACGGCAGCGGGGGAATGGTCGCGATGCGTATGCGTGCACATGATCGCGCGCACTGGCCTGTCCGCTATCGCGGCGAGCAGGGCTTCGAGATGCGCGCCTTCCGCCGGCCCGGGGTCGATTACGGCGAGGTCGTCAGCCCCGACAAGATAGGTCTGCGTGCCGGTATAGGTGAAAGCCGAGGGGTTGGGCGCCAGCACCCGCGCGACCAGCGGGGTGAGGCGCTCTGCGGTGCCGGTCGGCCAGGGTTGCGGGGGAAGCGACATGCTGCGCATATGGCGAGCCACGGGAGGCTTGCCAATGATCGACCAGTCCATACTCGTGCTCGACGAAGGGACGACCTCCACGCGTGCCATGCTGTTCGGGCAGGACGGCAGCCTGCGCGGCGTGGCGCAGGAGGAGTTGACACAGCATTACCCGCGCTCCGGCCGGGTGGAGCACGATGCGCTGGAAATCTGGGCGAAGACGCTGCGATGCGCGCAAGCGATGGTGGAACAGGCGGGGGGGGCGGCGCTCATTGCCGGGATCGGCATCACCAACCAGCGCGAAACGGTGGTGGCGTGGGATCGCAATACCAGCGAACCGCTGGCCCGCGCGATCGTCTGGCAGGATCGGCGAACAGCGGACTATTGTACGCAGCTCAAGGACGCAGGCCATGAGGACACGGTGCGGGCCAAGACCGGCCTGCTGCTCGATCCCTATTTCTCCGGCACGAAGATGCGCTGGCTGCTGGCGAACGATGCCAATGTCCGTTGCGCGGCGGAAGAGGGGCGGCTGGCGATGGGCACGGTGGAAAGCTGGCTCACCTGGCAGCTGACGGGCGGCGTGCGGCACATCACCGATGCCAGCAATGCCAGCCGGACGCTGCTGATGGCGCTGGAGGGCGCAAGGTGGGACGAGGAACTGTGCAAGCTGTTCGAGGTGCCGCACCAGTTGCTGCCGGGCATCGTCGATTGCGCGGGCGATCTCGGCACCACGCGTCCTGATCTGTTCGGCGGGACGATCCCGATCTGCGGCATGGCGGGAGACCAGCAGGCGGCCACCATCGGGCAGGGTTGCCTGTCGGTCGGCGATACCAAGGCGACATACGGGACGGGTGCCTTCGTGCTTGCCAATACGGGCGAGCGGATGCCGCATTCGGAGCACCGGATGCTCGGAACCGTGCTGTTCCAGCTCGACGGCAACCGAACCTATGCCATCGAGGGCGCGGTTTTCGTGGCGGGCAGCCTCATCAAATATTTGCGCGACACGCTCGGCCTGCTGGACGATGCGGCGCAGAGCGAGGCGCTCGCCCGCTCGGTGAAGGAGAATGGAGGCGTGGTGATCGTGCCTGCGCTCTCCGGCCTCGGCGCACCGCATTGGCAGCCCGATGCGCGTGGTATCATCTGCGGCCTCGGCTTCGACACGGGCCGCGCGCATATCGCCCGCGCCGCGCTGGAAGCGATGGCGCACCAGACGCACGACCTCGCCGATGCCTTTGCCGCGGACGGGGCCAAATGGTCGTCGCTGCGAATAGACGGCGGCATGGCGGCAAACGACTGGATGGCGCAGGACATCGCCGACCTGCTGGGCATCGAAGTCGTGCGCCCTGATTTCGTCGAGACCACCGCGCTAGGCGCAGCGATGCTGGCAAGTGTCGGCTGCGGCTGGCACGCAACGCTGGAGAATGCGGCGGAGGCGATGATCGGCGAGACGAGGATATTTACGCCGGCGATGGATCCGGAGGCGCGAAAGGCGAGGCTGGCAGGTTGGGACGCGGCCTTGGCGATGGTGTGAGAGAGGCAGCAGTAGGCAGCAGTGCCCGCCTATTGCGGTCTACGGCCTGCTGCCAACTGCCTCATTGAAAACCTGCCCCAACCGGTCCCGCAGCCGGAGCACCGCCGCAGGCTGCATCGCGAAACGATCGCGCCACGCACGGTCCAGCCGGGCAACACGCGCCTGGAAGCGGCGGCTGCGCTCGACCACGCTGCGGGTGAGGTCGTCGAGCATGGCGAGATGCGCCGGGTCGCCGTCCGGCCCGGCAGGTGGCAGGCGGCCATGGCGGCGCAGCTGGAACTCGCTCATGTCGCCTGCAAAAAAGGCGCGCTGGTTGATGAGCCACGCCATCGCATGCATCAGCCGGGTCGTCGTGCGCAGCGCTTCGCAGGATAACGACACGCGGTGTTCACCGTCGCTGCCCGCAAGCCCGTCCTCGCCCCGCTCGAACACGATGCGCGCTTCCTCTGCAAGGAGCAGCGCGTCTTCGTACAGGGCGTCCACAATGGCCGGGGTGATGCTGGCGGGATTGGTCATCAGGCGTACCGGACTACGCGGCGAACGTCCGATCCGCCAGCGCCCGCAGGGTTAATTTCGACACGGCGTGCAGCCTGTCCCGCCGGGACACACAATCGCACGTCGTCAGGCGATGATGTCGGGCGTCAGGTGGTCCTCGAGATGGGCGATCTGGTCGCGCAGCAGCAGCTTGCGCTTCTTCAGCCGCGCGACCTGCAAGAGAGAGGGGCCGCCGCTGTCCTCCAGCGCCGAGATGGCGATGTCGAGATCGCGGTGCTCCACGCGCAAGGCGGCAAGCCGCTTGGTCATTTCCTGTTCGGTCAAACGCCTTTTCCGCCCTTTACAAAGCCTTCGCGAGAGGGACGCTCCGGCCCGCCTTTCGCCGCGCGCATTTCGTCGAACACGGCATTGGACAATTAGGAATATTATGGTTTGATGACAATCGCGCGGCACTCGCCGCCATGGCGAGTCGCGCGCATCGTAGCGGTGTCGCGGCACGTTCGGTCGCGATGCCACAGGCAAGGAGACGACCACTCATGGATTCTTCGCACATCAACGCATTGCAGGCCAAGCACCGGGGGCTCGACAGCCGCCTGAAAGACGAGATGGCCCGCCCAATTCCCGATGCGGCGAGGATCCAGGCGCTCAAGAAACAAAAGCTACGCATCAAGGAAGAGATCGCCCATCATTGACCGGCCCTCCCGGGCATAGGACAATTTGCAAACCATTTTGCGTGCTATAGGCTTCAGGACCATGTCCGCCGCCTCCGCCGCCCGTTCGATCCTCACCACCTTGCACGAGGTGATGGCCGCGCGGACCCATGCGCAGGCCAAGCTGAACCAGGTGGTGGAAACGATCGGCGAATCGCTCGATAGCGAGGTCTGTTCGATCTATCTCCTGCGCGAAGGGATGCTGGAGCTGTTCGCCACGCGCGGGCTGAACCAGGCGGCGGTGCACGTCACCCGGCTGGGCGTGGGCGAGGGGCTGACCGGCACGATCGCGCAGAATATCGAGACGCTGAACCTCGACGAGGCGACCGCGCATCCCGAATTCCAGTATCGCCCCGAAACGGGGGAGGAGAAATTCCACTCCTTCGCCGGCGTGCCCATCGTGCGGCGCGAGCGGGCCATCGGCGTGCTGACCGTCCAGCATGTCGAACCGCGCCGTTACGAGGAAGTCGAGATAGAGGCGCTGCAGACCACCGCGATGGTGCTCGCCGAACTCATCAACAATGCCGGGCTTGTCGACAGCGAGACGATGCACGGTCCTTCAGACAATTTCTCCGGCCAGGTGGTGAGCGAGGGGCTGAAGCTGGTGAAAGGCCTCGCCATCGGGGAGGCGGTGTTCCACCAACCGCGCGTCCAGATTGAACAAACCGTGGCCGAAGATGTCGAGGCAGAGCGCCAGCGCGTCTATCTCGCTTTCGACCGGATGCGCGAGCAGATCGACTCCATGACCAACCAGGCCGAATTCGGCGGCGGGGGCGAGCAGGTGCAGGTGCTCGAAACCTACAAGATGTTCGCTTACGACGAGGGCTGGAGCCGCCGCATCAACGAGGCGATCGATTCCGGCCTGACTGCCGAAGCGGCCATAGAGCGTGTCCAGCAACGCACACGCATGCGCATGCGCGAGATTTCGGACCCGCTGCTGCAGGACCGGATGCACGATCTGGAGGATCTCGCCAACCGGCTGATCCGCATCGTGTCCGGACAGCTCGGCACCGCGGCGCAGAAGGGGCTGACGAAGGATACGATCCTCGTCGCCAAGAACCTCGGGCCGGCAGAACTTCTCGAATACGACAAGCGCCGCTTGAAAGGCGTCGTGCTGGAAGAAGGCAGCCTCACCGCGCATGTCGTCATCGTCGCGCGGGCGATGGGCGTGCCGGTGGTCGGTCGCATCAGGAACCTGCGCGGCCAGGTGCGCGAAGGCGATACCGTGCTGGTGGACGGCGATGCGGGCAAGGTGACGCTGCGCCCCGGCAATGGCGTGCTGACCGCGTTCGAGGCGCGCTTCGCCGCGAGCCGCGAGAAGCAGGCCGCCTATGCCAAGTTGCGCGATGTCGAGCCTTTCACCCGCGACGGGGAGCGGATCGAGGTGATGATGAATGCCGGGCTGCGCGACGATGTCGGCATGCTGGCGATGACGGGCGCGGACGGCATCGGCCTCTATCGCACCGAATTCCAGTTCCTCGTTTCCGCCGCGCTGCCCCAGCGTGAGCGGCAGGAACGGCTGTATCGTGACGTGCTGGAAGCGGCGAAGGGCAAGAAGGTCATCTTCCGCACCGTGGATATCGGCGGCGACAAGTCACTGCCCTACCTCTCCAACGAGACGGGGCAGGAGGACGAGAACCCGGCGATGGGCTGGCGCGCCCTGCGCCTCGCGCTCGAGCGCGAAGGGCTGATGAAAGCGCAGGCACGCGCGCTCCTCGAAGGCAGTGCGGGCCGCGAGCTCAACGTCATGTTCCCCATGGTAAGCGAGCCGTGGGAGTTCGACGCGGCGAAAAAGGTGTTCGAGGCGCAGCTCGATTATCTGCGTGCGAGGAAGCACAAGCTGCCGAGCGCGATCAATTACGGCGTCATGCTGGAGGTGCCTTCGCTCGCCGAAACGCTCGACATGCTGCTGCCGCGCCTGAGCTTCGTCTCGATCGGCACCAACGATTTGACGCAATTCCTCTTCGCGGCCGACCGCGCCAATCCAGCGCTGGCCGAGCGGTACGACTGGCTCAGCCCCTCGATCCTGCGTTTTCTCGACCGGGTGGTGAAAACCTGCGTCGGATCGCCCGTAGACCTCGGCGTGTGCGGAGAAATGGGCGGGCGGCGGCTGGAGGCACTGGCGCTGATCGGGCTCGGCATTCGCCGCCTCTCGATCACGCCCGCCGCGGTCGGCCAGATCAAGGAACTGGTGCGCAAGATCGACACCAGGGAAATCGGGGAGGCCATGCGCGGCTGGCTCGCTTCCCCGCCCGAGAATATGCGCATCGCGATGCAGGAATGGGCAGCCGCGCGCGACATTGATGTCGATTAAGTCGTTTCGCACTGCACAAGCGCTTGACTAAGACCCGCCTGCGCGTGTTTTGATGCGCGTTGCCAAGGGTTCGTAACTTACCGGGCCAGCACCCCCAGGCTGGAGCGCACATGTCCGATAACGCAGAAATGCACGATGAAACCGACACCATCCCGCCTCAGCAGGGCGTGGGTGCACAGCTTCGCGGCGCGCGCGAATCGAAGGGGCTGACGGTCGACCAGGTCGCCGCCGAAACGCGCATTTCCTCGCGCCACATCCAGCATATCGAGGCGGGCGAGTTTGACCAGTTGACGAGCCGCACCTACGCCATCGGCTTCTCGCGCACGCTGGCCAAGGCCGTGGGGCTGAACGAGAACGATGTCGTGGCGATGGTGCGCGGCGAACTCGACAGCGAGGAGCGGCAGGAGCGGCGCACGGCCGCAGGCGGCAC
>JBARVT010000169.1:0-31044 GCA_049646405.1 Alteraurantiacibacter sp.
CCGCAGGTCGCCGCGCGACAAGGATGCGGGCCTTGGCAACCGCGACATCGGGAACGCCGCCAAGCGCCGCAGCAGCGCGCTGCTCGGCGGCGAACCCGGAGAACGCATGCGGCACCAGTGAGGCAAGCTGCGGCGCGAACCGGGCCGAGCGGTCGAGCTGCGCGAAGGTTAGGACCACTGCCACAGCGAAGCAGAGCGCCCACCACGCCGGCCGCCCGATCATCGCGCCACTCTCGGCGTCACGAGCAACGCCACGCATAGCGCCGCCATACAGAGCAGGCTCTGGTTACGCAGCGGATAATCGACAAGCGATTGCAAGGCGATGCAGCTAAGGGCCAAGCCCGCCGCGCGGCGGTGCCATAGCGTGTCGGGCGATCCGGTGCGCAAGGCCGCGGAAGCGATCCAGGTCAGCCAGCCCAAGGCAAGAACGAGCGAGACGATGCCGCCCTCAATCGTAATTTCAAGCCAATCACTATGGGCGCGTCCGGCCTTGCGAGGCGAAACATATTCGAGCGATTCATGCAGCTGGAACACCTCATCGAACGTGCCCATCCCGCTGCCGACGGGCCAGTATTCCCGCGCGGCATACGCGCTGTCCTCCCACATTTCGGGCCGGTCCGCCGCGCCGGTCGAAAAGCGCTCGAGCGCGCCATTGATGCGGTCGCTTGCCGCCCAGGCTGTCGCAGCACCTGCAAGCAGCACGGCAAGTCCCGATAGCACCACCTTGCGGTCGCTCACGCCGGAGAAGCGCCAGAGAGTGAACAGAAGCACCGGAACCAGCAACGCCATTCCGGAGCGCGACTGGGTAAGCACAACGCCGAGCGCCAGCAGAACGCCAACTGCCAACGACGTCCAGCACCCCCCTGGCAATCGCACCCCGCTCGACAGGAGGGCGAGCGCGAGGACGAACAGCATGGCGGTCGAATTGCGATTGGCAAAGGTTGCATACAACACGTCGGGCTGCGTCCGCTCGGCATAGAGCAGCGCCACGCTGTTAGCCGAGGCCAGCTGCACCGCGCCGAGGAGGAAGGCAATACCGCAGCCAGCCAGCGCGGTGTGCAGGAGGCGCTGCGTGTCGTTTGCCGATAGTTGCGACCCCACCACGATCAACGCCGCCGGAGCAAGTGTTCCGCAAAATGCGACGAGAGTACGCATAGGGTCGAGACTGGCGGGGAACCAGCGGCCGTTCATACCGAGAATGGCGAAGCTCTCCGCCACCACTTCGCGCCCCGGCAAGGCTTGCCACAAGGCTGGCGGCAACGGCACGAGCTGGACCAGCGGCAGCGCGAGGCTCAGTCCGACGAGGACTGCCAGCGGTCGCGGTGCGGAGGACAGGAAACGGGCGACGAGGGACCAGTTTGTCGCGATCAGGGCCAGCGCCAGCAGCTGGATGGCCAGATTCCGCAAGCCATAAGCCAGCCCGCCGCCGCCCAACAGCAGGGCCAGCAGGACAAGCGCCTGCAGCTGTTTCAGCGGGGAGAAAAAAGCGACGCCGCGCGCCGCCGTCGCGTCAGCCACCCGTGCCGGGGGAAGCGTTGCCGCCTTCCGATACGTCGCCGCCGATCGCCGCGGCTACACCGCCCAGGATCAGCAGGCCGAGCAGGATCGGCAGCCAGGCAGGCAGCTTGCGATGGCGATGGTCCTCGTCATCCTCCCCATGTCCGGGATCGGCAAAGGCGGATGTCTCGAAAGCGATCTCGCTATCGCCCGCGCGGGTATTGGCCTGCGCTGCGGTGGACGACACAGCGAGGCACAGCGCGGCGGTGGCGGCAATCGTTTTTCGCATTCGTGTAGACCCTTCTGTGATCGGCTCCTCGCTCTCCATACGCCCGGAACATGCAATTTTCAATTAGCGGGCGTATCGCTAGGGCGGGGGCGAAGGAAGCAGCCTTTGAGTGCGATTGCCGCGATATTCCATCCCGATGGGGACGAGCCCGCTCCGGACGCGCTCGATCCGATGCTGCGCACGATGCGGCATTACGGACCGGATGGTAGCGCATCGTGGAGCGACGAGCGGGTCGCGCTTGGCCATCTCGCGCTGCATGGCACGGCGGAAGAGCGCGCCAGCGCGCAGCCGCTGCACGATACCGAGCGCGGCACGGGCATCGTCATGGATGGCTACCTGCTAAACCGCGAGGAGCTGCTGGAGGAGCTCGCCGCGAATGCAGTGCCTGTCATCGACCGGAGCGATGCCGCCATCGTTCTCGCCGCCTATCGCGCATGGGGCGAGGATGCCCCGCGGCATTGTGAGGGCGAGTTCGCTTTTGCCATCTGGGACGCGCGTCGCTCCCGCCTGCTCTGCGCGCGCGATCATCAGGGTATGCGACCGCTTTTCTATTACTGGGACGGAAGGCGGCTGGTTGTCGCATCCTCGATAGCGGGCGTCTGCGCGGCGCTGCCGCGTAACCCGCGCCCGAACACCGGGCTGCTGGCGGAGCTTGCCGCCTTCCGCTTCTATACGAGGGAAGAGACCGTGCGCAGCGGCGTCATGCGACTGGTGCAGGGCCATTGCATGATTGCCGATGCGAGCGGCATTCGCTCCCGCGAATACTGGCAGCTGCCCTTCGGAAAGACGCTGCGCTATCGCCACGACGCGCAATATGCCGAGCATTATCGCGAACTGCTCACCGAGACAGTGCGGCGATGCGCGCGCAGCGACAGGCCGATAGCGGCGGAGGTCAGCGGCGGGCTCGATTCGACCGCGCTGTTCTGCATCGCGCACGATATGCAGCGCAACGCTCGCCTTCCCGCACCGACGCTGCGCGGCTACACCTTGGATGGCCCGAAAGGCTCGCCTGCCGACGAGATCGCCTATGTCGAGGCGGTCGAGCGTGAACGCGGCGTACGGATCGCCCGCGTGCCGCATTTCCTGCCGGACCTCGACTGGTTCGCCGAAGAAGCCGTCAACGCCTGCGACATGCCATTAATGCCCAACGGCGCGCTGTCCATCGGCGAGGAGCGGGAGGCCGCAGCCGATGGCTGCCGCGCGGTGATGAACGGGGTCGGCGGCGACCAATGGCTTTACGGCACGCGCTATTATTACCGCGAATTGCTCGGGCGAGCGGACGGGCGCGGACTGTGGAGGGCGATTCACCGCGATGCCGAGGAAGAAGGTTGGCAGCGGTCGTTCGACCTGCTCCTGCATTATGGAATCGGGCCGCTCGCCCCAACTCCCCTGCTCGCGCTCGCCCGCAAGGCAAAACAGCGTCTCGGGCAGGACGACAGGCCGTATGACGACTTGCTCACCGACGCAGCTCGAACAGAACTCGCCGACCGCCGCGCTGAGTGCGAGGCCAGCCGCCCGCACGATCCCGAGGCGCGCGCCATGCAGGAAAAGCTCACCGCGCCATGGTGGTCGCATATGTTCGACCTCAACGCCCGGCAGGTGGCGCTGAGCGGCGTGGAGCAGCGCCATCCATTTCTCGCCCGTAGACTCGTCGAATTTCTCGCCGCGATCCCGGCGGATAAGTTGCGGCACGGCGGCGATACGGGAAAGCTCCTGCACCGCGATGCTATGAAAGGCGTGCTCCCGGAACAGGTGCGGACAAGGCGCGGCGGCGCGAGCAGCGATGCAGTTTTCGCGCGATATGCGGGCGAGTTGCGCGAGCGGCTGTCCCGCTGCGATTGGCCCGTCGAAGGTATCGTCGACCGCGCAAGGCTCACCGCCCGCCTCGAAAGCCCCGCTCCGGACGGGCTGGCGCTAGAACTTTGGGGGGCGTTCGGGGTCGAGAATGTAACACGGGGGCCCGATTGACCGCCTCGGTTCGCTCCTGTAGTTTTGCGTTGTAATAAAGATCCTCAATTGCGCGATGAGAGCGCGCCGGAGAAAGCAATGTCAATTCCAGCAAACCAGCGCGCAGCAGCACCCAAGCGCCGCTATACCAAGCCGGAATTGACCGAGTTCGGCTCGATCCGCAATCTCACGGGCGGCAGCGCGGGAGAAAACGGCGACTTCATGTCGACCTTCATGGCGATGCCCTGACCCGCACCCATCCGGGCGCGTCGCGCCATAAGCGATAGACAGTGCTCACACCGCTCGACGAACATCTTGGCTACCTGCAGATCGAGCGGCGGCTCGACCTGTACCGCGAGGCCATGGCGGCACATCCGATAGAAGGCGCAACCGTTGCCGATCTCGGTTGCGGCATCGGCGTGCTCGGCCTGCTCTGTCTAGAGGAAGGGGCGGCGCATATCTACGGTATCGACCATTCGGATGCGATCGAACTCGCGCGCGAGGCGATGGTGAAGGCAGGGCTCTCCGAACGCTACACTTGCCTGCGCGAAAGCACTTTTCGCGCCAAGCTGCCCGAGCGGGTCGACCTGCTTGTGTGCGACCATATCGGCTATTTCGGGATCGATTATGGCATTGTCGACATGCTGCGTGACGCGAAGGCGAGGTTTCTCAAGCCTGACGGTGCAATTATCCCGCGCTCCATTACGCCCGTCGTTGCGGGCATTTCCTCGGACGTTTGCCGCGATCTCGGCAATGCCTGGGGCGATGCCGGCATTCCCGAAACGTATCGCTGGCTCGGCTTGCACGCGCGCAACGCCAAACATGCCGTAGATGTCACTGCGGACGATATCTGCACCGATACACTGGCGTGCGACGCGATTCGCATGGGAGAGGCGGGGCCGGACCTTTTCTCCGTCACGGGAGAGCTGGTCGCATTGCGCGATTGCCGTCTTGACGGTCTAGCAGGCTGGTTCGATGCCGAATTGGCCGATGGCGTGCGAATGACAAATTCGCCCCTTGCAAAAAGCGCCATCAAGCGCAGCCAGGTTTTCCTGCCCTGCGCAGAGGCTTTCGATGTCGAAGCAAGCGACCGGATCGGCGTCAGCGTCAAATTCCGCTCCGACGGCGAAACACTTGCGTGGACGATCGAGCCACCAGCAGGAACGCCGCAGTTCATGTCGACATGGCGAAGCCGCATACTGACAGGGTCCGACCTTGCGACGGCAGGCGGACGACCTCCGGTGCTGGGCACTGCCGCAAAGGCACGGGCGGCTTTGCTCGCGCTCGTCGATGGCATGCGCACGTCGCAGGAGATTGCCGAGATCATGGCAGCCGAGCATGGCGCGCTGTTCCCCAGCGAAGCGGAGTTGCGCCGCTTCGTCGCTCGCGAGCTGAGCTGGGCAGCGCGATGAGCCCGCAGCTGGCGATAGCCGCTCCTGCTCCGCAGAGACCCTTGGAAGGAACCCCATACGACTTCTGGCGAGGCCCTTCGGGCGATCGCACTGCCGAATTCTACCGCGAGCCGGACGGTTTCCTGGTGCGCTTTCCCGCTATTGCCGACTTCTGTATCGTGCCTCGCCACGCAAGGGCAACAGCCGTTCCGGTCAGCGGGATCGACGATGCGGCGGTACGCCGCTTGTTCGACAATGCCATCTGCCCCTTGCTGGACAACTATCATGGCCGGCTGACCCTGCATGGCAGTGCGGTGGCCGTTGGCGGTCACGCCGTCGCTTTCGTCGGATTGTCGCGGCGCGGGAAGACAACGCTTGCCGCAGCCATGGCGAAGAGCGGCTATCCCTTCCTTTGCGAAGATGTCCTGCGGGTTCGCCGGGATGGCCCGGCCTACGTCGCGCAGCCGTCGCGCCCGGTCATGCGATTGTCGGGCGACAGCCTGTGCTGGCTGTCTGGCGAGCAAGACGACGGGGGCGGAAAGCGCGACGTTCCGGCTGGCGACGGGCTGCCGCATGTCAGTGGGGCGCTGCCGCTGTCGCGGATCTACATTCTCGGCGATGGGGCGGCCACCTCGGTGGAGTGCGCCTGCTTGCAACCCGCAAAAGCTCTGGCCGCCCTGTTGCAGCACGCCTTCGTGCTCGATAGCGAAGACAAGGAGCAAATGCGCGCGCATTTCTCGCGCCTTTCGGATCTGGCGAGCGCTGTGCCATGCCGTGCCCTCGACTATCCGCGCAGGTTCAATATGTTGCCTCTCGTGGTCCAACAGGTGGCAGGAGAACCGGAAGGATGATCAACGCGGCCGCGAAGATTTCTGTTTCGCCTGACGTGGTTTCGCGAGATATCGCGGGCGATACGGTTCTGCTCGATCTCGAAAGCGGGATCTATTTTGGTCTCGATGCGGTCGGCAGCTTCGCCTGGTCGTTGCTCGAACGCGCTCCGCGAACGCTGCAAGAGCTGGCGATGGCGGTCGCTGGCGAATTCGCGGTCGATATGCCGCGCGCGCTCGCGGACCTGGGCGAATTGGTGTCGGGGATGCAGGAGAAAGGCCTTCTGCTGGCAGACTAGGTCCGTTTGACAGCGTGAGCGATGCGTCGGAGCTGCAATCGCCAGAGCGGTGCGTCAGCATCGGAAAAGCGTGTTCGCAGGGCTGCCTCGGGCGGGGCCAGATGCGCTGCGATCAGTTGACCCCGCTCGATCAAACCATCCGCTGCGCGCAAGTCATGGGGAAGCCTCTGGCGCAAACCTCCCTCGAGATATTCGACCAGCCATGTGCGCTCCGGAACGGCGCGCAGGCGATCCACGATCGACACTGGAACAGCCGCGGCGAGTTTACTCCTCGCTTCGAGAAGCGCAGTCAGCAGACAGGGCGCTGCACCTGCGTCGATCGCGCTTTCCGCGGCTTCATCCCAGTCGCAAGGATCCAGCTCGCAGGCCAACATCCTCACGTCCATGGCCCAGCCGAGACGGGCCTCCCCAGTCACACGACGCCCTTCCGCCGTAAAGCCGTGCGTAAGGTGAAAGGCGCGGTTCAGCGCGATGTGCAGCAGGGTCGTGACGCCTCCCGCACCCGATGCGCTCTCGGACAGGGCGGGCAGGGGGACTGCTCGCGAAAACGCGCATTCGGGAAAGAGCGCGCGATTGATCGCGGGCGAATTGGTGATCGCCCAGTGAAGATCGATCACGTGGCTTTGTCCGAATTCCTCGCCACTCGTCCATTGTTCCTGGCGCAGTCCGTCTCCAACCCCGGCGTCGCGCGCAAAACCGGCCTTTGCCAGCACCTTGCGCGCCTCGCCCAGCCTGGCTTTCGGGACAAGGACATCCGTGTCGCCGCGCATCCGCCGCTGCGGTTCGTCGTATACGGAATAGGCGAGGCGTGCGCCCTTCAGCAAGAGCGCGCGAACACCGGCCTCGGCAAACGCATCGAGCAACGGCACGATGACGGCGCACCACGATTGTTCGCGGATCGCCTGTAGAGCGCGTTCCCGCAGGAGCGCCTGCGAAAGCGTTTCCGGCAGGCCGGCAGTGTCGTGCAGGAATGCCGCGATCCCGTGGAAGCGAATGCGGCGCAAGGCCGCGCCGGTTTCCACGCCGGATGGCCAGGCCGCGCCTTCGCCGCGCAGCCGCGCGGCGAGAAAAGCGTCGAGGGCGGCAATCGCTTGCATCCTGTCTTGTCGCTGCGGCGCGGCTCTTCGGCAAGCGCCTTGACCTGCCACGGGGCCGCTGCGATGCGAGCAGGCGGGTACCGACGAACGAGGACGACACCATGCAACAGGCGCGCAAGGGCATCGTGCTCGCCGGGGGCACGGGAAGCCGGCTCTTCCCGTTGACGCGCGCCGTCTCGAAGCAGCTGATGCCGGTATTCGACAAGCCTATGATCTATTATCCGCTGAGCACGCTGATGCTGGCGGGGATTCGCGACATCCTTATTATCACCACCCCCGATGAGCAGGAGCAGTTCCGCCGCCTGCTCGGCGACGGTTCGGCCTGGGGCATTGCGCTGGAATATGCCGTCCAGCAGCGGCCCGAAGGCATTGCGCAAGCGCTTCTTGTTGCCGAGGATTTCCTGAACGGCGCATCTTGCGCGCTCGTGCTGGGGGATAATATATTTTACGGGCAAGGCTTGTCCGGTCTCTTGTCGGAGGCGGCGGGCCGCGTCGGCGGAGCCAGCATCTTCGCCTATCGCGTCAAGAATCCGCAGGCATACGGCGTGGTCGCCTTCGATGGGGACGGCAACGCGACAGCAATCGAGGAAAAACCTGCCGTCCCGCGATCGAGCTATGCAGTGACGGGACTGTATTTCTACGACGGGACCGCCGCCGAACGGGTTCGCTGCCTGAAGCCTTCGGCGCGGGGAGAGCTGGAAATTACCGAGCTCAATCGCTCTTACATGGCCGATGGCGAGCTTTCCGTTTCGATCATGGGGCGCGGCTTTGCCTGGCTGGATACGGGCACGCATGACTCGCTGCTCGATGCAGCGCATTTCGTGCGCATTACCGAAGAGCGGCAGGGCCTGAAGATCTGCTGCCCCGAGGAAATCGCCTGGCGAACGGGTTTCATCGACGATGCTGCGCTGGAAGCTGCTGCCATACCGCTGCGGGCATCGGGCTATGGGGAGTATTTGCTCGCCCTTCTGGACGAAGGTGCTCGCTGATGCGCGTCTTGCCAACTGCGATCGACGGGCTGCTCGTCATCGAGCCGGTCGTCCACGAGGACGCGCGAGGCTGGTTCTGCGAAAGCTGGAACGCGGCGCGGTTTGCCGAGGCCGGGCTTTCGATCGAGTTCGTGCAGGACAACCATTCCCGTTCGCGCAAAGGCGTGCTGCGCGGATTGCATTTCCAGCAGCCGAACCCGCAAGGAAAGCTGGTGCGCGTCGTCTCGGGCGCGGTGTTCGATGTCGCGGTCGACCTGCGTGTCGGATCGCCAACCTACGGTGTATGGGAAGGCATCGAGCTGAGCGCCGACAACCGGCGGATGGCCTGGATTCCGCGCGGCTTCGCCCACGGCTTCCTCGCGCTCGAGGACGGGACCGACGTGCTCTACAAATGCGACGCGCCATGGTCGGGCTCGGACGAGCATACGCTGGCGTGGGACGATCCCGATCTCGCCATCGACTGGCCGCTGGGCGGGGCAGCGCCGATCCTTTCGGAGAAAGACGCATCGGGCAAAACCCTGCAACAGGTCGAGGCGCTGGCGTGAAAGTCCTGCTTACGGGCGCGAACGGACAGCTGGGGCGAGCCTTGCTCGCGACGGCGCCGGCTGGTGTCTACATCGAGGCGAAGGACCGCGCGAATTGCGATCTTGCAAACCGAGATGCCATCGCCGCGATGGTGGCCGATTGCGCGCCCGATCTCGTGGTCAATACCGCTGCCTATACGGCGGTGGACGCCGCGGAGACTGACGAGGCGACCGCGGTGGCAGTCAACGCCGAGGCGCTCGCCGCACTTGTCGCAGCGCATGACGGCAAGCTCGTCCATATCTCGACCGACTTCGTTTTCGACGGGAAGCGATCTCGTGCCTACAAGCCTGGTGACACGCGCAATCCGCTGAACGCCTACGGACGGAGCAAGGCGGCAGGCGAGGATCGCTTGCGCGAGGCGGACCTGCTGGTGCGCACCTCGTGGCTCTACGATGCGGGCAGCGCAAATTTCGTAACGACGATGCTGCGTCTCATGCAAGAGCGCGGCGAAGTCCGCGTCGTCGCTGACCAGATTGCCGCACCGACTTGGGCGCGGGGACTCGCGCAGACGATATGGAAGCTCGTCGACGCAGATGCCAGCGGCGCTTTCCACCACAGCGATGCCGGGGTCGCCAGCTGGTACGACTTCGCCGTGGCCATACAGGAGGAGGCGCGCGCCCTGGGACTGCTCGAACGCAGCGTTCCGGTCGTGCCGGTCTCGACGGCAGACTTCCCCACCCCCGCCAAGCGGCCCGCTTTCTCGTTGCTCGACAGCAGCGCGACGCGCGCCGTGCTCGGCGAGGCGGCAGTACATTGGCGCATGAACCTGTGGCACATGCTGAGAGCGGAGAAGGCGCGTGGCTAACGTGCTCGTCACCGGCGGCGCGGGCTTTATCGGCGGAAATTTCGTGCGCCACCGCGCCGCGCGACATCCGGGCGAGGCGATGACCGTGCTCGACAGCCTCACCTATGCGGGGCACCGCGAAACCATCGCCGATATTGCAGAAGCAAACCTCGTGGTCGGCGACATTTGCGACACCGCTTTGGTAATACGGCTTCTGCAAAAGCGAGAAATCGACACCATCGTCCATTTCGCTGCCGAGAGCCATGTCGATCGCTCCATCGCCGGACCGGGCGCATTTATCCGCACCAATATCGAAGGCACGCATTCGCTGCTGGAGGCGGCGCGCGCTGTCTGGCTCGATAGCGGCAGCGGAAGGCCGCACCGGTTCCACCACATTTCGACCGACGAGGTTTACGGCTCGCTCGGCCTAGACGACCCGGCCTTTACCGAACTGACGCCGTATCGCCCGAATTCGCCCTATTCCGCATCCAAGGCAGCGTCGGACCATCTCGTGCGCGCGTGGCACCGGACCTATGGTTTGCAGGCGACAATCAGCAATTGTTCGAACAATTTCGGGCCGTACCAGCATCCCGAAAAGCTCATCCCGCTTTTCATTCTCAACGCGCTGCACGGCAAGCCGCTGCCGATCTACGGCGACGGGATGAACGTGCGCGACTGGCTTCACGTGACGGATCATTGTCGCGGGATCGCGCTTTGCCTGGAGCGCGGCGCAGCGGGAGAGACCTACAATATCGGCGGCGGGGCGGAGCTGCCCAATATGCAGGTGGTCAATGCCATTTGTGCCGAGGTGGACCAGGCCTTTGCCGACAACCCTGCCCTTGCTCGCCGCTTTCCGGACGCGCCAGCCGCGAAGAGCGAGGCATCGGCCATGCTCAGGACTTTCGTCGAGGATCGCAAGGGTCACGACCGGCGCTATGCCATCGATCCCCGCAAGGCCGAGGTAACGCTTGGCTATGCGCCGGAACGCAGCTTTGCCGAGGGCCTTCGCGACACCGTGCGCTGGTATTGCGACAACGAGAACTGGTGGCGCGCGGTGCAGCGCCAGTGACGGCTCAGGCATGGCCCGACAACCGGTTCGATACGGTCGATGCCTGTCTCTGGTGCGGCAGCGGCGCGTTGACGGCGCAGGTGGACAAGGTCGAGGACTGGTTCTTTCGCGCCGTCCCCGGCAGCTTCGCCTTCGCGCGCTGCGGCGACTGCGCGAGCCTGATGCTGACGCAGCGCCCCCGGCAGGAGTTCTTTCATGCGGTATATGACGGGTATTACACCCGCGAGGCTGCGCGACCGCGATGGCGCAAGTCGTCGAAGCAGAAATTCGACTCGCTGCTAATCAGGGCTATGCGCAAAACGCGTGGACGACCCGGCCTGCTGGCGCGCCTTCTGCCGGAGCAGGCCAGCGAAGCGCGCAGCATGGATCGATACCTGCCGTTAAGCCCGTGCGATACTCTCGATTACGGCTGCGGCGATGGCGGTTTCGTCGCGCAGGCGAGCGAGCGGGGACACCGCGCGCGCGGTCTCGATTTCGATCCGGCGGCGATAGCGGCGGGCCGCGCACGAGGTCTCGATCTCGCGCTGGTGAGCGAGGTGCCTGCATCCGAACTGGAGGATAGCTTCGACCATATCTCGCTCGTCCATGTCGCCGAGCATGTCGCCGATCCGGTAGACCTGATGGGGCGCCTTGCCCGCTGGCTGCGGCCCGGCGGTCAGCTTTATTGCGAGGTGCCCCATGCCCATGGCGGCGGGCTTCTGCGTTACGGCCGCTTCTGGCGGGGGCTGGAGGCACCGCGCCATTTTTCCGTGCCATCATCGAAAGCCCTGGAAGCTGTAATGCAGGATGCGGGCCTCGCCATCGATCTCGCCGGCTACCGGACGCTGGCCCAGCCCATGCTGGACGCAGCTTCACGAGAAGCGGGTTTGCAAGCAGGCGTGGCGCTACCGCCGGGGGATGGCGCAGGCGAACCGGATGTGCTGGTGCTGGTGGCGCGTAAATGCTGAAGAAGCGCCTCGGCAGGCTGGTGCCGTATCAACTCATCGCAGCCGGTCGGCGCATTGCGCATTTCGGTCCGCATCGCTGCCCTGTCTGCGAAGGCCGGTATCGCCATCTGCATGACAGCGGCTACGGCCACGAGGTGCTCGAGCGGCTGGATGTCGTCGGCGGCAAGTGCCGGCCTGCGGACAAGTGCCCGCTCTGCCACGCTACGGCGCGGGAACGGCTGGTAAAGGCTTGGCTCACGCGCGCCGACTTCGCCGAAACCCCGCGCATCGCCCATTTCGCGCCCGAAAAGGGCCTGACCAAGGTTCTGCAAGGGCTTTCCGCGAGCTATCGCGCATTCGACGCCGCTCCGTCGCGCTATCGACATCTCGCTCGCGTGGAGCGCGCCGACTTGATGGCGCTCGACCTGCCTGCGGACAGCATTGACCTGCTAGTCTGCAACCATGTCATCGAGCATGTACCCGATGCCGACCGGGCTATGCGCGAGCTGGCGCGTGTCCTGGCTCCGGGCGGGGTCGCGGTCCTGCAGGTGCCGATTGCGCTCGGACTGGATGCAACGGTCGAACTTGGTACGGACTCGACACCGGAAGAACGCGTCGCGCAGCTAGGGCAAGACGATCATTTGCGGCTGTTCACGCAGCGGGACTATGTCCAGCGGCTCCAGCGCGCAGGCTTTGCCGTCGAGCAATTCAGCGCCTTTGCGAACGATTCCGAACGAGCGCGCGAATGGCAACTCGATCCGCAGGAAGTGCTATTCCTCTGCCGCCTGCGATAGCATGCCCCGCGTCTCCACCGCGAAGCGGGCGGCGTTGAGCAGCGCACGGATCGCGGCGGTGGTCACCACACCGATGGCTGCGGCGAGCAGGCCAAGTTTCGGCAAGAGGAGGACAAGCGCGGCCAGTCCTGCGATAGTGGCGACGATCTCGTGCAGAAGCACGAACCTGTCGGCGCGCATCATCAGCAGGGATACGCCGGTGAGGCCGAACGCGACATCCAGCATGGGCGCGGCGAGCAGAACACGCAGAGTCGGCGCGGCGCGGGGAAATTCCGGCCCGAACAGCGCGAGCAACTCGGTCGCGAATATTGCCGCGACCAGCAGCGGGAGCAGGCACAGGCCCACGCCTAGCGCCCCGCCGCTCGCCACCTGTCGCACCACCGCGCGCCCGTCACCGGCGGCAACCGCCTTGGCGATATGCGGCCCCGCCATCACCGCGAAGGCGGCATTGACCAGTTGCAACACCATGCAGACTTGGAATGCTGTCCGAAAGACGCCCGCATCCACGATATCGAGCCACGCCGTGACAAGGGCGAGCACACCCCACATCCCGCCGGTCGTCACGACCTGCAATCCGGCAATACGCCATCCATCGCGCGGGACGATTGCGGCGGTTCCGCCTTCACCAGCACCCGCCAGCGTCGCCCGCACCAGCATGGTGTTGAGCGCGAACACCATGGCCAGCCCGGTCAAGTAGGCGATGACCGGAATGACGGGATCGGGACCGCCAAGCAATGCCCATGCAAGACCCAGAACCGCGCAGGCGATCGTTGAATAGGACACGCCCTCCAGCGCCTGCGAGGCCACGACGCGCCCGACCGAACGCAACAAGGCGTTCCCGAGCTTGGTCAAGGGCGCGAGCAGCGCAAAGGGGGCGAACAGCGCGACGAAAATGGCTGCGCGCGGCTCTTCCAAAAGCCGGGACAGCGGCGTGGACAGCCCCGCAAGCAGTAGCGCCACGGGTATCCCGAGCCACAGCGTCGCAGCCCGGCATCGTTCGTAGGTGGCGCGAATGTCGGCCCGGCGGTCCTCCGCCAGCAGCGCGCCCAGTTCGCGCACCAGCACGATGTCGAGCCCGGCGGATACGATCGTTCCAGCAAGCATCGCGCTGGCGAGGCCGATATGGAACAGGCCGACCTCGCCCGGCCCGTAAATGCGCGCGATCATCCAAGTCAGTGCAAAGCTCGCCACGGCGCCAGCGCCGCGCAGGGCGAGGCCGATCAACAGGTCGCGATGAAAAGTCCCCGCCAGCCGCAAGGCACATCTCCCGGCACGCCGCGCCCCGCTGCCCGACGCCTGCGATGCTTGGCCGGAGGGGTGCCACCCGTCAAGGCGGCGCGACCGCTCCCTTGGCCGTGACGGCTGCGCGCCGCGTGCCGCGCCGGTCGTATTCGAGTACCGCTGATGCGAGGGCACCAAGCAATTCGCCTTGCGGTGCGAAATCGCCCGCCGCTGCGTCGGCTAACAGGGTGCCGATGTCGCCGCCGCTCGTCGTGCCGCTCGATCCCGCCGGTGCCAATCCTCCGGCAAGCAGGTGGTTGTCCTCGAGCGCCAGGTCAGGATCAGTCACTCCCGCTTCCCAGGTCAGCGCGTCGAAGACATTGGCGCGCATCAGGCAATATGCGTCGAAGTCGCAATCGGTCTTTGCCTTGCGCAGCAGCACGGCCTGTCCTGCCAGCGTATTGTGCGCGACGACGACGTGGCTTTGTGCGTTGAACTCGCGCCCGAACTGCGACAGCGCATTGCGTGCGTCCCAATACCCGCTCGGCGTCGCGTCGAAATGCAGCGCATTGTTGACCACCATGATGTCTCGGCTGCCGACCGCCTGCCAGTATGTAGGCGAGACGAACAGGCCCTGCGCCTGCAAACCGGTGGCACGGTTGTCCGCTAGGACGATGTTCTCCTGTACCGCATTGTTGTTCTGCTGGAAGAAATCGGCATGCCCGTCGAACATGGCCTGTAACGTGACCGGGGCGGCGGCGACATCGGTGGCGGGAAAGCCCAGCCCCTTGCCGCCGGGCAAGGCGGCGTAGGCGGCAGCGAAGCGGTTGTCGACGACGCTCGCGCTCCAGCCAAGCAGTGTCGCAAGCCAGTCGGCGACATCCTGCGGCCAGTACCCGTCGCCCATCGTGCCGGTGTGGAACGCCTCGGTCGTGCCGACTGCGAAACTCGCGCTGTTCGCGCCCCAGCGTGCGGTAAACACGCCGCCGCCCGCGCCGCTCGACCCGACGCCACCGCTGCGTTCCAGCGTGGCGGTGGCTTCCGGCCCGTCGTAAGAGACGGTCAACATCGGGTGGTCCGAATACCAGAAGGCGTTGTCGTGGCCGCTCACCTCGCATCCGATCGTGCAAAGCGCATCGGTGAACAGGTCGCCCGCCGTCCCCTCCGCACGGCAGCCGCGGGCGAGCGTGGCAAGGCTGAAACAATGGTGCACATCGCGCGCCGTCGCTTCGGTGAACCATGCATCCACGCCGAAATCGCTGCCGCGCACGAGCCACACGCCCACCGTCGGCGGAATGCCGCGGCGCAGATTCTCGCGGCCTGCCCCGCTCGCCATGAGTTCACAGCCGTCGAACCAGACGCGAAAGCCGCCCTGCAGTTCGGTCACATCGCGGAAGTCCAGCGCAAGGTTTGCGCCCGCGAAACGTACCGGCAAGCGCTGGACGCGCTGGATGGCCGCTGCATCGGTGGTGTAGCCGGACTTGCCGATAACGACACCCGGAACGCTCGCTTCGATAGAGCACCAGCTGGCCAAGTCCCATTTGCTCACGCCGTTGTCGCCGATGGCGTAGCGCCCCGGCTCCAGAATACGGACGCGCGGGTTTTTGGGCGAAAGCTGCTTGATGCGGATCAGCGCCTGATCGAGCGTCGGGTAGCGCGTGTTGGCGATGGCGGGCTGCGACGGTGCGACCTCCATCTCGACATCGTGCAGCGTGGCGGAGGGCAGGTAAATGTATGGCCCGATCACACGGTTCTGCATCGTGGGATCGCGCGGGATCGCTTCGAAATAGAGCTGCGCTTCGTTGAAATAACCCACGTGGCCGGCCGGGCGCTCGAGTTCGATCCACCAGCCGAAATAGGCGACGGGCCGGCCATTGGCGTCGGTGAAGCTGCGATATTCGGGCGCGGGAATGGAAACCGGCGTGTCGCTTTCGAAAAAGACATCGACGCGTTCGAGGCCGACATTGTCGAACAGCGTGCCGCCATCATTGGCATAGGCGGCGACGCCGACGAGCAGCCTGTCGGTAAAGACCTGCCGCGGCGGCACCAGCAGGCGCAGCGCAGGCTTCGCTGTCGTGCGGACCGGATCGGTGGGCGGATCGGTAAAACCGGACCCGGCAATGCCGGACCATTGTTCGCCGGGCTGCACCGTCGCCGATTGCGGCGGAGCGACCGGCAGCAGGGGAAGCCGTGCCGGGCTGCGCGCATAGCCGAAACCGAAGCCGGGCATCAGGCGAGTCCGACGATGGCGGATGCCGTGGTCCCGATCGCTCGAACGGCCCGCACCCGCACGTCGAGGATGGCACCGGCTGGCAGGTTGCGGAATGTCACCGCGTCCTCTCCGCGCACGGGAACGAGCGTCACGTCGCCGCCTTCGCCGACATAGATGGCCTTGGTAGCGCGGGGCAGGTCGGCGGCATCGTCGGGAGTGATCGCAAAGCAATCTTCCGATGGCGCGATGGGGGAATCGTTGGTGTGGGCGAAGGGATCGTCGAACATGGTTTGTCCTCTCGGTTGTCGAAGAGGACAGGCCATTGGTCGCACGAAACAGCTGTAGGAAAGTGATTTTTGTGCGCGGCGGCGATTTGACCTTGCCTGCAGGCTGCGCCAATCACCGCGCTCCCGCCACGATTTGCAAGGCGCAAGCATGCCGAGTGTCGACCTGCTATTGGCGACTTACAACAGCGAGAAGTTTCTGGTCCCGTTGCTGGAATCGCTGATCGCGCAGTCACAGTCCGACTTCCGCCTTCTCGTCAGCGACGACTGCTCCAGCGACGCGACTCCGGCGATACTCGACGAGTTCCGACCACGGTTCGCAGAAATGGAAGTCGTGCGCCGCGACTTGCCGAGCGGCTCGGCCAAGGCGAATTTCGCGTCGCTGCTGGAAACGAGCGATGCCGACTATGCGCTCTTCGTCGATGCCGACGACGTGTGGGATGCGGACAAGGTCGCGGTAACAGTCGGGAGACTTGCCGCTTGCGAGGCGCGCTTCGGCAGCGATACGCCGGTCTATGTGTTCACCGATGCGCGCATCGTCGATGGTGCGGGTGCGCTCACCCATGACAGCTTCTGGCGCTACAAGCGGATGGACCCGGCACGCGGCTTCACGCCCGCTTGCGCGCTTGTCTGCCCGCCGATGCTAGGCTGCCTGTCAGGGATCAATCGCGCGCTCAAGATGGCCGCATCGCCGCTGCCGCTGGACGACATTACCGGCCACGATTGGTGGCTACTGCTGGTGGCGGCGTTTTGCGGGCGTGCCGAGGCGATCGACACAGTCACCGCGTCCTATCGCATCCACGGCGACAACGCCTCGAACCAGCGCCCGGTGGATATTGCCAGCTATGCCGCTTCGCCTGATCGCCGTGAACGTGTGCGGCGCGGGATCGAATTGCGGCGGCGTCAGGCGGAAGCATTGCTGGCGCATTGCGGGAATGCGATGCCGAACGATAAGCGGACCATGCTTGAACGCTTCGCCGCCATCGACCGGGCGGGCTGGCTGGAAAAGCGCCGCCTCCTGCTCGGCGAGCGGATGCTCTATCCCGACTGGCAGCGCAACCTCGCCATGCTGCTAGCCGCATGAGCGCGCCGAATGTCTCGATACTGATCGTAGCCTATCGCTCCCGCGAGGTGATCGACGGTTGCCTGCAATCCCTGCCGCAAGCAGCGGCGCGGACGAATCACGAGGTTTTGCTGATAGACAATGGCGACGACGGGACCGGTGGGCTCGTCGCCGAAACATATCCCAAGGTTCGGGTCGTGCCATCCCGCGGCAATGTCGGCTTCGGAACTGCCAACAACATCCTTAGCCACAGCGCGCGGGGCGACTATGTGCTGTTCCTAAACCCCGACACCATCGCGGAGCCGGGCGCGGTCGACGCATTGGTCGATTTTGCGCGCGACCGGCAGGAGGCGAGCGCGTGGGGCGGCACGATCCTCTCTCCCGAAGGCAGGCCCGATGTCAGCAACCACCTGACCCTTCCCTCGCTGCGACGCCTCGCTTCGGCCGCGATGGGCATGGAGCGGCTGCATTCCGGCACTTCGAGCGAAGGCTTCTCGCGCGAACGGCGGGTCGGGGCGCTGTGCGGCGCGTTCTTCATGATGCGTCGAAAGACTTTCGAGGACATGGGCGGCTTCGATCCGACCTTTTTCCTCTATAGCGAGGAACTCGACCTGTTCACCCGGTTGGCAAAGAAGGGCGGCCATAGCCTTGCAACGCCCGATGCGCGCATCCGCCACCTGATCGGGACGACAGGAACGATGACCGCCCAGCGCATGCTCTACAAGAGCGCGGGCGCGATGCATTACGCACGCAAACACTGGAGCAGGCCGAAAGCGTGGCTCGCGGGGGTGCTGATCTGGATCGCCGCCTTTGAGCGAGCCCTTGTCGGCGCGCTGGTGCGTGACCGGACATCGCGCCTCGCCGTGATGGGCCGCACCTCGTGGGCGATCTGCGCGAGGCCGGGCTTCTGGTGGCATGGCTATGCGCGAGGCCGACCGCGCAATGCCTGATCCCGCCCTTCACCACGTCGTGATCACGCGGTTCAACATCGCAAGCCCCGGGCGCGAGGCAGCAATTCGCAATCGACCGGGCTGGCTGGAGCGGCGCTTTGACCTTTTCGAGGCCTACTGTTTGCCCGGAATGGCCGCGCAAACGGTGCACGACTTCGAGTGGCTGGTCTATTTTGACGAAGCGACGCCCGATGCTTTTCGCTCTCGCATCGCCGCCGCGCAGGAGAGCGTGCCTTTCTCGGCGAAATTCACAGGGCCGCTGGAAATGGCGAATACGCTGCGCGACATCATAGTGCCAGCGATCGCAGACAGGCTCGTTACCACCCGGCTCGACAATGACGATGCCGTTGCGGTCGATTTAATCGAGCGCATCCAGACAGCCGCTCGGCATTGCGCACCCGGCACGGTGCTGAATTTCCCGAACGGCCTTGCACTGCGGGATAGGCGGCTGTTCGCGGCTTCTGATCCGAGCAACCCGTTCACCAGCCTCGTCGAGGATGCGCATGCTCCGCTCAGCGGGATCTGGTCGGTGCGGCACGACGCGCTGGCGGAACGATTCCAGGTCCGGCAGGTAGACGCTCCGCCTGTCTGGTTGCAGGTCGTGCATGGCGACAACGTCAGCAATCGCATCAAGGGAGCGCGCGTGCCTGCGCAAGCCGTCGCGGGGCGCTTTGTCCTGAAGTCGGAAATGCTTGCAGAGGGCGGGGCCGCGGCATTGGCTGTCGACCGCGTATTGGCGGCACCGCTACGCACAGCGCGGGAACGCGCGATACTGCTTCTCAAGCGTGCGCGGGCGTTGCTTCGGCGATAGGCTGGTCACGCGGCTCCGTCACGGAACGTTGCCTTGCAAACAGTGCCAGCGACACCGTCGCCCCGGTGACGATGTAAAACCACGCCTGCGTGTTGTTCCACAGCGCGACCGAGAAACCGAGCAGCGTAAACAGCAGCAGGCTGATGGCGAGGCCGCGCAAGGTGCTTCTGTCCGGCTCGGGAAGGTGCCGTGACCGCATGGCCAGCAGGCAAGCACCAGCGAAAGGCAGGGCAAAGCGGGCAAGCCCTTCGGGCAGTCCGTACTGCATGGCGACGAGGAGCCAGTAATTGTCCACGCTTGGCGGCATCCATGCTGGGCGCACCCAGTCGGCAAAGCCGATTCCGAAGACGGGATTTGCCAGCACATTCGCCACGCCATGCTCCCAGATCAGCGTGCGGTAATAGGCGGTCCACGAATTGAGCGCCGTCAGTTCCAGCATGACCCGCACCGCGCCGCGCTCCGTACCCAGTTCGAGCACGAGGATCACGACCGCGACGATGCCGAGGAACAGCCGCCACGTCGCCTGCGCAAAGGTGCGCGTAAGCCGGTCGTAGGCAATCGCGACGACCTGCCCGGAAAGCATCAGCAGGGCCGAAGAACTGAGAGTGAAAAGCGCGCTGAGAGACGCCGCGACGCCGACGACGCGCGGCCAGCCGCGAACCGCGCTCAGGTAATAGAGCGACAGCAGGCTACCGAGATGGAGGCCCGCGAGGATCGGGTGCGGGAACGATCCGGCGCCGCGCAGCAGGCCGAAGCGCGGCTCGGTATCGGCGAGGATGAAGCTTTCCTCCGCCGCACCGAACACCTGCACGAAGAAGGGCTGCACGATATACCGCCCGCTCAGCGTTTCCAGCGCGACCGACCCGGCGACGAGCAGGAAGGCGGGCGCGAGCAGGATCAGGAAGCGGCGCAGGGCTGTCGGGTCGGGCAGCGAAACGCGCGCGAGGAAATAGGCGATGCCGATATCGATCGCGGAGGATCCGCCATTAACCAGTGCGCGCTGGCCCGATTCGGTCACCGACAGCGCAATGAAGATCCATGCGATGGCAAAGCCCATCAGCCCATCGAGCGGATGCAATCGCGTTCCCCGCTTGCCCCAGACATAGAGCAGCCACGGAAAGGCGAAGATCAGGCCCGCGCGGTAGAACGGCATGACGATGCCGCCAAGGTTCAGCGCGGTCTGCGGCGGGAGCAGGGTGAGGCAGGTCACCAGCACCAGCGGCGCAAGTGTCACGGGGGCGGCGCGTGCGCTCATCGCTCCACTCCGATTGCAGCCGACAGCGCCTCGCCATAGGCCGCTGCGATTGCCGGGCGTGCGAAACGGGCGAGGCCGCCAGCTTCGCGCCAGGCGGAAAGCCCCGCCTTAAGCCGCGCCTCGTTCGCTACGACGTATCGCATGGCTTTCGCGATATCGCGCACGTTTTTCGAATCGACAGGGATCGCGAAAGGCAGATCATCGAAATAACCTGATACCGCTTGACCGCGCGGATAGATGATCGGGCAGCCGGCAAATATTGCCTCGATAAAAACGAGGCCAAGGCTCTCTCGCCGGGACGGCAGGCAGAAGGCGGCTGCGCGGTTCATCTCGGGCGCGACCTCATTGCGCGCGAGGGGGCCGATATGGTGTACTCCCGCCGTCGATGCCGCCATGTCCTGCACTGCCGAGCGATCCTTTTCATGTCCGTCGCCTGCGATCTTGAGCGGAACTTCAGCAAGCGCTGCAGCACTGCACAAAGCGCCGAAATTCTTGCGTTTCCGGCTGGCGAGGCGGAACACGCTGAGCACCGATGTCCCGCCGGCCTGCACGGGCATCACCACATCGAGTTCGGTTGGAGCCGGGATGACGTGTGTCGCACCCTGCCGTTTGCCAAGAATTGCCTCGATGCGCTCGAGCGCCCATGGCGCTATGGCAACGACGCTGGCCGCGGACTGAAAGACATGGCGAAACTTCCAACGCAGATCGGGCCGCGCGGCAAGGATCTTGGTGTCGGTGTCGCCCTGCAACGTCAGAGCGTAGGGGACGCCGAGCCGCTTCGCAGCTTCGGCAACTGCCAATCCCTCGACCGTCAGCTTGTGGCCGACCAGCAGGTCCGGCTTCGGCCCGTCCGCCAGTCGCGCGGCGATCCGCTTGCCCAATGCGCGAAGGCTGGTCGCGTGCAGAACGCCCTTTCCCGCCGCGCGATAGGTCCACGCCTCCCCCGCCGCGAAAGGCTGAACGCTGTTTGAGCCGCGCCGGTTGAGCGAGATGACGTGGTTGTCGAACCCGTCGCCGGTCAGCGCGATCAGGTCTGCGATTGCGCGGGTCTTGCCCGGCACTACCTGATCGGGATGGTCCGCCGTCACATGCACGATGCGCGGGCGTCCTGCGGTGTCGGCACGCTCCGCCATCGCGGCGTCAGCCTGCCGTCGAATAGCTGTAGTAGCGGTAGTGGTAACGATAGGCCTGCCCCGCCTCGAGCGAGCGGAACTTCGTCACCACCGCGCCGACGATATTGGCGTTGGTGTCGCGCAGCCGGCGGATTGCGACCTTGGCTTCGCTCGACTTGGAGCGGTTGGCTTCCACCACGAAGATTACTGCATCGACATGCCTCGCGAGCAGCGGGGCGTCGGCAATGCCCATGACGGGCGAACTGTCGATCAGCACCACATCATACGCCTCGCGCATCCGCTCGACAAACTCGGCGATCAAACCCGAGGACATGATTTCGACGGGGTTCTGCGGCACATCGCCCAACGGCAGCAGGTCGAGCCCGTCCTGCCCGGTTGCCAGCAGCGCATCCGGCAACGCGACGCGCCCGTGCATCACGTCGACCAGCCCCGTCTTCGACCGTTCGCCGCCGAAGAAGCGATGCAGCGACGGCCGCCGCAAATCCATATCGACGAGCAGCACCTTGCGGCCCATCTGCGCATATTTCTCGGCGATGGCCTTTACCGAGGTCGACTTGCCCTCCGCAGGGGTGCTGCTGGTGAACTGCACGACCTTCGCGGTGTCGCGCGCGGTCATGTAATCGAGCGTTGCGCGCAGAGATGCATAGGCTTCGCTGATCGGGCTGAACCGCTCTCCCAACTCGTCCTGGATATCCTCCGGCACGTAAGGCGTCTGCCCGAGAACCGGCACGCCCAGTTTGCGCTCGACATCGTCTGCCGTGCGCAGCCGGTTGTCGAGCACCTCGCGCGCAATCGCGAGCAGCGCGGCGAGCCCGCCGCCCAGCACCAGCCCAAGCAGGAGATTGCGCAGCAGGTTGGGCGAGGAAGGCGACACCGGCACGCGCGCCGAATCGAGCGCGGTGACGTTGTTCGTGCGCAGGTTCGAGGCAGCCGAAATCTGGTTGTAGCGCGCCATCAGCGCAGCCAGCTGGTCGCGCAGCGAGCCGACCTCGCGCTCGATCAGATTGTATTGCACCCGCGCGTCCTGCTCGTCGAGCGAGGCGGCGGACACCTGTCCCAGCTCACTGCGCAGCGCGCCTTCCTGCCGCTGTGCGATCTGGTAATCGTTGCGCAGGCCCTGCTTGATCTCGGCGCTCACCTGCGCAAGCTCGCCGCGCAATGTCTCCAGCTGCGAATCTGCCTCGCGCACTTCGGGGTATTCGTCGCGATAGCGTTGCCGCAGATCGGCTAGCCGCCCCTCGGTCGTGGCGATTTCGGTGCGCAGGCGCTGCACGATCGGATCCTGCTGCACTTCGGGCAGGCGCGACGGCGGCAGGCCGGCAATCGCCTGCCATCGCTGCTCCGCCTCAATCCGGCGGGCGCGCACCTCGGTATATCGGCGATTGGTCTCGGCAAGGTTTGCAGCAGTCAGCGTGGGCGCAGTGCCCACTTCCTCGCCATCCTCGCCGCGCGTCGTCGGCGGCGCGATCAGGCCATTGGCGCGGGCATAGGCATTCGCCTCGAGCTCGGCTTCTTGCAGGCGGGCGCGCACATCGGCGACCTGCTCGTCGAGATATTCGCGCGCGTAGGAATTCGATTCCAGCGTTCGCGTCAGCTCGTCGGTCAGGAAGTGCTCGACATAGGCATTGGCGATGCGCGCCGCGAATTGCGGGTCCGAATGCGAATAAGTGATGGCAATCAGTTGCGTGTCGAAAGGCAGTTCGGTCGTTATGCCGCCTTGCAGGGCCGAAGCCGCCGCCTCCCGCCTGCGCGCCGCCCATACCGCGTCGCTCACGCCTTCGGACGCGCTTTCCGCCGCCATGTCGCCGAGCAGTTGCGGATCGTCCGCCAGCTCCAGCGTATCGACCACGCGCCCGGCCATGTCGTGGCTCTCTATTACGCGGGCAAGCGTCAGCATGTGCGTCGAAATCATGCTGGGATGGATATAGGGATCGGTCAGATCCTGCCCCTCGATCACCTGCGCGACCTGTGTGTTCACCCGTACCGTCGCGGTGGCCGAATAGGTTGGCGTGGTGAGCAGCGTCCACACCAAAGCAGCGAGCGCAATGGCTGCGGTGACGCCGATGAGGATCGCCTTTTGCCGCCAGAGGATGGCGCGGATATTCTCGATCCCGAAACTTGCCGGGCCATCGCCGTTACCGTCGTCGCCCAGCGGCAGATACCGGTCGACAAAACCACGCCGTCCCGGGATATTGCCGCCTTCCGCCGTCATCCCGCGCTCCCCCCCCTAGAACCGCGAAAACAGGCCGAAGGCGGGCAGTGCGCGCAGCACGTCCTGCCAGGTCTGTTCCAACCGGTTGATGCCGATGACAACGCGGTCGCCGGGCATGAGAAGCGGGTCCATCATAGTGCCGCGGCTGATCGAGGCATAGTCGAACTTGGCGATCTCCAGCCCATCCGCGCCCTGGCGGAAAACGGCGACGTCGCGCGATTGCGCCGTGCGTTCCAGCCCCTGCGCGAGCGCAATGGCGCCGGAAAGGCGCGTGCCCGGCTGGAACTGGTAGATGCCCGGCTCGCTGACCGCACCTTCGACGCTGACACGGTGCGAGGCATAATCGACTATGTTCACCGCGACATCGGCATTCCTGAGATAGGAGTCGCCCAGCGCCCGCTCGATGGCGTATTCCGCTTCACCGGGCGTGCGGCCGCCAAGCTGCACGAGGCCGATCAGCGGCAGCGAAATCGCGCCGTCCGCGTCGATCACCGCGCGCTCCAGCGACAGGTCCGGCTCGCGGAAGACCGAGACGCTGACGACATCGCTGGGGCGCAGGACATAGGCACCTGCAGGCTGCGCCGTGTAAGCGGACTGCCCCATAGCCGTATCGGGCGCGGAGGCGACGGGGCCGGGGGCGATTTCCGGAGAGGTTGCGCAGGCGGCGAGCGCAAGGCACGGCAGCGCCAGTGCCGATCGTCCGAAACCGTATCCCGGCTTTGCAGAAGCCATCATTCCCGCCAGATCGTGTGCGACGGCAACGACGCATCTTGCGCCTCGCCAGTCAGGGTTTACCCGTAATTCGCCATGATTAGGAGCATTTTTCCCAACCCCGCGCAATGGACGCGCCGCGAATTGCCGTCAGCTATGAACACTTTGGCAGCCATGCGCGGAAAATTAGGTGTAAAATCGTGCAAGTTTCGCCCAGCTTCCTGATGGCCTGCGCTTATTGCTGCGTCACCCTTGCGGCCTGCCTGTGCTTGAGATGCAAGGCGTTTCGCGGGCATTGGGCTAGTGTCGCAGCAGCGTTTGCGGGGCTGGCCGCTGGGCGCTTTTCGGGCTTCGAGACCGGAGCGAGGGCAACGCTGCGCGAAGGGGCGCGGGTGCATGGCTTGTATGACGGGCGATGGGGAGCGCAGGCGGCGCTTTCCATCCTCGTCATCGTGATCGCTGCCGGAGCATTATGGATCGCATGGCGGCAATGGCCCGGGTGGCGGGACCGGAACCTTGCCGGCGTCTGGCTGGCGCGCTGGGCTACGCTCGGCTTCGCCCCGCTCATGCTGGCGCGGCTCGTGTCGTGGCATCCGCTCGACCGCCTGCTCTATACGGGGCCGGTGCGGCTCAACTGGGTGAGCGATATCGGGCTGACAGGTGCCTGCGCGCTCGGCATCGGGCTTTTCCTGAAATCTGGCAGGCGATGACGCGCCCCGTCATTTGCCTCGCAGCTTCGGGCGGAGGGCACTTGCGGCAACTGCTTGAATTGCGGGCATTCTGGTCAGCCTATCCGCACTTCTTCGTCAGCGAGGACACCTCGTTGGCACGGTCGGTGGCGGAGAGCGAAGAGGTGCATCTCGTGCCGCATTTCGCGCTGGGGCAGGCGCGGCTCGGCAGGCCGCTGCACATGTTCGCAAATGCCTGGAAAGCGGCGTGGAAATCGCTGTCTGTCATCCGCGAGAAGCGGCCAGATTTCGTGCTGACAACCGGTGCCGGGTCGCAGTTTTTCGTCTTACTATGGGCGCGGCTTTTCGGAGCGCGTATCGTGCTGCTCGACAGCTTCGCGCGGTTCGAGCGGCCGAGCAAATTCGCGCTGCTGGCGGGGCCGCTGGCGCATCACCGGATCGCGCAGTCCAGGGTCTCCGCGCGGCACTGGCGCGGGGCGGAATGGTTCGATCCTCTGGTCGAAACCCTTGAAAACCTGCCAGAAAAGCGCGATCTCATTCTCGCGACGGTCGGAGCAACCTTGCCTTTCGCGCGGCTTACCGACGCGGTTATCGGCGCGAAATCGGCAGGCGACATTGCCGAGCCGCTCGTGGTGCAGACAGGCGCCGAAGAGGGACACAAAGGGTCCGAAACCGGCCTTATTGTCATCGAAAGCCTCCCCTACGACGCGATGCAGGCGCATCTCGCCGAAGCCGGGATCGTTATCTGCCACGGCGGCACCGGATCGATCCTTTCGGCGCTCGCGCATGGCTGCAAGGTGCTCGTAGTCCCACGAGAGTTTTCGCGCGGCGAACACTACGACGATCACCAGCGGGAAATCACCGATGCCTTCGTCGCGTGCGGGCTGGTGGCGACACCGCGCGACGGCGAGTCCCTTTCCGATGCCCTTGTCCGCATGCGCGCATTGCAACCGAGGATCGTGCGCACCGATTACGGCCCTCTGGTCGAGAGGCTCGATGCCATCATCGAACCTTCCACCTTGCATCCCCCGTACCGATAGGCTTAGCGCGCAGCCGACTTCTTCCAGCGAGGACACAATCCCATCATGTCGGCGAAAAAAGCCCTGATTACTGGCGTTACCGGGCAAGACGGCGCCTATCTCAGCCACCTGCTGCTCGAAAAGGGCTACGAAGTGCACGGCGTCAAGCGCCGCTCTTCCAGCTTCAATACGGGCCGCATCGAGGACATCTACCAGGATCCGCACGTGAACGACCAGCGTTTCGCGCTGCATTACGGCGACCTGACCGACAGCACCAACCTGATCCGCATCGTGCAGGAAGTGCAGCCGGACGAGATCTACAACCTCGCCGCGCAAAGCCATGTCGCCGTCAGTTTCGAGACACCGGAATACACCGCCAATGCCGACGCGATCGGCACGCTGCGGCTGCTTGAGGCGATCCGCATCCTGAAGATGGAGGACAAGGCGCGTTTCTACCAGGCATCGACCAGCGAACTCTACGGCCTCGTGCAGGAAGTCCCGCAGCGCGAGACGACGCCCTTCTATCCGCGCAGCCCCTATGCCGCGGCCAAGCTCTATGCCTACTGGATCACGGTGAATTACCGCGAAGCATACGGTATTCACGCCAGCAACGGAATCCTGTTCAACCACGAAAGCCCGCTGCGCGGCGAGACTTTCGTCACCCGCAAGATCACCCGCGCTGCTGCCGCCATCGCGCTGGGGCGGCAGGACAAGCTCTATCTCGGCAATCTCGATGCCAAGCGCGACTGGGGCCACGCCCGCGAATATGTGCGCGGCATGTGGATGATGGTGCAGCAGGACGAGGCGGACGATTACGTGCTCGCCACCGGCGAGACGACCGAGGTGCGCGAATTCGTGCGCTGGGCGTTCGAGGATGCGGGCATTCCCGTCGAGTTTCGCGGCGAGGGAATCGAGGAAAAGGGCTACGCCAGGGATGACGGGCGCTGCCTGATCGAAGTCGATCCGCGCTATTTCCGTCCTACGGAAGTGGAATTGCTGCTCGGCGATCCGGCGAAGGCGAAGCAGAAGCTCGGCTGGAGCCACGACACGTCCCCCCGCGACCTTGCCAGCGAGATGGTGCAGGCAGACATGGAAGTGATGAAAGCCGAACCCATTGCGGGCTTCGATTGATGGGCTACGACCTTGTTGGAAAGCGCGTTTATGTCGCGGGCCACAACGGCATGGTCGGCAGCGCCATCATGCGGCGGCTGGAAAGCGAGGGGTGCGAAGTGCTCATCAGCGAGCGTTCGACCGATCTGCGCGAACAGGCGGCGGTGCGCGACTGGTTTGCCGAGCATAGCCCCGATGCCGTGGTGGTCGCCGCGGCCAAGGTCGGCGGCATCCTTGCGAATGACAGCTATCCGGCGCAATTCCTTTACGACAACCTCATGATCGAGGCGAACCTGATCGAGGCGGCTTACCGCAACGGCGCGGGAAAGCTGCTCTTTCTCGGCTCCTCCTGCATCTATCCCAAGCTCGCCCCTCAACCGATCCCCGAAGATGCGTTGCTGACCGGCCCGCTGGAGCCGACCAACGAATGGTACGCCGTCGCCAAGATTGCCGGCATCAAGCTGTGCCAGGCCTATCGCCGGCAATACGGCGCGGATTTCATCAGCGCGATGCCGACCAACCTTTACGGCCCCGGCGACAATTTCGATCTCAAGGGCAGCCATGTCCTGCCCGCGCTTATCCGCAAGACGCATGAGGCGAAGCTCGCGGGTGCCGACAGCATCGAGATCTGGGGCACCGGCTCACCCCGCCGCGAATTCCTGCATGTCGACGACCTGGCCGACGGGGCGGTGTTCCTGCTGAAGGAATATTCGGGCGAGGAGCACGTCAATCTCGGCAGCGGCGAGGACCTGCCGATCATCGAACTGGCCGAGATGGTGTGCGAAGTCGTCGGCTTTGCCGGCGGCATCACGAAGGACACGACCAAGCCCGACGGCACGCCGCGCAAGCTGATGAGCGGGGACAAGCTGAGGGCGATGGGCTGGCAACCGCGCATCGGCCTTCGCGACGGCATTGCCGATGCCTATCGCGCTTTCCTTTCCGGGGAGCGCAAAGCCTAGAATGCGCGTTCGTGGCGCAGCACGCGCAGGGTCGACACCACGATGGTGATGTCGCGCCACAGGCTCCAGCTGTCCATATATTCGAGATCGGCGAGCAGCCGGTCGCGCAGCTTTGCCTCGGTTTCCGTCGCGCCGCGCAGGCCGCGTATCTGGGCGAGACCCGTCATGCCCGGGCGCAGGCCATGGCGCTGCGCGTACTTCACGTCGATGTGCCAGAACAGCTTCGCCCCCGCGCGCGAGCCGAGCGCGTGCGGGCGCGGGCCGACGAGGCTCATCTCGCCTTTCAGCACGTTGATCAGCTGCGGCAGCTCGTCCACGCTGGTGCGGCGGATCAGCTTGCCAACGCGGGTGACGCGCGTATCGTCGAGCGTTGCAGACGTGGCTCCGTCGGCATCGGCGACCCGCATGGAGCGGAACTTAAGGATATCGAACAACCGGTTGCCGCGTCCCATGCGCCGCTGGGCGAAGAACACCGGCCCGCCATCCTCCAGCCGGATCGCTGCCGCCACCGCCAGCATCAGCGGGGAAAGCAGCACCAGCGCCGCGCCCGACACCGCCAGGTCGAACGCCCGCTTTGCCGCGCGCTGGCGCATACCGAGCCGCCCTGCCGAGACTTTCAGCGCCGCGAGCCCCGCTTCCTCGTGATGCACCACGCCAAGCGCGCCGATCTCGCGCGAATGCGGGTGGACGACTTCGCCGTGGATGCCTGTGCCCTTGAGCACCTGCGCCCAGGCCGCCCGGTCTTCGTCCCGGCAGCTGACGATCACCTCGTCCATATGACGCAGATACTTGCCGAGCCGGTCGAGTGCGTGCGGGTCGCTGGCATCGGGCACGAGGCCGTGCTGCGAAGCATCCACATGGTGTGCCTCGTGCAGCGTCAGTTGCGGCCCGCCCGCGCGTATCACCAGACGGTTGACCGGGCTCGTCCCCCAATGCCGCCTGATCCATGCAACCGCCGCCATGCGCATCGCTACGGCAAGCACGCCGGTCAGCGCCAGCCCGCCGACGAAGACAACGCGCGACAGCTCGGCATTGCTCTTGGCAAGGAAGGCGAAGAGGTTGACCAGCGCCGCCGACACGACAAGCGCGGCCACGGCGCGCAAGGCGCTGCGCTGCCATCCGGCGAGCGCGCGGCGCGAATAGGTGCCGTTGTAAAGCGCGATGGTGAGATAAAGCGGCAGCAGCAGGTAGGCCGACAGCATCCCGCCTTCGAGCATCGCCCAGTTGTCGAATGTGCGGAAATAGGCGACCGACACGGCGTAGAAGCTCGCCAGCATCACTGCGCAGTCGCCGATGACCATTGCGAGATAGGCGCGCAGGCGGCGCTTCTCCAACGGGCGGGCAAGGCCATTGGCGGGCGGTTCGAGCAGGCCGGGCGCCGGCTCCGCGCCGGGCGCGGCGAGGGGCAGGACAGGCTCGCCCTCCCAAATCTCGCGCGTCTCGATCCGGCCCAGATCCATGGTTTGCACCTCGCAGTCGGCGAAAGTCGCCGAGTACGGGAAACTACCTACATCACGGCAGGTCCGGTGGGAATCCCCTTGTGGCGCGCCGTGCCGGGCGTTTTTCAGGCCTTCACCGCCGCGCGGCAGCGTAGCGGGCGATCTGCGTCAGTTCACGCGCGAGCAGCAGTTCCGCCGTCTGGCTGTTCGCAAGCAGGCTGCGATGCAGGTCCGCCAGGCGCGGAACGAGGCGTTCGAGCTTGCCGCCGCTCCAGCGCATCAACTGGTCGCCCACCTCGCGGTGCTCCTTAAAGAACACGCCGTTCGAACGCAGGAATTGCCCCATGTCCTCCCCGCGCCGCATGCGCGGGGCGAGCGAGGCGAGCTGAGCGGCGCGCCGCTCCATCGCCAGCGCCACACCCACAGGGTTCAGCCCGACCTCGCGCATGCGCACCAGTTCGGACGGCATCTTGCCCAGTTCGCCGCCCAGCGCCGCGTTGACGAGCGGCATGAAGCCGTCCTCTTCCGTGCTCGCGCCGATGGCGTTCCACGCCGTCATGTCTGCGATCTTGGGCGCCTGCGGCGAGGCGTCGAGATAGAGCGCCAGCTTCTCCACCTCCGACTGCGCCAGCCGCACATCGAGCCCGGCGGCGCGCGCGATCGTTTCGGCGAGCGAGCCATCGAGTCGCAGCCCTGCCGCATCGCCCATCGCGCGCACGTCGCCGGTCACCGATTTGAGATCGGGCGTGTAGAACACTGCGACCAGCGCATCCTCGCGCTTGATCAGCAGTTTCGCGCTGCGCGACTTGTCGGTGGCGGCGGTCGCGATGACGAAGACAGGCCAGCCCTGCGCCAGCTCGCCCCGCTCGGCCAGTTCGCCCCAGCTTTTCAGCGCTTCGAGCGCGTCCTCTCCGTTCACGCGGGCGAGGATGTGGCGGCTGTCCCCGAACAGCGAGGTCGAGCGCGCCTCGTCCACCAGTCGCGCGGGATCGGCGCGCAGTTCGCTGCCCGAAAGGTCCACCCGCTCGCCTTTCTCTTCGAAGGTGTCGAGGATCTTGGTGACGGCGGCAGAGGCGCCCGCCTCGTCCTGACCGCAGAAGAAATAAAGGCGGCAGCGGTCTCCGGCGCGCTTCGCGGCCTGGAGGTAATCGCGATTGGTGGCCTTCATCGCTCCGCGTCGCGAAGAGTGCGGCTGAGGCGCATGACGATCTGGTCGGCGATTTCCTCCACGAGGTTTTCGAGCGCGGTCTTCTCCGCAGCGATGGTGGCATATTCGCTGCCGACCACATCGATTCCCGCGCTGGAGCCTGCCGTTGCATCGACGACGATGGTGCCGGTGGTGGTATCGACCAGCAAATAGCGCGCGCGCAACGTGCGGCGTTCGCGGCCGATCGTGTCGTCGGTCAGCAGGCCGAGCCCTTCGAGCTGGTCGTCCAGCACCACGTCGAGCCGGTAGCGCGCGCCGCTCGCCTGCCCGCGCCC
>JBARVT010000170.1:0-7165 GCA_049646405.1 Alteraurantiacibacter sp.
GGACGAGGTTGACGATGTCATTGAGCGACTGGCCGGGGCGCTGGCGACGGATCAGTTCTTCGTCGATGACCTGCTTGGCACGCGGGGTATCGGGGATCGACACGCCGCCGACGTCGCGCGAACGCGCGCCGGTTACGATGATGGTCGTGTCTTCGAAATCGGTAGAGCCGGTGGACTGCGCGGCCGCCGGGGCGGAAATGACGGCGACGGCGATGCTGGCAACGCCTGCCGTAAGGAGATGCTTGGTGGTCATGGTCCCGAATACCTCGTCTGGACTTGGGTGATACGATCGATCCGCAGGTCTACTGCCCGCTGGAGACAGGCGCCCCTTCGACGAGTTTTCTTGCAAACAAAAGACAGCGACAAGCTAGCAGGTCACATAGCGGACATTTCCTGTGAAAAGGAGTCCGGTTTGCGCGGGGCTGTTGCTGCAACGCAACATTATTTGCCGGGCGCTAAAAGCCTGAACGGGCTGACATGGGTGTCAGCCGAATCGCCTGTCAGGCAAGGCCAATTTCGCGCAGCCGCTGCTGGAGGAAATCGTGCGCGGTGATCGGCGGCCGGGTCGTCTCCCCTTCGGCCACGCATTGCTCCAGCGGCTCGATCAGGAAATCGGGCCGGAAATGCAGGAAGAAGGGCATCGAATAGCGCGAGCGGCGCGCGCCCTCGCCGCCGGGATTGACGACCCGGTGCGTGGTGGAGCGCAGGCGCGAATTGGTCAGCCTGTCGAGCATGTCGCCGACATTTACAGCTAGCGCGCCCGGAGGCGGGGAGACCGGCATCCACTCGCCTTGTGTGTCGAGCAGTTCAAGGCCCGCCTCTTCCGCGCCGAGCAAGAGGGTAATGGTGTTGATGTCGCCATGTGCGGCGGCCCGCACCGCGCCCTCTGGCACGTTGTCGCCGAGCGGCGGATAATGCAGCAGGCGCATGACCGAATTGCCGTCCAGAACTGTGTCGGCAAAATAGTCTTCTTCGAGGCCGAGATGCAGCGCGATTGCGCGCAGGATGCGGTCTCCGGTTCGCTCGAATTCGGCGTAGAGTTGTTCGAAAGTCGCTTGGAAGCCGTCGACTTCGTCCGGCCAGACATTAGGCGCCATGCTTTCCGCGAAACGGTGCCCTTCGGGCAGGGTGCGCCCGACATGCCAGAATTCCTTGAGGTCGTGGACTGCCGCGTCCTTGGCGATTTCGGTGCCGAACGGGGTGTAGCCGCGCGCGCCGCCGCCGCCTTCGATCCTGTAGCTGCGCTTGGTCGCCTCGGGCAGCGCGAAGAACGCCCTGGCCAAGTCCTCTGCGCGGTCGATCAGTTCCTGCGGGATGCCATGGTCGCGCACGATGGCGAAGCCGTATTCGGCAAAACTGCGGCCCAGCTCGTCGGAGATTTCCGACAGCGGACGGGCGAGCGAGATGGATGCGATTTCGGACATGGCAATGCCTCTAGACCGGGAGGACGAGTCCCGCCAAGGCCGCGCTCATCAGGTTCGCCAGCGAACCTGCCGCCAGAGCCCTGAGTCCCAGCTTGGCGATCACAGGCCGCTGGTTCGGCGCGAGCCCGCCCGTCACCGCCATCTGGATCGCGATCGAGCTGAAATTGGCAAAGCCGCACAGCGCAAATGTCACGATGGCGGTGGTGCGGGGCGAGAATACACCGTCTCCCAGCGCGCCCAGTTCGATGAAGGCGACGAATTCGTTGAGGACGATCTTGGTCCCGAACAGGCCGCCTGCGGTGCCCGCCTGATCCCACGGCACCCCGATCAGGTACATGACCGGCGCGAAAACCCAGCCGAGGATCAGCTGGAAGGTGAGGTCGGGATAGCCGAACACCCCGCCCAGCGCGCCGAGGATGCCGTTGGCGAGTGCGACGAGCGCCACGAAGGTCAGCACCATCGCGCCGACCGCAACGGCCAGCTTCACGCCCGTCTGCGTGCCTTGCGCGGCGGCCTCAATGACGTTTGCAGGCGCTCGCCCTTCCTCGAACGTCTCGGCGACTGCGACCTCGTGCGCCTTGCCCCCTTCGGTAATCGCCGCCGGGCCTTCCGCGCTGATGCGCGTCTTCGGCAGGACGATGTTCTCCTCGTCGATGCCAGCCATCTCCGCCGCGTCGCGGGCGAGGGGGCTGTCGTCGTCGGGCATGATGATCTTAGCCATGAGGATACCGCCGGGCGCGGACATGAAGGCGGCGGCGAGCAAGAAGGGCACGGCCTCCGCCCCGATGAAGCTGGCATAGGCGGCAAGAATCGTCCCCGCCACGCCCGCCATGCCGACCGCCATCAGCGTGAACAGGCGGCTTGGCGACAGGCTGGCGAGATAGGGGCGGACCACCAGTGGGCTTTCTGACTGGCCGACGAAGATGTTGGCCGCGCTCCCCAGCGCTTCCACCTTGCTGATGCCCGTGATCCAGCCGATCACCCCGCCGACCCAGCGCACCAGCTTCTGCATGATACCCCAGTGATAGAGGATCGAGACGATGGCTGCGAAAAACACGATCACCGGCAGCGCTGCGATAACAAAGGTGTTGGCGAAGGGATTGGCGTCCATTGGGCCAAGCACCGCCTCGATACCGACCACCGAGTATCCGAGCAGGGCAATCACCCCATCGGAAAGGAACTGGATTCCCTGGACCCCGAACGGCGTGCGCAGCACGATCACCGCCATCAGCGCCTGCAAGGCAAAGGCCGCGCCCACAACGCGCAGGCGGATACGGCGCTTGCCGGTAGAGAGCAGGAAAGCGATCAGCAGGATCACCGCAATCCCTGCAAGCGATACAATCTGTGGTGGCAAAGCGATTCCCCGTCCGTGACGGGATGGCTCTTTCGCGCAAAGAGCGAGCGTGTTCAAACGATTCCGGTGCGTTTCCCCCAGCGGCCACTTGCCAAGCCGCCGCCGCGCGGCATAGCGACGGGCCATGACGAACGCCGCTACGCCGCCCATTGCCCGCTCGCTCTTCGTGCTCTCGCTGCTCTATGGCGGGATGACGGTGATCGCAGGCGTGCTTGCCTACAAGCAGTTCGCGGTCGGTCCGCTGGTGGTGGAAAGCGGCATCCTCGCCTTCCTGATGCTGGTCGCAATTTCGAGCGCGGTATCGCAGCTGTTCGGCAAGCCCGCGGCGGACCGACTGGTGCTTTGGGGCTTCCTGCCGCTCGCCTTTTCCATCGTTCTGCTCGGTATCGTCCTCGCGCTGCCCGCATCGCCGGACATGCCGGGCGAAAACCTTGCCGCATTCGAGCAAGTCCATGCGCAGACGCCGCGCATCATGGCGGCAGGCCCGGTCGCGTATGGCGTGTCGCTGCTGCTCAATGTCTGGATATTCGAGAAGTTACGCGGAACTGGGCCAAAGGATTCAAGGGACGGCGGTTTCTGGCTGATGGCGCGCGGGGCAATTGCCTCGGCAATCAGCCAAGCGGTCGATACGCTGATCTTCATCACGCTCGCCTTCTACGGGGAATTTCCCATCGGCAACCTGCTCATCGGGCAGGCCATCGCCAAGATCGTGCTGAGCTTCGTGCTGGTGCCGTTCCTGATTGCGGGCGCGGTCGCCTTTGCCCGCTGGCTCGACGGCACGAAGGCGGAGCGCGCCGCGTGAGCGGCTCGGAAAAGCTCGTCGAAGCGGCGCTTGCCGCTCGCCTGAAGGCGCACGCGCCCTATTCAAACTTCCTCGTTGGCGCGGCGGTTGAGAGCGTGGATGGTGATATCGCGGTAGGCGCGAACATGGAAAACGCCTGCTACCGGCTTGGCGTGTGTGCTGAGCAATCGGCGCTGGCGGCGGCGGCGCAGGCGTTCGGACTTGACCAGGTGGCGCGCATCGCGGTGGTCGGAGGGCCGAGGGGCAGCGAAGGCGGCAGCGGTGCGGTGAGTCCGTGCGGCGGGTGCCGCCAGGCGATTGCCGAGGCGGCGGGATTGTCCGGCGTCGACACCGCGATCGTGTGCGCCGATGCGGCGGGAGGGGATAGGATGGACGTGCGTATCTCAGAATTGCTCCCGGCGGCTTTCACGCTCGGCTGAGCGCGAGGTCTTGCATCGGCAACACATGCTGGCCTAGCGTCCTTGGCGAGGGAGCGGCACCGGCCATGCAAATATGCTTCAAAGCGATCCTGACCGCAGTCATTGTGCTGTCGGCGGTTTTCGCCAATCCGCACGATGCGATGGCACAGGCCGACGATGCGCATCTGGTCTACCGGATGGAGCGCGGCGATACGCTCACATCGGTGGCCCGGCGATTTCTTGCAGCGCCCAACGCGATACGTGCGGTGGCCCGGATCAACCGGGTGCGAAACGACCGCCGAATTCCGATAGGCTACGCCTTGCGCCTGCCGCGAGACTTGCTCGCATTTCGCCCCGCCGATCTGCGCGTGCGCCATTTCAGCGGGCAGGTGTCCGTCGGGGGTGCCGCCCCGCAGCTCGGCGCAATCGTGACAGAGGGGACGGAAATTCGCACCGGGGCTTCGGGCTTCCTAACGCTGCAAGACGCCGGTGGCGCAACCTTCGCACTGCCATCGCAATCGCGTGCGCGGCTTGAAAAGGCGCGCATTTATCGGCTGCGCGACATTCGCGATGTCGAGTTCCGCATCCTCGGCGGACGGGGCAGAGTGGAGGTGCCGCCCCTGCGCGAAGGCGAACGTTTCCGCACCTCTACGCCTGTCGCCGTGACTGCGGTGCGAGGCACAATTTATCGCGTCGCGTATGACGAGCCTTCCGGTCTCGGAATTACCGAGGTCGTGGAGGGTTCGGTCAGCGTGGAGCAGCCAAACGACACGCAACTTACGGAAGAGGGATTTGGCGTCGTCGCAGCAGCACAAGGGGTTGGCGAACCGGAACCGATGTTGCCACCTGTAGATATCGAAGATCCGGGCGCGATCCAGACCGCAGAGACAGTCGCGTTCTTCCTGAACCTGCCGGACAGCGCAGTTGGCGCGCGCACGCAGATCGCGACAGATGCCGGTTTCCTGGAAATCGTCGCGGAAGACATCGGCGGCGACAATCTGGCCGAGTTCACGCAGATGCCCGATGCGCGCTATTTCGTACGCGCGAGAGCGATTTCGCGAACCGGGATAGAAGGTTTGTCGGAGACATTCTCCTTCCGCCGCAAGCGGCTGGGCGCGTCTGCTTCGGTCGAACCGTCCCCGCTCGGCGATGGATATCGCTTCGCATGGCTGCCTCAGGGAGACGGCATCACCCATTTCGCATTCCAGCTTTGGCGGGAGGGAGAAGTGGGCCAGCCGCTTTATGATGAAATAGCGCTTCCCGGAACGGCGACCGTAGTGTCCGGCCTCGATGTCGGGACCTATGTCTGGCGCGTCGCGGCGATCCAGGCCGATGCCGAGGACGGCCTGCTCAAGGTCTGGGGCCCGGAACAAACGCTGACTGTCGCGCCGGAATAGGCATGGCTGCGCCCATGCCATGATCGAACGCCGACTTCTCGTCGAATGGATCGTGCTGCTCTCGCTTGGGATCGCGCTGTCTTTTCTTGCGGCGCGGGGAGGGGTGACCGACAGGCTCGATGCAGTGCTGCTCGACCGCTCGGCAGCGCTTGCGCGGGCACCGGCATCGGACGACATCCTGATCGTCGCCATCGACGACAGGGGTCTCGAGCAGATCGGCGCATGGCCGTGGCCGCGCGAAGTACATGCGCGGATCGTCGACGAACTGGCGCAGGCGAGCAGCGGGCCGGTGCTGTTCGATGTCCTTTTTCTCGATCCCGGCGATCCCGCCGACGACGCGGCATTCGCGCGGGCCATGGCGGCGCATGGCGAGGTATTCCTCCCGATGACCCTTGGCCCCGCGCCCAATGCCGTTGCGGGCACGGTTGCCGAACTCCCCATACGACCGCTTGCGGAGGTGGCAGCGGGGATCGGCCACGTCGCCATCACGCCCGATGAGGACGGCGTCTTGCGCCGTTTCGACCTGCTCCTTCCCGCTGAGGGCCGCTATTGGGAGCATTTTTCCGTGGCCGCGGCGGGAAGCGAGTTAGCCAGCGGCGAACGCCCCATCGTCTCGTTTCATCCGCAGGGCAGCTATGCGCAGGTCTCTGCCACCGATATCGTGCAGGGCTCGGTCCCCGAAGAATTCCTGCGCGGCAAGACCGTGCTCGTCGGCGCAACGGCACAAGGTATGGGGGATCGGTATTCGGTCGGCGCGGGCGGGGTTTCCGTGTTGCCGGGCGTCGAAACGCAAGCAAACCTGCTCGATGCGCTGCGCTCGGGCGGGCTGGTAAGCGATACCCTGCCGTTCTGGTCCGGCCTCCTGGCAGCGCTGGCGCTGCTCGCGCAGTTCCTCGTCTTCTGGAAGGCCACGCCGCGCAACGGGCTGGCCGCGACCTTTGCAATCGGCTTTGCGGTAGTGCTGACAAGCGCCGCGCTTGTCCCGCTCGCGGGCGTCTGGGTCGCGCCCGGTGTCGCCGTGCTGGCTGTCCTGCTGGCCTATCCGCTGTGGAGCTGGCGGCGGTTGACTTCGGTCAGCGCATATCTTGAGGAAGAGGCCGCGAGCCTGCGGCCCGAAGGCGCGGAGCGGGCCGAGGTCAAAGGCTTTGACAGGATCGCGCGGCAGGTCGAACGGATGAGGCGACTGGTCGGCAATGTCAGCCGCGGTTTCGCGTTCCTGCGCAAAATCATCGAGGCCGCGCCCGACGCAATTCTCGTGCTCGACCGGAATGGCGCGGTGACCACGGCCAATGCACGAGCGCATGCGCTGTTTACGGATATCGACGACGACGCGCCGGAGCCGTTAGACACGCTGCTTGCGCGAAGCGGGGCGGCCTTCGACGCAGATGGGCGCGACCTCGTATTCGCGGATGAGCGGATCATGCTTGTCGCCCGTGCTGCGCTGGAGCTCGATGAGGACGGAGGCAGCGGCGAGATCGTCGCGCTGCGAGATGTCACGGATACCCGCGCGCGCGAGCGGGAGCGGGCGGAAATGCTCGAATTCCTCTCGCATGACATGCGCACGCCGCAGGTTGCAATCATCGGTCTGACGCAGCGGCTTGGCGGGTCGAAGGAGGTCGGCGGTCGCATCCGTAACCAGGCAGAGCGCACGCTGAAGCTGGCCGACACTTTCGTGCAGATCGCGCGGCTGGCGGAAGCGGCGCCCGAATTTGAGGAGACCGATCTTGGCGGGCTGATTGAGGAAGCGTGCGACCGCGCCTATGCGCCCGCCAAGGCCAAGAGTATCGCGC
>JBARVT010000171.1:0-3645 GCA_049646405.1 Alteraurantiacibacter sp.
ACCAAGCATTTGCCCAACGCTGGCCGCGATGCGCCGGCGGAGTTCGGACAGGGCCACATTGCCGGGGCGCGCTTCCTCGATCTTGGCTCGCTGTTCGATGCGGGCTCCGACGTTCCGGAAGCCTTCCCGACGAGTGCGCAGGTGGCGGGGCGGCTCGCCGCTCTCGGCATCTGGCCTCACAGCCGGATCGTGCTTTACGATGATAGCGGCATTCGTTCCGCCTGCCGCGCATGGCTGATCCTCCATGTGGCGGGCTGGGCTGAGGTCGGCGTGCTGGATGCGAGGTTCGCGGCGTGGCGCGAAGTAGGATTGCCGGTGGAAAGCGGCATCCCCGCACCAGCGCCGACGAATGCGTCCGTCCTCGAAGGCGACCGCACACTTATCCGCAGCAAGCCCGACATGCTCGCCAATCTCGACACCCGCGCCGAGCAGCTCGTCGACGCACGCGACGCGGGCCGCTTCACCGGTGAGACCGAGGACACCGTCCACGGCCTCCCCGGCGGCCATATCCCCGGCGCGCGAACCCTGTTTTTCGGCGACCTGCTCCACGAAGACGGCAGCTTCCGCAGCGCCGGGGCCATCGCTGACACTTTCGAGCGAGCCGGGATCGACCCGGCCAGGCCGGTCGTCGCCAGTTGCGGCAGCGGCGTGACCGCATCGGTCGTGCTCTTCGCGCATCGCCTGCTCGGCCACTCGCACGGCGCGCTTTATGACGGCAGCTGGAGCGAGTGGGGCGCGGACCCGGCGACACCCAAGCAAACGGGCACAGCCGCATGAGCGAGGACAAGCGCCGCCCGGCTACCCGTCTCGTCGAAGCCGGACGGCGGCCCGAATGGACCGGAATCGAAGGGCGCAAGGGCGGCGTGGTAAATCCGCCCGTCTGGCGCTCCAGCACGCATCTCTACGAGGATTGCGCCGATCTCGCGAAGGGCCGCCCGAACGAAGACGGACATTTCTATTACGGCCGCCGCGGCGGGCCGACGCAGTGGGCACTGGCCGAGGCGCTGACCCAACTGGAGCCGGGCGCAGACGGCACGGAGCTCTTCCCCAGCGGCGTGGCGGCCATATCCTGCACCCTGATGGCGCTGCTGCGCCCCGGCGACGAATTGCTGTTCACCGACAATGCCTATGAACCCAGTCGCACGGCGGCGCTCGGCCTGCTGAAGCGGTACGGCATAGCGGCCCGCTCCTTCGATCCGCTCGATGTCGCAGGCTTCGGCGATGCCATCGGAGAGAAAACGAAAGTCGTCCTGCTCGAAAACCCCGGCAGCCTTACGATGGAGGTATGCGACGTGCCCGCCCTCGCCGCCGTGGCGCGAACGCGTTGCGTGCTATCGGTACTCGACAACACCTGGGCTTCCCCCCTGGGCTTCGCGGCGATCCGCCACGGCTGCGATGTCAGCGTCATGAGCCTCACCAAGCATGTCGGCGGCCATTCGGACCTGATGATGGGCAGCGCTACGGCGGCAAAGCCCATCATCGAGCGCATTCGCAACCATGCGCAGTTCATGGGGCAGGTCGTCTCTCCCGACGATGCTTCGCTCGCCCTGCGCGGCCTGCGAACGATGGGTGTGCGGCTGGAGCGCAGCTTTGAGGGCGCCCTCGAAATCGCACGCTGGCTGGAAAGCCGCGAAGCGGTCGCCGCCGTGCTCTGCCCGATGCTCCCCGGCGCGCCGGGGCACGATCTCTGGGAACGCGATTTTACCGGCGGCTGCGGCCTGTTCAGCTTCGTCTTTGCCGACGGCACGGACGTTGCCGCCCGCGCCCGCTTCATCGACGCGCTTGAACTCTTCGGCATCGGCTTCAGCTGGGGCGGCTACGAATCGCTCGCCATCCCCTTCGATCCTGCCCGCATCCGCGACTTCCACGCATGGCCCGAAAGCGCCGCGAAAGGCAGCGGCCTTGGCGTGCGGCTGTCCATCGGGCTAGAAGACGCTCACGACCTGATCCGCGACCTCGAACGCGGATTCGCTGCCATGGAGCAAGAATGACCGCCCCTGCAGAATTGCCTGCGACGACAACCGACGCCGTTCCGGTTCCCGGCGCGGATGAAAGCGCAGCGCCGACTGCAACGCCGACGCCCGAGCCTGCCGACACGGCGCAGCCCGAAGGCGGAGATCTCGCCGGGGCGGACGCTTTACGCGACGAGGTCGCCGATAATCTGCCTTCGATAGGAAACGTGGTCGAACAGCTGGACGCCTTCGGCTTCACCGTCGCCGATACGCGCTTCTCGCTCTGGACGCTGCTCGTCGTGCTGATGGTGATCGTCGGCGTGTTCCTCTTCGCACGCATCACCACCCGCATCGCCAAGACGGGGCTGCGCAAGGCGACCAAGCTCGACGTGTCGCAGCGCCTGCTGGCGGAAAAACTGCTCACCGTCGGCCTGTGGGCCATCGCCATCCTCATCGGCATCGACATCCTCGGCATCGACCTGACCGCGCTCGCCGTGTTCTCCGGCGCTTTCGGCCTCGCCATCGGTTTCGGCCTGCAGAAGACCTTCGGCAACCTCATCGCCGGGATCATCCTGCTGATGGACAAGTCAATCAAGCCGGGCGACGTCATCAATATCGCGGACCAGGCGGGCAACGAGACCTTCGGGCAGATTCGCAAAATTGGCATTCGCGCCGTGTCCATCACCACGAGGGACGAACGCGAATACCTGATCCCGAACGAGAACCTGATGGTGAACCAGGTCGAGAACTGGTCCTATTCCAGCCGCAAGGTGCGCATGCAGGTGCCCGTCGGCGTATCCTACGGCTGCAACATGAAGCTGGCTCATGAACTGATGCTGGAAGCGGCGAAAAGCTCCAGGCGCGTGCTCGAAAGCCCGGCGCCGACCGTGTGGATGAGCGAATACGGTGACAGCAGCGTCAATTTCATCATCCATTGCTGGATTACCGACCCGGAAATGGGCGTGGGCAATGTGAAGTCCGAAGTGCTCAACACGCTGTGGGACCTGTTCCAGGAAAACGGCATCGAAATCCCCTTTCCGCAGCGCGATCTCAATCTACGCTCGAATGAGGAATTCCAGCAACTCGTCGCGGCAATCTCGCAGCGGGTGGGAGGCAATTCAGACAAGGACGGATAAAGCCGAACTACGTCGCGGCCAATTCATTCTCGCTGGCGAGCGGGTGCGGCCTGCCGCATCTCGGCTCCATGGCACAAGGCACCATCTTCCTTGTCGGCGCGGGGCCGGGCGATCCCGACCTGCTGACATTGCGCGCCGCGCGGCTGATCGAGCGCGCGCAGATCATCGTCCATGACGGGCTCGTCGATCCGGCGATCCTCGCGATGGCGCGGCCCGATGTGCGGCTGGTCTCGGTGGCGAAACAGCGCTCGAACCACACGCTTCCGCAGGAGGACATTAACGCGCTGCTCGTGCGCGAAGCGCGCGCGGGGCACGACGTGGTCCGCCTCAAAGGAGGCGACCCCTTCGTCTTCGGGCGCGGAGGCGAGGAAATGGAAGCGGCGCGCGCCGCTGGTGTGCCAGTTAAGGTGGTGCCCGGCATCAGCGCCGCCAATGGCGCGGCGGCGGCGGCCGGGATTGCGCTGACCCATCGGGAGGATGCCAGCATCGTCAGCTTCGTCGCCGGCCAGTGCAAGGGCCTGGCGGAGCAGGACTGGGCGGGCCTGGCGGGCAAGGGT
>JBARVT010000172.1:0-5719 GCA_049646405.1 Alteraurantiacibacter sp.
CCCCGCAGCGCCCGGCGGGCGTGAGGTTGCCGTCGATCAGCGCGGAAAGATCGGCGCGCTCGAGCGCCTCGCACAGGCGCTCCATCGCACGGGTCATCGCCAGCATTGTTGCGCCAAAGATATTGAGCCGGTCGATGTCCTCCACCTCCACCACGCCGATGCCAAAAGCGCAGCGGCGGCGGATGCGCTCTTCCGCGGCGGCGCGGGCGGCAGGGGAGAGTTTCTTGCTGTCGCCTACGCCCTTAGGGGCAGGCTTGCACAGCAAGACGGCGGCTGCGACAACGGGGCCAGCCAGCGGCCCGCGCCCCGCCTCGTCCACGCCGACGCAGGGCAGCGTGTCGCCGAAAACGGCACAAAACTCGCGCGAAGGGGTTCCAGACAGCATGAAGAAAACGATCCTTACCACCGCCCTTCCCATACTCTCGCTCGCCATCGCAAGCTGTTCCGGTGCGCAGACCGGGGATACCACGCCCGCTTCCACTCCCGCCGCCTCCACCGGCATCGTCGCCGGAGAGCGCGTGGAGTTGCAGGACGGCCCTTTCTCGGCGGAAAGCATGGGGGAAATGCCCAACCCCTGGGCGATGGCGTTCGAGCCGGGAACGGGGCGCGTCTTCGTCACCCAGCAGGACGGCGCGCTGCTGATGTACGATCCGGCAAACGGGGAGACTTGGGACGTGTCCGGTACACCCGACGTGGTTTACGAAAGGCAGGGCGGGCTTGGCGATATTGCCTTTGCGCCCGATTACGCGACGAGCGGGACGATCTATCTCAGTTGGGCGCAGGACTCCGGCAACGCAACGACTGTCGCCGCCGTCGGCCGCGGAACGCTCGACTGCGCGCGGCAGAGCGCGTGCCGCATTACCGGGTTCGACGAAATCTGGCGGCAGAGCCGCGGCGGCGAAAACAAGGGGCATTATTCGCACCGCCTCGCCTTCTCGCCCGATGGGCGATACCTGTTCGTGGCGAGCGGAGACCGACAGGAGCAGACGCCCGCGCAGGATTTGTCCAACAATCTCGGCACCATCGTGCGCCTGATGCCGGACGGGCGCGCGGCACCCGGCAATCCTTTCGCCGAACGCGGCGGGGCGACGGCGCAGATCTGGTCCTACGGCCATCGCAACACGCTCGGCCTGGCTTTCTCGCCCGAAGGCGATCTGTGGAACCTGGAGCACGGGCCGGCAGGCGGCGACGAGCTCAATATGGTCGCGCGCGGCGCGAATTACGGGTGGCCGGTGCGATCCTATGGCGAAAATTACAATGGCGATCCGATACCCGATCACTCGGCGGATGACGGCTTTACCAAGCCCGCGATCTATTGGACGCCGGTGATCGCGCCGGGCGACATGATCTTCTACACCGGCAGAATGTTCGCCGACTGGCAGGGCCAGATCCTCATCGCCAATCTCAAGACCACTTCAATCAGCCGTGTCACCTATGATGCGGGCGCGAACAGCGCGGAGGAAGTCAGCCGCTATCCCTTCCCCGAGCGGCTGCGCGATATCGCCCAGGCGCCGGACGGCGCGATCTGGGTGATTGAGGACGAGGAGAACGGGCGATTGTTGAGGCTTACGCCGTCGTAATCGTTTGCGCCAAGCTGCTCCCCCGCTTATCGGCGCGCGGCCATGAGCCAAGCCGACGCAACCATCATGCCGCTCGAAGCGGTGGCGCCCGAGATGATCGAGGCACTGCTCGATCGTGCGTTCGGAACCGACCGGCATAGCCGCACCGCCTACAAGGTGCGCGAGGGTGTCGACTGGCTCCCCGCGCTCAGCTTCGCCGCCACGGACGAGGCCGATATGCTGACTGGTACGATCCAGTGCTGGCCCGTCGCGCTGACGGATGATGACAGCCGGCGGCACCCGATGCTGATGGTCGGCCCGGTCGCGGTGGTGCCCGAACGGCAAGGCGAGGGGTTCGGCCACGCATTGATGGCAGCGCTGACCGGCGCACTCGATCCCAACACCCCGCTGCCGCAAGTGATGGTTGGCGACCCCGGATACTACACCCGGTTCGGATACAGCGCCGCGCCGACGCAGCGGTGGGATTTGCCAGGCCGGTTCGAACGACACCGCCTGCTGGTGCGCGCCGCCAATCCCGCCGTGTTGCCCGCAAAAGGCACGCTCGGCCCTTGGATTGGCTGACCGCGCATGCCATCTGCATACGCACGATGGCCTACGATCCCCCGCCCGATCTCGCCGGACTGAGCCTTTCGCAAGTCGCAGAGGAAGTGGCGAAGCGCGATCTCCCGCCGCTCGAGGCGTGGGATCCGTCCGAAACCGAACACAGCCGCATGCGCATCGCGGCGGACGGCACTTGGTTTCACGGCGGCAGCCTGATCACCCGCCCCGCGATGGTGCGCGCCTTTGCCAGCCTGCTGCGGCGCGAGGATGACGGACGCTATTTCCTCGTCACCCCGCATTACAAGCAGGAAATCGAGGTCGAGGATGCGTGCTTTATGGCGGTCGACATGAAGGCCGATGCGGGCACGCTCGCCTTTCGCCTGAACACCGATGAACTGGTGTTGGCCGGGCCGGACCATCCGCTGCGGGCCGAAGGCGATCCAGATGCGCCCGCCATCTATCTCGCAGTACGCCACGGCTGCGACGCACGGCTGGACCGGTCGACCTGGCTGCAACTGGCCGAGCATGCTCTCGCACAGGGCGGGGAAACGCTGGAGGTTACGAGCCGGTACGAAACCTTCGCGCTTCGCCCTGCATGAACGATCTTTTCGCCCGCCTCTCCGCCGCGTTCGAGGCGAGCCACCATATCGGCATAGAGGGTATCCGCGACGACAGCGTCTGGGCGGGCGACAATCCGCGCGATGCCGCCGTGCTCGTTCCGGTCACCGACGGCGACGCGCCCGGCCTCGTCCTGACGAAGCGCCCCGCAACGATGGCGGCGCATCCGGGTCAGGTCGCCTTTCCCGGCGGCAAGCTGGAGCCGGGCGAGAGTGTCGTCGAGGCGGCGCTGCGAGAGGCCGAGGAGGAACTCACGATAAGGCCGGCGGACGTGCGCGTGGTCGGCACCGCGACGAGCTTCGTGACGGGCACCGGCTTTCGCCTGACGCCCGTGCTCGCCGTCATTCCTGCCGACATCGCCATCACGCCCGATCCGCGCGAGGTCGACGGCTGGTTCGCACCGCCCCTCGACTTCGTTCTGGACAGCGCCCATCAGGTGCAGAAAATGGGGCAGTTCGGCAGCCACACCCTGCCCTATACGGAGATTACCTGGCGGCAGCATCGCATCTGGGGGATCACGGCAGGTATCATCGCCAATCTAAGCCGGCGGTTGCCCCTGCGTGAGATACTGGGCTGATCGTTGCAAGCTATGCGCCATCCCCACCCCTCGCTCATGCTGAGCTTGTCGAAGCATCGCTTTTCCTTTTAGCGAGACTCGGGATGAGCGGATCCAACGAGACAACCCTCCCCCCGGTCGACTGGACGCAGCGCGAAGACCTCGCCGTCCTCGTCGCCGCTCTCGGCGCGCAGAACGTGCGCTGGGTCGGCGGGGCGGTGCGCGATACGCTGCTGGGAAAGGGCGCGCAGGATATCGACGCGGCGACCAAATTGCCCCCGGATGAGGTGATCGCCCGCTGCGATGCGGCTGGCATCCGCACAGTCCCGACGGGGATAGACCACGGCACAGTCACCGCCGTGCTGCCGGACGGGCACCTCGAGATTACCACGCTGCGCAAGGATGTCGCGACCGATGGCCGCCGCGCCACCGTCGCCTTTGCCGAGGACTGGCGCGACGATGCGGCGCGGCGCGATTTTACGATCAATGCGCTCTACGCCCATCCCGAAACTCTGGCGATCGACGATTTCTTCGGCGGGCTGGACGATCTTGCCGCCAGCCGCGTACGCTTCATCGGCGACGCGCGCGAGCGCATCCGCGAGGATCACCTGCGCATCCTGCGTTATTATCGGTTCCAGGCGCGCTTCGGCAGCGATCTGGACACCGAGGCAGAGGCCGCGTGCGAGGTGCTCGCACCGATCATGAAGGGCCTCAGCCGAGAGCGCGTGGGCTGGGAATTGCAGAACCTGCTCGCCGTCGCCGACCCGGTCGCGACGATGCGGCGGATGCATACAGGCGGTGTGCTCGGCGTGGTGCTACCGGAGGTCGGGGCGGACGGGCTGGACCGGCTGGAGGCGCTGGTCGCCGCCGAAGCGCGGGCCGGCCTGCCGCCGTCGCCCATCCGTCGGGTCGCCGCGATCCTGCCTGCCGACCCGAAGATAGTCGACACGGTCGCCGCGCGGCTGCGCCTGTCCAATGTGCAACGCAAGCGGCTGTCGCTCGCAGCGAAGCGCGAAGGCGCGCCGGACGATGCAAAGGCGATGGCGTTTCGACTTGGCCGAGAAGCGGCGATGGACCGGTTGCTGCTGGCGGGCGAAGACCCATCGCCGCTATCCGGCTGGGAGATACCCGAACTGCCGCTGAAAGGCGGAGAGATCGTCGCGCGCGGCGTGGCGGCGGGGCCGGAGGTCGCGCGCATCCTGCAGGCGGTCGAAGCGCGCTGGGTCGCAGAAGGCTTTCCCGATGCAGCCCGCGTTGCCGCATTGCTCGATGAAGAACTGGCGCGCTGAACCCGGCCATCTCGCAAATGCAGCAAAGGGGTTGAAATTGCCTGTCCATCCGGTGCAGGTAGCGTTCAGAAGGTTACGCTATAACCTTCGCCATCGGGTTCGGGCGCAGCTGCCGCGTCCTCGCGCGTCTTCCCTAAGGGGTGTGCCATCCGATGCCAACTCCGGCCATTACCGGACGAATTTCACTGACGGGTGCCGCAGAAGCGTTACCCGCGAGAAGGGAAAATTTTGCATGAAGCGTCACGCTATCACCGCCGCCATCCTCGCCTCCGCCGCCTTCGCCGCGCCTGCCATGGCGCAGGACGTGGGCGCGAGCATCTTGGGCAATGACGATGCCGCCGTGGGCACCGTGCTGTCCAACGACGGCACCACCGTCGTGGTCGACACCGGCACGCACCGGGTCCCGCTCGGCATGGATGCCTTTGCCGAGGCCGACGGCGTTTACACGCTCAACACCACCAAGGCCGATCTCGACACCGCCTATGGCGCGATGCTCGCCGAACAGCAGGCCGCGCTCGACGCCGCGCTCGTCGTTGGTGCCGAAGTGAAGACTGCGGACCAGCAGGTGCTCGGCCCCGTCACCGAGGTGCTCGATGACGGCGTGGTCGTCACCCACATGGAACAGCCTTTCACCCTGCCGCTCGAAGCCTTCACGGTGGACCAGGACGGCGCGCTGATGGTCATGGTCGAAATGGCCGTCATCATGGAAGCGCTCGGCACCGCCGGGTAATTCTCAGATCGCATCACCACAGAGGGGCGGCGGAGCGATTCGCCGGCCCTTTTGTTTTGTGAAGCCGGCTCCGCGGCTTCACAAAACTAGAACCTATTATCCTTCGGAAACCCCTGCGGCGGCAAGCGCCCTGCCGCGCCGCGCGCGACTTTCCACATGCCGATCTCGCTCTCGGTGCGCGTGCGGTCGCCCTTGCCGCCCATCTGCCAGCTGAGGCCGTTGGCGAGCGTAAAGGTCGTCGCATCGCTCAGCCCGCCGTCGCGATAGCGTTGCAGGGTGACGCCCTGCCCGCGCGTCATGACCGGCATCTCCTCCAGCGCGAAGACGACGAGCTTGCGGTCCTCGCCCACCACCGCGACATGATCGTCCGCCGGATCGACGGGCCGTGCGACCGATAGTTTCGCAT
>JBARVT010000173.1:0-7608 GCA_049646405.1 Alteraurantiacibacter sp.
GCGCGATACCGAAATCGGCGGGCTTTTGCGGTCCGCTGCGCTCACCGAAGCGCTGGACGATCCGCGCCTCTTCCTCGGCGCTGGGATAGGGCACGATCAGCTTGAAGGCGAAGCGGTCGAGTTGCGCCTCGGGCAGCGGGTAGACGCCCTGGTTCTCGATCGGGTTTTGCGTCGCGACGACCATGAACTGGTCCGACAGCTGGTGGGTTTCGCCGTCCAGAGTCACCTTGCGCTCCTGCATCGCTTCGAGCAGCGCGGCCTGCGTCTTGGGCGGCGTGCGGTTGATCTCGTCCGCCAGCAACAGCTCGCAGAAGATCGGCCCGCGCGTCAGGGTGAACTGGCTCGTCTGGAAATTGAACAGGTTGGAGCCGAGAATATCGCCCGGCAGCAGGTCCGGCGTGAACTGGATGCGCCCGAAATCGAGGCCGGTCGCGCTGGAAAAGCAATTGGCGAGAAAGGTTTTCGCCGTTCCCGGCGGGCCTTCGAGCAGCACGTGGCCTTGCGCGATCAGCGCGATCAGAAGGTTCTCGATCGTCTCGTCCATACCGACGATAGCCTTGCCGACCTCGCCGCGGATCGTGCCCGCCATGTCGGCGGTCTGTTGCAGGGTCATGCTCATCGCTTCAGCATCCTTTCGATATCCTTCAATGCGCTTGCCGCGCGGATGATGTCCTTGGGTTTGTCCGCCTCGCGCAATGTCGCCATGCACTGGCGATAGGTCGCGCCTTCGTGCCCACGCTTGTCCAGCGCGCGGTCGATGGCGGCGTCGCGTTCGTCGGTGTGTGCCTCGCGAATTCCGAGCGCGTCGGCGATACGCTTGCCCATCAGCGCCGCATAGGGTGCGGCGAGGAGGTGGAAGCGTTTCGCACGCGCGACGAGCGAGGCGCCGTTGCGCGCCAGCTGCCGCTTGCCGTGCTTCATCTTGGCCGCTTCCGCCACCGGCGGGCCGAAGCGGTTGAAGCCGCGCCACGCGATGACCAGCGCTGCAAAGAGCAGGCACAGCGTCGCGGCGAGGAAGGGCGGCGCAAAGGCGAGGGTGAGCAGGTTCTCGCTCGCGCCGAGGCCCGGCAAGACGAGGTCGAAGGCAATCGGCATGTTGCGGTCGTCTTCGGCCGCGTAATCCACGATTTCCGCCGCCAGTTCCGCACGATCGAGGCTGTCCATGCCGAAATTGTTCATCAGGTCCGGCTCGAACACGACGACCGTGCGCCATGGCTCGTAATCGTCGTTCGCCCAGCCATTCCCTGGCGCGGCAAGTTCGCCCACGAGTACGGCGCCGTCTGCGTTCCGCACCAGAGGGCGGATCTGCATGTCTGGCTGGCCGGTCAGCGCCTGCACCTGCTCCGGGTTGGGCAGACTGCCGCGCATGCCGAATCCGCTCCAGCCCGCGATCTGTTTGATTTGGACCTCCGCTCCATCGGCGGCAGGCAAACTGTCGAACCACGCGGCGGGCGTGGCGTTCTGGATGAAGACCCATCCGTCCTCACTCTCGACCTGGTCCTGGAACTGGTCCGGGATAGGAGTTGCCATCCATTTAGGCAGGATCAGCAGCGTCGGCCCGACATCGTTCTCGCGCCGCTGCTCGATGATCGCTGCCACTTCCTCCGCATCGCCGAAGATGGGCGGGGTGAGGACCATGAGGTTGTAATCGGATTGCGCGGCGAGGCTGCGCGAGAGTTGGACATCGCGCCCGGTCCCTTCCAGCACGCCCGCCAATGCGGCAAAGCCGGTGAGACCGGTGGAGGCGGCATGCTCGCCGCCATTGCGCTCGCTGCTGCCGTCCCAACCCTGGCCAAGCGCGTAGAGCGTCATCAGGAACGCCCCCGCGCCCACCAGCAGCATCAGCAGCACCGTCGAGGCGCGGAAGGGATTGCTCGTTCCGCTCATGCGGCGATCGCCTTTTGCTGGAGCGCGAAATCGGCATAGGCGCTGCGCGCCGCCTGCCAGTCTTCGGGCGACAGCTTAGTCAGCGCGAACAGGCTGCGCTCCACTCGCTGCGCGATCACGCCGAAGGCCGAGCGCGCGCCATCGGGGATGCGCGGTTCGGCGGAAAGCTCGCGCGCGGTGCTGGAAGGCTCGACGATATCGGGCCGCGCCGCCGCGATCTGGCCGACCGAACGCTTGAGCAGCAGATGCGTCGCCTCGTCATAGCGGCCCTCCGCCGCCATCCGGTCCGCTTCTTCTAGCAGCGCCAGCGCCTCGCCCTGGTCGGGCGACCAATCCTCTTCCTCGCCCGTCTTGCGCGTGACTCGCCGCAGCATATCGGGTGCAATCATTTTGACGAGGAACAGGATGACCAGCGCAATGCCGATCGCGAGCAGCATCCACTTGATCCAGAACCAGTTGGCAATCAGGAACATCGCCACCGGCTCGAATATGCGCGCCAGCCACTCCATGAACGTCACGAACCAGTCGGGCGGCGGGGGCTGCGTCGGCATGGGCGTTTCGGCAAACTGGATCGCGTCGTCGGCACGCACGTTTTCCCACGCGCTCGCAATATCGCGCTCTGCCCCCTCGGGCACTAATCCGTTCCCCTGCACGACCCTCGTCACGACAGGCTACGTCGCACGGCGGGGATTACGAAGCAATGATCGTCTCCGCGCTTTTCGCCGTCAATCCAGCGTGCGCGACATGCACAGGCAAAAATCGTCATTGGCATAGGAACCGAATGCCTCGCATTCGGAAAAACCGTGTCGCGCATAGAGCCGCTGTGCAGGCTCGAAAACCCGGTGGCGACCGGTTTCGAGGCCCAGCCAGCCCAACCCGCGCGAGCGCGCCTCTTCGATCAGATGAGCCAGCATCGCCTTGCCTGCCCCGCTGCCGCGCCATTCGTCTGCGGCGCGCATCGACTTGATCTCGCCCCGCGTCTCGTCGAGCACTTTCAACGCGCCGATGGCTGCGAGTTTGCCATCTACGCGGGCGGTGAAGAATGTGACGTCTTCGCCTCCCAGTCGCTGCGCCGGCATCGCGTTCATTTTGCAAGAAGGCGAGCAGCGGTGCATTTCCGCCAAGTGCCGATCCAGCAGCGCGGCGACATCGGCGCTGTCCGGCCTTTCCGCGCGGATACCGAACTCAGCCACGCTTGCGCGCCAGCGGATAGGTGCCGAGCATGCGCAGTTCCTTGCAGTGAAAGGCGAGCTCTTCCAGCGCGCGGTCGACGGCGGGGGTGCCCGGCGTACCGACGATATCGGCGTAGAACATGCTCGCGGCGAAATTCGCACCCTTCTGGTAGCTTTCCAGCTTTGTCATGTTGACGCCGTTGGTCGCAAAGCCGCCCAGTGCCTTGTAGAGCGCGGCGGGGATATTTTTCACCTCGAAGATGAAGGTGGTCATCGCATCCTGCCCCGCCAGTCCGGCAGGATCGAGCGCCTCGGAGGCGAGCACGACGAAGCGCGTGGTGTTGTCCGCTGCGTCCTCCACATGCTCCTCCACGATGGTGAGGCCGTAGAGATCGGCAGCGAGCGCGGGGGCGATGGCGGCCGCTTTCGGATCGCCCATTTCGGCCACCAGCGCGGCGGACCCGGCGGTGTCGGCAAAGGATACGGGCACAATGCCGCGTTTGCTCAAGTAATGGCGGCTCTGGCTGAGCGCGTGCGGGTGGCTGTACGCGACGTCGAACGGCCCCTGTGCCACTGTCGCCATCAGCGCGTGATGGATGGCGAGGAAATGCTCGCCGACGATGGAAAGTCCGCTTTCGGGCAGCAGGAAATGAATGTCCGCTACTCGGCCCGCCTGCGAATTGTCGATGGGGATCATGGCGCAGCCCGCCTCCCCGTTCTTTACCGCGTCGATCGCTCCGGCGAAACTGAAACAAGGGAGCGGCAGCGCGTCGGGCGCCCATTCCATTGCCGCGCGGTGCGAGTTGGCGCCGGGCGCGCCTTGGAAGGCGATGGCTTGCTTCGGCGCATCGGCGGCTGCTGTGCGCATGCTTTCGACCATGGCGAGGGCGGGGGCGGGGAAGCTCTGCATCGCTTGGCGCGCTAGCTTGCCCGCCCTTCGCCGACAAGCGCCGACTCCGGTCTTGCACCCGTCGTCGGTAGCGACTAGTCCGCGCCACAGTTCCAACACCAGCGCAGAATCTCTTCCTATGAACGATCGCATGAACACCATTTTCGGTTGGGTCCTGGCCAGTCTCGGCGTGGCGCTGGGCGGCTCGATCGTGGCAGGCAAGGTCTTCGATCCGCACGAGGAAGAGATGGAAATGCTGGCCGAAAATCCCGGCTACGCGATCGAAGCGCCCGAAGAGGGCGAAGGCGGCGCATCCGGCCCGTCGCTTGCGCAGCTGCTGGCCGCGGGCGATGCGGGCGCGGGCGAGGCGGTGTTTGCCAAGTGCCAGAGCTGCCACACCATCGCGCAGGGCGGCCCGGCGGGTATCGGCCCGAACCTGTATGGAGTGCTCGGCCAGCCCATCGCGGGCAAGGGCGGCTTCTCCTATTCCAGCGCGCTGTCCGGTAAGGGCGAGAGCTGGACTTACGAAAACATGGACGCCTGGCTCGCCAGCCCGCGCGGCTTCGCCAACGGCACCTCGATGAGCTTCGCCGGTCTCGGCAGCGCGGAAGATCGTGCCAATGTCATTCTTTACCTGCGTGCCAATGGCGGCGGGCCGGACTTGCCCACCCCCGAAGCCGCGCCCGAGGGTGAGGACGGCGAAACGACCGACGCGCCGGGCGAAGGCCCGGGCGCTGTCGCTGGCGAAGAGCCGGACGCTGCGGAAGCGGCAGGCGCGATGGGCGACGAACAGCCGGTCGCCGAGAACCCCGGCACCTGATATTCTGCTCATGGCCGAATTCGAAAAGACCCCGGTTCGCGCCGGGGCTTTTCGTGTGCGCTAGCCCTTGAAACCTTGCGCCACGACATACCACTCGCTCGAGCCCTTGCGGCTGGCGGGCGGCTTGGCGTGTTTGACCGTCTTGAAGTGCTTCTTCAGCAAGTCGAGCAGATCCTTGTCCGTCCCGCCTGCAAAGCCCTTGGCAAGGAAAGCCCCACCCTCGACGAGGTTCTCCACCGCGAAGCACGCGGCCGCCTCCACCAGCGCCATCGTGCGCAAATGGTCGGTCTGTTTGTGGCCAACCGTGTTGGCCGCCATGTCCGACAATATGAGATCGGCCTTGCCGCCCAGCGCCTGTTCCAGTGCGTCGGGCGCACCGTCCTCCATGAAGTCCATCTGCAGGATCGTCACCCCGTCAATGGGTTCGGTTTCGAGATAGTCGATGCCGACCACCACCGCGCCCGGCGCGCGCTTGCGCACGACCTGGCTCCACCCGCCCGGCGCGATGCCGAGATCGATCACCCGCTTCGCGCCTTTCACGAGGCCGAAGCGGTCGTCGAGCTCGATAAGCTTGAATGCCGCACGGCTGCGCCAGCCCTCGTCCTTGGCGCGCTTCACGTACGGATCGTTCAACTGCCGCTCCAGCCACCGCTGGCTCGACGCCTTGCGCTTTTTCGCGGTCTTGAGCCGCCGCTGCGTATCGCCGCCGGACCGGCTCATGATCCCGCGCCTTTCAGTCGCCGCAGCGCCGCTTGCGCTTCGATGCCTTCGGCATCGGCGCGCATCAGGCTGCGCAGGATGCCCGCGCGGATGCCGCGATCCGCGACGCCCAGCCGCGCCGCGGGCCATATTTCCAGAATCGCTTCGAGGATCGCGCAGCCCGCAACCACCAGCTCCGCGCGTTCGCGGCCGATGCAGTCGAGTTCGCTGCGTTCGGCAGGCGACATGCGCGAGAGGCGTTGCGAGATATCGACCATCGCGTCGCTCGGCACGATCAGCCCGTCGACCTTGCTGCGATCGTATTGCGGCAGGCCGAGATGCACGCTGGCGAGGGTCGTCACCGTGCCGCTGGTGCCGAGCAGGCGCTGGTCTGCGGCCTTGTGCGATTCGATCCGCCCGGCGAATTCGGCGAAGCTGTCCGCGACGATACGCTTCATTTTCTCGTAGCGTGCCAGCCGCTCGTCCAGGTCGCCGCTTTCGTGGCCGACCGTTTCCGACAGCGAAACGACGCCCCACGGCACGCTCTGCCAGTCGAGGATGCGCGGCACTGGGGCGCCCGGTTCGATCACCACCAGCTCGGTCGATCCGCCGCCGATATCGAAGATGATCGCCGGGCCGACCCCGTCTTCCAGCAGGATATGGCAGCCCAGCACGGCGAGCCGCGCCTCTTCCTGCGCGCTGATGATATCGAGCACGATGCCTGTCTCGCGCTTCACCTTGTCGATGAAAGCCTCGCCGTTCTCGGCGCGGCGGCACGCCTCGGTCGCAACCGAGCGGGCAAGATGCACGCCGCGTTTCTTCAGCTTCTCGGCGCAAACCTTGAGCGCGCCCAGCGCCCGGTCCATCGCCGCGTCGGACAGCCGCCCCGTTTGCGCGAGACCTTCGCCCAGCCGCACCACGCGGCTGAAGGCGTCGATCACCACGAAATTCTCGTCCGAAGGGCGCGCGATGAGCAGGCGGCAGTTGTTGGTGCCGAGATCGATGGCGGCATAGGCCTGCCGGAAGCTCTTGGCATGCGGGGGGCGCCGCCAGCCATTGTCGGGCTGCGGCTTGCCAGTCTTGCCATCGCCGGGAGCGCGCCTGCGGCCCTGTCCTGCTTTTCGGCGGGGATGCGACCCCTTGCCCGCCGGCCTGCTGGCCTTTTCGCGTCCATCCGGCGGAGTGAAATCCGCCATGACCTGTCGTACTTTCTTTAATCGTATCACCCACCTCGAAGAGGCGGAACCTGCATGCAGGCTAGCCGAGCGGTGCGCTTCGCACAAGTTGCGCTGGCCTTGCGATGGCGAGCGCGGGTAGGAGAGGCGGATGGATGCCGCTCCGCCGACCGTCGCGCTGTTCGCGAAATTCCCGGTTCCTGGCCTAGCCAAGACGCGGCTGGCGCCAGTACTGGGCGAGGCGGGCGCGGCGGCGCTGCATCGGCGGCTGGTCGAGCGGACTCTGGCCACGGTGCGGAGGAGTGGTCTGCCCTTTGCGGTGTGGACGACCGGGGCGAAGCATAGTGCTTTCGCGGATTGGCTCGGCGAAGATGTGCCGCTGGTGGAACAGGGCGAGGGCGACCTCGGCGACCGGCTGGCGCGCGTCCCTGCGCCCGCTATTCTGCTGGGCGCGGATGTGCCGGACTTGTCGGCAGATCACCTGCGGCAGGCGGCAGGCGCGCTGACGGAGGTTCCCGCCGTCATCGGCCCGGCGGCGGATGGCGGGTATTACCTGCTCGGCTTCCGCGAACCGATGCCGTTCCTGTGGCGCGACATGCGCTGGGGGACCGATGCGGTGCTTGGGGAAACGCTCGACCGGCTGCGGGACGAAAAGGTGGATTTCCGCCTGCTTGGTACGCTGCGCGATTGCGACCGGCCCGAAGACCTCGCCCACTGGCCCGACCTCACCGCGTGAGCGTCTCCATCGTCATCCCGATGCTGGAAGAGGAGCGCGCTTTGCCCGCGCTGCTGGTGCATATCGCCGCGCTCGATCCCGCGCCGCTGGAGGTGGTCGCGGCCGATGGCGGCAGCACGGACCGCTCGGTCGCCATCGCGCGCGAGGCCGGGTGGCGCGTTGTTGAAACGGCGGCAGGCCGGGGGCGGCAGATCAATGCGGGCGTAGAGGCGGCGCGCGGCGAACTGGTT
>JBARVT010000174.1:0-14492 GCA_049646405.1 Alteraurantiacibacter sp.
GATGGGGCTCGCCGACCGTCCGCGCCCGCGCGCCACGCTCGTGCCCGCGCCGCTCGGGCGGCACCTGTTCGCCTTCGTCTGGTTGCCGCGCGACATGCTTTCCACCGCGGTGCGGCTGCAGGTGCAAGAGCTGCTCGAAACGCAGAGCGGCGCGACGACGCTCGACTGGAGCCTGATGGTGGAGGGCGGCAACCTCGCCCTGCTGCGCTATGTCATGGACTTCCGCGGCAAGGAGAAGGCGCCCGACGCCGAAGCGGTAGACCGCGCGCTGACCGACATGCTGCGCGGCTGGAACGACGCGGTGGAGACCGCACTTGGCGAAACGCAGGACGCCAACCGCGCCGCCGCGCTCGCGGTGCGCTATGCCGAGAGTTTCCCGGCATATTACCGCTCCGCCTATGGCGCGCAGGACGCGGCGACCGACATCCTGCGCCTGCGCAACCTCGCCGCGCATGTCGAGGAAACCGGCCACCAGCGTGACGCGCGGCTCTACCGCTCCGAAAAGGACGCGCACGGCGCGCTGCGGCTGAAGGTGTATCAGCATCACGGCGAGCTCCCGTTGTCCGACGCCGTCCCGGCGCTGGAGAATTTCGGCTTCCGCGTGCTCTCCGAAGTGCCCAGCCGCCTGAGCGGCGAGGATACCGGCACCATCCACGACTTCGTGCTCGGCCTGCCTGGCGGGATGGATGGCGATGCGCTGCTTGCGCGCGAAGACGCGATCGAGACCGCCATCGCTGCCGTGCTCAACGAGCGGGCCGAGGACGATGTGTTTAACCGCCTCGTCATCGCCTGCGAACTTGACGCGCAGGAAGCTGACTGGCTGCGCGCCTTCTATCGCTATTTGCGCCAGTCCAACATCGCCTTCACGATCTACACCGTGGTCGACGCGCTGGTGGGCGCGCCGAAGGTAACGCGCGGGCTGGTCGACCTGCTGCGCACGCTGCACGATCCTACCTTCGACGGCGACCGCGCGAAGGCAGCCGAGACAATCGAGGACGACATCCGCAGGGGTCTTGCCGATGTCGTCGCGATCAATGACGACCGCCTGCTGCGCCGCTATTGGGACACGATCCGCGCTGTCCTGCGCACCAATGCCTTTGCGCCAGCTGCCGAGGATGCGCTGGCCTTCAAGCTCGATTCCAGCTTGGTCCCCGGCTTGCCTGCGCCGGTGCCGTGGCGCGAGATCTTCGTTTATTCGCGCCGGGTCGAAGGCGTGCATCTGCGCGCAGGGCCGGTGGCGCGCGGCGGCCTTCGCTGGTCCGACAGGCGCGACGACTTCCGCACCGAAATTCTCGGCCTGATGAAGGCGCAAAAGGTCAAGAACGCCGTCATCGTGCCGACCGGCGCGAAAGGCGGCTTCTATCCCAAGCGCCTGCCTAGCCCCGCCGTGGATCGCGATGCGTGGTTTGCGGAAGGAAAGGAAAGCTACAAGCTGTTCATCCGCACGCTGCTCTCGATCACCGACAATATCGCGGGCGAAAAGGTCGTGCATCCCGAAAGCGTCGTCATCCATGACGGGGAGGACCCGTATTTCGTCGTCGCGGCGGACAAGGGCACGGCGACCTTTTCCGATACCGCCAACGCCATCGCGCTCGAACGCGATTTCTGGCTCGGCGATGCGTTCGCCAGTGGCGGCTCCAACGGATACGACCACAAGGCGATGGGCATCACCGCGCGCGGCGCATGGGTCTGCGTGCAGCGCCATTTCCTCGAAATGGGAGTGGACGTGCAAAAGGACCCGGTCCGCGTCGTCGGCTGCGGGGATATGTCGGGCGACGTGTTCGGCAACGGCATGCTGCTGTCGAAGGCGATCAAGCTGGTCGCTGCCTTCGACCACCGGCATATATTCATCGATCCCGATCCCGACCCGGCGGCGAGCTGGAAAGAGCGCAAGCGGCTGTTCGATCTCGAACGATCGAACTGGGCCGATTACTCCGACAAGGTGTTGTCAAAAGGCGCCGGCATCTATGCCCGCTCGCAGAAACGCATCAAGCTGACCAAGTCTGCCATCGCCGCGCTCGATATCCCGGCGGATGCGCTGACCGACGGGGAGATCGAGCCTGACGCGCTGATCTCGCAGATCCTCAAGAGCGATGTCGACCTCGTCTGGTTCGGCGGCATCGGCACCTATGTGAAATCGAGCCACGAAAGTCACGCCGAGGTCGGCGACCCGGCGAGCGATGCGTTGCGCGTGAATGCGGAAGACATGCGCGCCAAGGTCATCGGCGAAGGCGCGAACCTTGGTGTCACGCAAGCGGGCCGCATCGAGTTTGCGCTGAATGGCGGGCGGGTGAACACCGACTTCATCGACAATTCGGCAGGCGTCGATTGCTCGGATAACGAGGTCAATATCAAGATCGCGCTCACCGCCGCGCGCGAGGCCGGAAAGCTTTCCGAGGAGCGGCGTAACGAGCTGCTCAGGGACATGACCGAGGAAGTTGCCGAGCTGGTGCTCGAAGACAACCGGCTGCAGGCGCTTGCGCTCTCTATCGCCGAGGCGGGCGGCAGCCGCACTGTTGGTGCGCAGTCGCGGCTGATCGAACTGCTCGAGGACATGGGCGGCATGGACCGCGCGAACGAAGGCCTAGGCGACAGCGAATCGCTCGCCCGACGCGCGGCGGACGGGGCTGGCCTCACGCGACCCGAACTTGCCGTGCTGCTCTCGCATTCCAAGCTGGTATTGCAGGATGCCGTCGAAGGCAGCGCGCTCGCATCGGACGAGGCGGCGGACCCGCTGGTGCTCGGGGATTTCCCGCCGCAACTACAGGGCGAATTCAAAAAGCAGCTGCTAACCCATCGCCTGCGCAACGAGATCGTCGGCACGGTCGTCGCCAATCGCATCGTCAACCGCATGGGGATGCTGCATCCCTTCGAGCTCGCCGAAGAAGAGGGCGCGGGGCTCGACGCGGTCGGCTCGGCTTTCGTTTCGGCGAGTGCACTGCTCGGCATGGAGGAGGTGTGGGCGACGCTCGACACCGCCGACATGCCCGAAACTGCGCGGTTGATGCTGTTCGACCAGGCCGCGCTCGCCCTGCGCGGACACATCGCAGACCTGCTGCGCACGGGCGGCGCAAATCTCTCGCCGTCGGAATTGCAGGCGCAGATCGGCGACATGGTGCAGGCGCTGAACGACCAGGCCGAAAGCCTGCTTGGCGACGAGGCGCGGGCGCATGTCGATGCGCTGGCGGCAACGATGGTCGAGAAAGGCGCGAACGCGAAGCACGCAGCCATGGTTGCGCGGTTGTTCGCGTTCGACGGGGCCATCGGCCTCTCCCGTCTGGCTAGCGATACCGGAATAGGCCCGGTTGAGCTTGCGGGTGCCTTTATCGAGCTCGGCGCGATGCTTGGCATCGACTGGGCGCAGTCGCGCGCCGCGGTGATGAGCCCTGCCGATCCATGGGAACGATTGCTGGTTTCGGGCCTTGCGCGCGATTTCCAGCAGATGCGATTCGAATTCCTGCGCGGCCTCGCCCGTAGTCGGAGCAAGGATGCCAGCGACCCCTCGGCGATGATCGCGACATGGGCGGAGAAGAACGAGACCGCCATCGCGCAATTCCGCCGCATCGTAAAGCGCGCCCGTGCCGCCACGCCGGTCGCGCCCGCCATGCTCGCGCAGATCGCCAGCCAGGCGCGCAACCTGTTGCAAGGCTGAGGCGAGCTGTCCCGCACCGCTTGACGCACTCCGCAATTTTGCCCACGCCCGCGCCATGACTTCATACGATGTTGTAATCGTCGGGACGGGGCATGGCGGCGCGCAGGCTGCCATTGCGCTGCGCCAGCAGGGTTTCGAAGGCTCGATCCTGATGATGGGCCGCGACCGCGTGCCGCCTTACGAGCGGCCGCCGCTTTCGAAAGAGTATCTTGCAGGCGAAAAGGCGTTCGAGCGCATCCTGATCCGGCCAGAGGGCTTCTGGGCGGAACGCGATATCGAACTGATGCTCGGCACCTCGGTCGTGAAGATCGAGCCGGACATGCGCGAGGTGCAGCTCTCCACCGGTGGCAGCATCGGTTATGGCAGGCTCATCTGGGCGGCGGGCGGCGATGCACGGCGGCTCTCCTGCCCCGGCGGCCATCTGGGCGGCATCCATGCCGTGCGCGACAAGCGCGATGTCGACAATTTGCTCTCCGATCTCGAAAGCGGCGCGCAGCGTTTCGTCGTCGTGGGCGGCGGCTATATCGGGCTGGAAGCAGCCGCCGTGCTGCGCAAGCTAGGCCGCGAGGTCGTGCTGGTCGAGGCGCAGGACCGGCTGCTGAGCCGCGTGGCGGGCGAGCACCTGTCGCGTTTCTACGAAGCTGAGCACAGGCGGCAGGGCGTGGATGTGCGGCTTGGCGCGGGCGTGGAAAGGCTGGTCGGCGACACCCGCGTCGAAGGCGTCGTACTGGAAGATGGCGAGCTGATTCCCTGCGACGGGGTCGTCGTCGGCATCGGGATCGTTCCCGCAGTCGGTCCGCTGATCGCGGCGGGCGCGGCGGGCGCGAACGGGGTCGATGTCAGCGATATCTGTCATACCAGCCTCGAAAAGGTCTATGCCATCGGCGACTGCGCCGCGTACGCCAATGTCTGGGCGGACGGCGCGGTGATCCGCGTGGAGAGCGTGCAGAACGCGCACGACATGGCCTCCACCGTGGCCAAGGCGATCTGCGGCAATGCGCAGCCCTACACCGCCTTCCCGTGGTTCTGGTCCAACCAGTACGATCTCAAACTGCAGACCGCCGGCATCGCCATCGGCCACGACCGCGCCGTGCTGCGCGGCGACCCTGCGGAGCGCAGCTTTTCCGTAATCTACCTGAAGCTGGGGCGGGTGATCGCGGTGGACGCGGTCAACCGCACGAAAGATTACGTACAGGGCCGCAAGCTGGTGGAAGCGCGCGCCGAAGCAGACCCTGAAGCCCTTGGCGACCCGGACACGGTGCTGAAGGATCTGCGCTAAGGGGCAAGCCGGGCAAGCGCCCAGCGGGCCGCTTCGGCCACCACCGCATCCGCATCCTCAGCCAGCGCCCGCACTTGCGGCACCAGCGCCGCATCGCCGCAATTCCCCGCCGCGATCAGGCAGTTGCGCACGAAGCGGTCCCGCCCGATGCGCTTGATCGGGGAGCCGGAAAAGTTCGCGCGAAAACCCGCATCGTCGAGCGCGAGGAGCTCGGCCAGCGGCGGCTCGATCAGATCCTCGCGCGGAGCAAATGCACGGTGGCGGGCGGCGGTGTCGGCGAACTTGTTCCATGGACACACGGCGAGGCAATCGTCGCAGCCATAGATGCGATTGCCGATCGCCTCGCGGAATTCTTCCGGGATCGGCCCCTTGTACTCGATCGTGAGGTAGGAAATGCAGCGCCGTGCATCGAGTTGATACGGCGCGGGAAAGGCGTCGGTCGGGCAGGCGTCCTGGCAGGCGCGGCATGAACCGCAGCGGTCTTCGTGCGGCGCGTCCGGCTCCAGCGTCAGCGTCGTGTAGATCGCGCCGAGGAACAGCCAGCTGCCATGCTCGCGGCTGACGAGATTCGTGTGTTTGCCCTGCCAGCCGATCCCTGCCGCCTCGCCGAGAGGCTTCTCCATCACCGGCGCAGTGTCGACGAAGACCTTGAGCTGGGTTTCCGGTTCTTCCGCGCAAAGCCAGCGGGCTAGCGCCTTCAGCGCCTTTTTCACCGTATCATGATAATCGCGCCCCTGCGCATAAACCGAGATCGCCGCCTCCTTCGCCGCCAACGGATCGACCTCCGGCGCATAGCTCATGCCGAGCGCGATGACGCTTTTCGCCTCTGGCCACATGGCTTTAGGGCCTTGCCGCACATCGGCGCGGTCCTCCATCCAGCCCATCGTGCCGTGATGCCCCGCCGCCAGCCATTCGGACAGGCGCCGCGCGCGCAGCGGATCGTCTTCGGCAGGCGCGATGCCGACGGCGGCGAAACCGAGCTGAGCCGCCCTCGCTTTCAGCCGCGCTTCCAGCGGGGCGGAATTAACCATGTTGCGCCAAGCCCTTCTTCATCCCTAAGCACTAGCGCAGGCAGGATGGATATGGCGACAGGCGAAATTTCACGCGACTATGTCGAGCAGGCGCACGACACACGGCCGCTTGCGGTCGAGGCGCGCGGACTGGTGAAGCGGTTCGACAGCACGCTGGCGGTCGACGGTGTCGACATCGCCATACCCGAAGGAGCGATTTACGGCATTCTCGGCCCCAACGGCGCTGGCAAGACGACAAGCCTGCGCATGCTGCTCGGCATTATCGAGCCCGATGCCGGATACCGCCGCGTGCTGGGTGCGGAGAACCCGCAGGATGTCGCGCGGCGGATCGGCTACTTGCCCGAAGAGCGCGGGCTGTATCCGTCGATGAAATGCTACGAGGCGATCGCCTTCATGGGCGCGCTGCGCGGGCTGCCGCTGGAGACGGGCCGGGCACGGGCGCGGGATCTGCTCGAGGAGCACGGGCTGGGGCACGCTGTCGACAAGCAGATTCGCCAGCTATCCAAGGGCATGGCGCAAACCGTGCAGCTGCTCGGCACGCTGGTGCATGAGCCCAGGCTGGTAGTGTTCGACGAACCGTTCAGCGGGCTCGACGCGATCAATCAGGGCAAGCTGGAAGTGCTGATCCGCGGACTGGCCGATAAGGGCACCACGGTCATCTTCTCCACCCACGTCATCGCCCATGCGGAGCGGCTTTGCGAAGGCATCGCGATCATCGCGGGAGGCAAGGTGCCGTTCGCAGGCCGAGTGGACGAGGCGCGCGACCGCATCCCCGCGCAGGTGCGTCTGGAAACGCGCAACAGCGAGGGCGCGTGGCGCGAGGCGCTGCCTGTCGAAACGCGGCGGGTGGGCGATTTCTTTTATTTCCCGCTGCCCGAAAGCGGGGTGGAGCCGCTGCTCAAGTCACTGATCGACGGAGAGGCAGGCATCCAGTCGCTCAGCATCGAGCGCGCTGGGCTGCACGATGCCTTCGTCGCCATCGCGGGCGAGGCAGCGGCGCGCGACATGGTCGGCGACGCGACGGGAGAACGGGTATGAGCGCCAGCGCGGTGAGGGATGGCCACCGCCTGTCGCGCTGGCGCGCGGCCTGGGTCGTCGCGCGGCGCGATTTCGTGGCCATCATCTTTAGCAAGACCTTCATCTTCTTCCTGCTCGGCCCGCTCTTCCCCGTCGTCGTAATGGGGCTGGCGGGCGGCGTCGGTGCGCAGGTGGCCAGCGAAGCGTCGGTCGCGGACATCGGTGTCGCCATGCAGGGCGAGAATGTCGATGCGATGCTTGGCGCGCGCGAGGAACTGGCCGGGCAACTGGCCGGCGGCATCCCGCACATGATCGAGATCGCGCGGCTCACCCCGGGCGAAAGCTATGATGCGCGCGCCGTGCTCGAGAATGCGGAAGGCAGCCTCGCCGCCGTGATTACCGGCACGCTGGAGGAACCGGTCCTCACCGCCACCGAAGGTCGTGCGGAAAGGTGGCGCGGGATGGTCGGGCTGATTGCAGGGCAGGCGCAGAACAATAGCAGGGCCGTATATCCCCAAGTGGAAACCGAAGTCGTCGGCACCAGCGGCGCTGCGGAAACGAGCGGGCGGCTTCGCACTGCGCAAGGCGGGCAGGTGCTGCTGTTCCTGCTCATCATGTTGCTCGCCAGCATGGTGCTCTCCAACCTCGTCGAGGAGAAGGGCAACAAGATCATCGAAATCCTCGCAGCCGCCATACCGCTGGATGCGTTGTTCATGGGCAAGCTCTTCGCCATGCTCGGCGTGTCCATCGTCGGCATCGCGGTGTGGGGCGGAACGGGCGCGGCGATCATGTATGCGGGCGGTGTCTCCCTGGCGGATATCGCCAATCCCGGCGTCGGCTGGCCGCTGTTTTTCCTGCTTTTCGGACTTTATTTCGCGATGGGTTACCTCCTGCTCGGCTCGATCTTCCTCGCGGTCGGTTCGCTCGCGGCGACGGTGCGGGAGGTGCAGACGCTCTCCATGCCCGCCACCATGTTCCAGATCCTCGTGTTCTTTTTTGCGAGCCTTGCAGTAACCGATCGCGGGGGCTGGATCGAATACACGGCCATGGCCTTCCCCCTCTCCTCGCCCTTCGCGATGGTCGCGCGGGCCGCGACGGACGAGGCGGTGTGGCCGCATTTGCTGGCGCTCGGCTGGCAGGCGCTGTGGGTGGCGATCTTCGTCAAGGCCGGGTCGGGCCTGTTCCGCAAGCGAGTGATGAAATCCGGCCCCAAGGGCGATGGCCTGATCAAACGCCTCGGCAAGGCATTCAGGCCAGCCTCAGTCTGAAAGGGCTATGGTTCCCGTATGACCGAATCGAAAATCGACCGCCGCGCCGCGCTCACCTGGCTGGGCGCGGGCGCATCCGTCCCCGTTCTCGCTGCCTGCGGAGGGAGCGAAGCAAGCGCGCAGCAGGAGCGGTTCCGCGTGAGCTATTCCGATGCCGAATGGCGTCGCCGCCTCTCCGCACAGGAATACCGCGTGCTGCGGCAGGCCGCGACCGAGCGGCCTTTCTCCTCGCCGCTCGACGACGAGAACCGCCGCGGCACCTTCGCCTGCGCCGGCTGCAACAACCGCCTCTATTCGAGCGCGCACAAATTCGATAGCGGCACCGGCTGGCCGAGCTTCTGGCAGCCGATCGACAGCGGCGCGGTCGCCTATTCGACAGATAACCACCTCGGCTATCCGCGCCGCGAGGTGCATTGCGCCGATTGCGGCGGGCATCTGGGACATGTGTTCAATGACGGCCCGCGCCCGACGGGTAAGCGGCACTGCATCAACGGCGTTGCGATGAATTTCCGCGCCGCGTGATCCTGGCCTAAATTCGCGCCTGCAAAGCGCGCGCGATCCGGGCAAGCTCTCCGAATTGCAGCGTCTGTTCGAAGACGAGGCCGCACGTCCCCTCGCGCCGCCAGCGGACCTTGGCCAGGGTGTCGTGCATGCCCTCGGCGCGCAGCTTCACGCATTGGTCTATGGCATAGCTTGTATGGCAGGCGACCTTTGCGCCCTGCTGCGAAATGTCCTGGATCGTCGCATATTCGGCGCGCCCGCCCGATTCCAGCTGCGCCGCCGCCGTCAGGTTGAGCCGGACGGGCCGCTTCATGAAATCGCTCGGCGATTCGATGATGCGCTGGATGTCAGCAGGGTGCGCGAAGCGAAAGCCCGCGCGCTCCTCGTCCTGCCAGCGCAGTTCCGCACCGTAGCGGTCGCCGTTCTGCAATTCGATGATTATGGGCTGGTTTTCGGGCAGCGGGTGGAAGATGCGCATGGAAATGCCGTTTTCCGATGCATCGCGGATAACTCCGAGATATTCGCCGCAGCGCGTCACCAGCTTCGCCGCGCGGATGAGGATCGTATAACGCGGCCCGGCGCGCATCTCCGCCGCATCGGGGTGCTGCGCCGCCTGCGCCATGTCCGGCTGCATCTGCTGCATTGCTTCGCCCATGATGCCGTATCCCCTTGTCGCTGGTCCCGCCGCGACCGCAGGGCCGCCTCCATGAAAAGGTGCTAGCCGCGAGACGACTTCCAAACCTGTCCGGCCCGCCTCGGCAGTTTCCGAAAGGCAGGGGGTAGCGGAGAGTTTACGTTTGGGCGGAACGCGCGGCACAGCGAGATAATCACGATCGCTGTGGTGCGGGCGGTGGGACTCGAACCCACACGTCACAAAGGGACAGGGGATTTTAAGTCCCCGGCGTCTACCATTCCGCCACGCCCGCACGGCAAGGCCGCACTGGTGCCTAAGGCATGCGAGCGCAGGCGGCTAGGTTGTTATTGGTGAGAGCGCGTCAGTCCGAGTTGAGCCGTTCGCGCATTTCCTTGCCAGGCTTGAAATAGGGGACGCGTTTGGCGGCGACTTCCACCGGCTCCCCTGTGCGCGGGTTGCGACCGGTGCGCGCATCGCGCTGGCGGGTGGAAAATGTGCCGAAGCCGCGCAGTTCCACGCGCCCGCCTTCGGCCAGCCGCGCGGTTATCTCGTCGAAAAAGATATCGACGACCTGCTCGATTTCCTCGGCGCGCAGATCGGGATTGTCCTGCGCGAGAGCCTGGAGAAGTTCGGACCTGATCATACTCGTTCCCCGAAAGGATTGCTGGGTGCGACCCCTGCATCGATATGCCGGATAACCCACTCCAGCGTTAACTACAGGCGTAAACTGCCAGACTCGCTGGCAAAGCGCAATCGCGACAAGATTAATCTTTGTGAAAAATGGCGAGGGCCGCCAATCAGGCGCGCTCGAGCAGTTCCGCAAGGTCCAGCCCCAGCCGCTCGACACGGTCGCGAATGGCGGGCCATTCTTCGCGCAGGAACGCCGCCCGCTCGCTCGCCTTGAGCTTTTCCGCCGCACCTTCGCGCACGAACATGCCGACCCCGCGCTGCACGCGGATCAGCCCATCGGCCTGGAACTGCTGGTACGCCTTGGCGACGGTGAGCGGGTTCGCCCCCTGGTCCGCCGCGAACGCCCGGACCGACGGCAGCATGTCGCCTTCCGCATAGCGGCCATCGATGATGGCAGCGGCGATGCGTTCGCGCAGGCGAAGATAGACGGGGCGGGTATCGACCATGGGTGCATCAGTGCCATAATACAGCGTGGCAGGTCAAGCGCGCGTGCGGTTTCGATGCGGTTTCAATGGCAACCGAAACCGCTTCACAATGGTAAAACAATCGTTAGGGTGGCGCGCTTTCAGGGTCAGCCTGCACCGTATAGAGTGCGCGGCGAAATTGAGGGATTAGGGTCGATCATGGTCGAAGGCGTCTTTTTCACATTCGATTCCGCGTTCGAGATGTGGACTTTCCGCGTCGCGGTGATCGCGCTGGCATCGTTTCTTATCGGTGGCTTGCTGCTGATCACCCGCCCGCAAGAAGAGGTCATTGGCCATCCGAAGGGCCTGTTCCTGCTGTTCATGGCGGAAATGTGGGAGCGTTTTTCCTATTACGGAATGCGCGCCCTGCTGATCTTCTATCTCGTCCAGCACTGGCTATTCTCGGATAGCGAAGCCTCGATCATCTACGGCGCGTATACCGCGCTGGTCTACATCACTCCCGTCGTCGGCGGCTATATCGCGGACCAGTATCTGGGCCAGCGCAAGGCGGTGCTGTTCGGCGCGGTGCTGCTGACGTTCGGCCACTTCTTCATGGCATTCGAGGGGGATGGCGGACAGGGCGATGCCACGATCAACATCTTCTGGCTGGCGCTCGCGCTCATCATCGTGGGCTCGGGCTTCCTGAAGGCGAACATTTCGGTGATCGTCGGCCAGCTTTACGCCCGCACCGACGTGCGTCGCGATCCGGCCTATACGATTTTCTACATGGGCATCAATGTCGGCGCGGCGACCGCGTCGATCATCTGCGGCTATCTCGGCCAGACGGTGGGCTGGGAATACGGCTTCGGCCTGGCCGGCTTCGGCATGCTGCTTGGCCTGCTGTTCTTCGTTATCGGCAAGCCGTTGCTGCTCGGCAAGGGCGAAAGCCAGTATCCCGAGCGGATCGCGGGCCCGAAGGAATACAAGTTCTACGCCATCGGCCTCGCGCTCGTCGCCTTCTGTTGGATCGCGATCCAGTATCAGGATGCAGTCGGCGTGTTCCTCGGCACGTTCGGCGCAGCACTGGTCTGCTACGTGCTGTCGGTTGCGATCTTCCAACTTCCCTATGGGAGCTACCGCGCAGCACCCTCGAGCGCCGTCTATGCCTTCTTCGCGATGGCCGCGCTGCTCGTCGTCTCGATGTTCTTCGTGTCGGGCTCCGGTACGATCGTCGACGAAACCGTCGGAACGATCATGCGCTGGCCTGCGGCGATCGGTTTCGGGGGCGTACTTACGATCTTGATCCTGCAGATGATTGGACAGGTCAGCCACGAGCGAGACCGAATTGTCGCGGCCATGTTCCTCATCATCGTCTCGATCGTGTTCTGGGCGTTGTTCGAGCAGGCGGGCAGCAGCCTGAACCTGTTCACCGATCGTCACGTGGATACACAGGGCGTCAACGCCTCGATGTTCCAGTCGATCAACGCGATCTACATCGTCCTCCTGGCACCCGTTTTCGCCTCGATCTGGCAATTCCTGGGCAATAAGGGTGCGGAACCGAGCACGCCGATGAAGTTCGGCATGGCGCTCATCCAGGTCGGCCTTGGATTTCTCGTGCTCGTCTGGGGCGCGACAAGCGTGGGCGTGAACGTGCCGACGCCCGTCATCTTCATCTTCCTCATCTACCTGCTGCACACCACGGGCGAGCTTTGCCTCAGCCCGGTCGGCCTCTCGGCGATGAACCGCCTGAGCCCGGCGCACATGGCCTCGCTCATCATGGGGACGTGGTTCTTCGCGTCGGCCACCGGCAATTTCGCCGCCGGCCTTATCGCTGCCGCCACGGGCGCAGAAGGCGTGGGCGAAACTGCGGGCAAGCAGGTCGTGCTCGACGTTTACGGCACTGTCGGATGGTATGCGGTCGGCATCGGTGTCGTCGTCATGGTCATCAGCCCGCTGCTCAAGAAATTGCTGCATCTCGACACGCTGCGCGACGACAATGTCGGCGACGATCTTCGCGGCGATGCGCAAGTGGGCGAATCGCAGGCAGCTGGCATCCATCCCGAAACGCGGCCGCAGGGGTAAGGCATATGGACCGTCACTTTTTCAGGGGCGGTCCGACCGCCGTTTTTGCAGGGCTCGCCGCATTGTCGCTCGCCGGTTGCGCGACGACCGGTGGCGGGGCGGACGATGCCGACACGGCCTCGTCCCACACCTATCCGGACGAACCCTTCGCCTCCACCTATAGCCGGTATCCCGGCACGCCGACCGCAATCACCGGCGCGACCGTGTATGACGGCGCGGGCAGGCGGATCGACAACGGCACCGTGCTGTTCGCGGATGGCGAAGTCGTGGGCGTCGGCGATGCGGGTCTCGCCATTCCCGCAGGCTACACCCGCGTCGACGGGACGGGCATGTTCGTCACACCCGGAATCATCGATATCCATTCACATCTGGGCGATTATCCGACCCCCTCGGTCGACGCGCATAGCGACGGGAACGAAGCGACCAGCCCGACCACGCCAGAGGTCTGGGCCGAACATTCGGTCTGGCCGCAGGATCCGGGCTTCAGCCGAGCGATGGCGAATGGCGGCATCACAAGCCTGCAGATCCTCCCCGGCTCGGCCAATCTAATGGGCGGGCGCTCGGTGACGCTCAAGAACGTGCCCAGCCGCACGGTGCAAGGCATGAAGTTCCCCGGCGCACCCTACAGCCTGAAGATGGCGTGCGGGGAGAACCCGAAGCGCGTCTACGGTGGTCGCGGCCGCATGCCTTCCACCCGTATGGGCAATTTCGCGGTCAATCGCGAAACCTGGATGGACGCACGCGAATGGGCCGACGGCGACCGCGACGAACGCGATCTCGGCATGGAAACGCTCGCCGGCGTGCTCGACGGGGATATCCTCGTACAGAACCACTGCTACCGCGCCGATGAGATGGCACTGGTGCTCGATATGGCGGAAGAGGCCGGATACCGCGTTGCCGCCTTCCACCACGCCGTCGAAAGCTACAAGATCGGCGACCTGCTGCGCGAGCACGATGTGTGCAGCGCGGTATGGGCCGACTGGTACGGCTTCAAGATGGAAGCCTACGACGCCATTCCCGAAAACGCCGCTCTCATCCACAATGCAGGCGCCTGCGTCGTCATCCACTCGGACGACGAGAACGGCATCCAGCGGCTGAACCAGGAAGCGGCCAAGGCGCAAGCCGACGGCAGACGCATGGGGATCGACATCGCGGACGAGGACGTGATCGGCTGGATCACGCTCAACGCGGCCAAAGCGATGGGGATCGACGAATGGACCGGCAGCCTCGCCGCCGGGAAAATGGCCGACGTGGTGCTGTGGAACGGCAATCCGCTGTCGATCTATGCGCGTCCGCAAATGGTGTGGATCGACGGCGCGCTGATGTATGACATGGACAATCCGCGTCTCCGGCCTGTTAGCGATTTCGAGCTTGGGCAGCCCGGCGAAGGAGACGTGAAATGAACCGCCTCCTCCTTTCGGCCGCCGCGCTCTGTGCATCTGCACTTCCCGCAGCCGCGCAGGATATCGCCATTACCGGCGCGACGCTCGCCAGCGGCGACGGCAGCGATCCGGTGCAGAACGCCACCGTCGTCATCCGCAGCGGGCGCGTGGTCGCGGCGGGCAGCGGCGTCGCCGTGCCTGCCGGGATGCAGGCGCTGGACGGCGCGGGCATGTGGGTGACCCCCGGCCTCTTCGCCTCGATGACCGAACTCGGTATCTACGACGTGCAGGCAGTGAGCGAGAGCAACGACATCTCCGCAGGCGGATCGCCTTTCGGCGCGGCGCTGGATGTCGCGCCCGTCGTCAATTCGCAATCGCAGGATATCGCCTATAGCCGCGCGGGCGGCGTCACCCGCGCCAGCGTCGCACCCGGTGCTGGCTCGACGATCTTTGCCGGGCAGGGCGCGATCATCGATACCGGCACGGATTACGATGCGGTGATGCGCCCGCGCGCCTTCCAGCTCGTCGAAATGGGCGAGCGCGGGGCGCGGC
>JBARVT010000175.1:0-18373 GCA_049646405.1 Alteraurantiacibacter sp.
GCGTCCATCTCTTCGCCTGTGAGCAGCTTCTCGTGCATCGCGAGGAGCACGTCGCGGGTGCGAGCGACTTCTTCTGCCTGGCCTTCGATCACAACCTTGTCGCCGCGCGCGGCGATGAAGACGCCGAGCCGGTTCTCGATCTGCACGAGATTGGCATCGAACTGCCCGAACAACGCGCCGAGCACGGCCTGCTCGTCGAAGCCGACCTCTATCCGCGCGCGACCGGGCGTCTCGCTGCGCCCGGTCGGATGGGCGATGGTGGCGGTGCGGGCATCGCCCCTGTTAGCTTTGCGGGCCATCGAGTCCTTTCGCATCTATGCTATGCCAAAGATTAGGTTTCTCGTCGGGCTTGGCAAGTCGCCGGTCGATCAGCGGCGGTGGAAAGTCGCCGTGTCGTCATGCTGGAACCGGGACAGTTAGCGACGGGAGGAGGCATGCGGAACCTTGCGACTTTTTTAACAGGCTTTGCTGCGCTCTTCACCTTGCCTTGCCTTGCCCGGCGCACGACCGGGCTGACGAAAGCGAAATCGTTGTCAGCGGGGAGCGGCTGGAGCAGCCCTCTGTCGTGCGCGACCTCGTGCAGGAAATGGTCGACACCAACAGCGCCCACTTGCTCGCCACGCGCTTTTTCGATGCCTTGTGCATCACCGCGAGCGGGTTGAACGAGGCGGGCGGCGCACATGTCCGCGCACGCATCGCCGCGATTGCGGAGGCTTACGCAAACGAATAGCGGAACCGGAGCGCCGGGCGGCGGGTTCGGATGAGGACACGCCATCCGAAAGAGCCGTTCCCATGCGCATTGCCATCGCCGCCACCTCTCTCGCCGTCCTGCTCGGCGGATGCTCGACCATCGGGTTCGGCGGAGGCGAGAACGACAGCCGCCGCTTCGACCGCGCAGCCGTGGAAGACGCGCTGATCGACCGGTTCGGGCGCGAGGGCGAGCTGCAATATGCGGCGGCGGGCGAAGACCTGAACGGCGACGGGCGCGCCGAAGTCGTCGTCCATATCCGCTCGCGCTATTACTGCGGCACCGGCGGCTGCAACGCGATGGTGCTGACGCCCGATTTCGACGGTTATCGCGTGGTGATGGATGCCTCGGTCACGCGCACGCCCATCGGCGTCCTCGATAGCGAGACGCGCGGCTGGCGCGACCTGACCGTGTCCTATTCGGGCGGCGGATCCGAGGGCGGCACCGCTCTGATGCGCTTTGACGGCCTGTCCTATCCGGGCAATCCGACCGTCCCGCCTGCGGCCCGTTCCGACAGGCGTGGCGAGGTGCTGCTAGGCGAATATCCCGATTACCGGACGCTAGTGGACTAGGCCGCGACGCTTTCGAGGACGCGCCCGGAAAGCGAGTTCGCGAAGGCCTCGGCCAGCTCGACCCGCACCATCGCGCCGATCTTAGCTTCACCCTCAAAGAACACCGATTGCAGCCAGGGCGACTTGCCGAGCCATTGGCCGGGCAGCTTGCCCTTGCGCTCTACCAGCACGTCGCAGGTCCGCCCGGCCGATGCTCGATTGAAGGCCAGCTGGTCGCGGTTGAGCGCGGCCTGCAGGCGTTGCAATCGCTCGTCCATCACCTCTTTCGCCACCTGTCCGCCCATCGTGGCGGCAGGCGTGCCCGGGCGTGGAGAGTATTTGAAGCTGAACGCCTGCGCGTAACCGACCGCGTCGACAAGTTGCAGTGTCTCCTCGAATTCCGCCTCGGTCTCTCCCGGGAAGCCGACGATGAAATCGCCCGACAGCGCGATATCGGGCCGCGCCTCGCGGAAGCGGTCGAGCAGTTTGAGGTAGCTTTGCGCCGTGTGGCTGCGGTTCATTGCCTTCAGCACGCGGTCTGAACCGCTCTGCACCGGCAGGTGCAGGAAGGGCATGAGCTTGTCGATCTCGCCATGCGCCGCGATCAGCGCATCGGTCATGTCGTTCGGGTGGCTGGTGGTGTAGCGGATACGCGCCAGGTCGGGCAGCTTCGCCAGCGCCTTCGCCAACCCTTCCAACCCGACCGCATGCCCCGCCGCATCCTCGCCGCGCCATGCATTGACGTTCTGGCCGAGCAGCGTGATCTCGCGCGCGCCTGCCTCGACAAGCCGCTCCGCTTCCGCGAGCAGTTCGCCGAACGGCCTCGAGATTTCCGCGCCGCGCGTATAGGGCACCACGCAATAGGTGCAGAACTTGTCGCACCCTTCCTGCACGGTGAGAAACGCGGTCGGTGACACACGCCGCCGCGCCGGCAGGGCGCCGAACTTCGCGTTCTCGGGCATGTCGGTGTCGGTGCTGCGCTCGCCCTTCGCCGCGCGATCGATCATGTCGCCGAGCCGGTGATAGGCCTGCGGGCCGACGACCATGCCGACCGCCGGGGCACGCGCCATGATCTCCTCCCCCTCGGCCTGCGCCACGCAGCCCGCGACCGCGATCATGTGCTTGCTGCCCGCCTCGCGCCCGGCCTTTTCGATCCGGCCGATGTCGGAATAGACCTTCTCGGTCGCCTTTTCGCGGATATGGCAGGTGTTGAGCACGACGAGGTCGGCATCCTCGCCATCCGCAGCAGGCACGATCCCGCGCGCTTCCAGCAGCTCGCCCATGCGCTCCCCGTCATAAACGTTCATCTGGCAGCCGAAGCTCTTGACCCGGTAGGTGCGCGGAGTCCCTTGGGGGGTGTCGGTCGGTTTCATAATGGGCGCGCCCTTACGGCATTGCGCGCGCGTTTCAAAGCATCGCCGCCGCAATCGCCTCTTGCGCGGAAGCCGTCATAGTCTTGCGGTTGGCCAGCGCATCTCCGGCGAGGGGCGGGAGAAAGTGGATGTCAAGGCGAACGGAGTGCAGGCGGGCGAGGATACGCTTGAAATTATCGGGGCCGGGTTCGTCACCGACCCAGGCGATGTCGGGCGCGTCGGCGTAGCGCAGGAGGACAGGTTGCACCTGCGCGCCCTCGGGCAGGGGTTCTAGCGCACCCAGCAGGCTGCTCTTGAAGGGCAGCAACTGCGTACCGTCGGCGGTTGTGCTTTCGGGAAATAAAGTCAGCGTGCTGCCTTCGCTAAGCGCGGCGCGGATTTCGTCTGTCTGCTTGCCGACATCGGCGCGCCGGTGCCGCGCGACGAAGACCGTGTCGTTCATCTCGCAAAGCCATTTGAGCAGGCCGAACTGCGCCAGCCCGTCATGCGCGACGAAGGCGCTGTTGGCGCCGATCGACAGGCCGAGGATGTCGAGCCAGCTGACATGGTTCGCCAGCAGCAGCGCGCCCGGCATACGCTTGCCGTGGCGGCGCACCTCCAGCCCGGCGACCTTGCCGACACCGGCAAGAAAAATGCGCGGCCACATGCGTTTCAGGCCGAGCAGCCGCCAGAGGTAATGCAGGGGCACGCAAAGGACGAGAAGCGCCACCATCAGCAGCAGCCGCACCGTAATCAGGACATAGCCTACAGGCGATATGCGCGCTTCTCGCTCCGCCAGTGCCGGTGTCATGCGCGCCGCCCCTCAGCCCTTTTCTTCGCGGCCTAGCCGCACGGCGTAAAGCTCCATGCGATGATCGACGAGGCGGTAGCCGAGCTTCTCGGCAATCTGCTTCTGCAGTGCCTCGAGCTCCGGATCGACGAATTCGACGACCTTGCCCGTCTCCACGTCGATCAGATGATCGTGATGCGCCTCAGGCGCGGGTTCGTATCGTGCGCGCCCGTCGCCGAAATCGTGGCGGTCGAGGATGCCCGCTTCCTCGAACAGGCGCACGGTGCGGTAAACGGTGGCGATGGAAATCTTCGGATCGATAGCAGACGAACGCTCATGCAGCTTTTCGACATCGGGATGGTCGTCGCTTTCGCTCAGCACCTTGGCAATGGTGCGGCGCTGGTCGGTAATCCGCAGGCCGCGTTCGGCGCAAAGGGCTTCGAGATCTATCATCGGTTTGCAACGATCCTGTAACTGGCCTGCAAATGGAAACGCCCCGCTGCCTTAGAGGCGCGGGGCGTTTCGCTCAAGCATGACCCGGCAGTAAATGCCAGGCGATGGCTGCCAGCTTACTTCTTGCGTGATTTCGGCTTCTGGCCCGGCTTGCGGCCGAGGCCGATCTTCTTCGCCAGCTCGCGACGCTTTTCGGCGTAGTCGGGGGCGACCATCGGATAATCGGCAGGCAGGTTCCAGCGCTCGCGGTATTCCTCTGGCGTCATGCCATGGTCGGTCATCAGGTGACGCTTTAGCATCTTCATCTTCTTGCCATCCTCGAGGCAAACGAGATGATCGTTCTTCACCGAAGCGCGCACGGTGACTGCGGGTTCGGGGCGTTCCTCGACCGTTTCCTTCACGCCCAGGCCCGACAGCGCGCCATAGGTCTTCTCGATAAGCGACGGGACTGCGTCGACTTCGACATTGTTGTTGGCGACAAGGGCGGTGACGATGTCCGCGGTAAGCGTGATCAGCATCTCATTCTGGTCGTTCTGCGAATTTTCCATGATAAAACCTCGAAATGTGCGAACCGGGTTCATCCGGTCGTCTTTCCTGCAACCGGTCAGGGCGCGTATTGGCGTATTACCAGGCCGTCCTCAAGGTATTTTACGCGGAATTGCGAGAAAAACAGGACAAGTTGAGAAATACTGGCCTAAACTGTTGCAATTTATTCGTCCGGGTCGATATTAAGCACGAAAGTAACGGCATCGAGCGGGCCGCCCACAGCGCCCCGATAATAGCCCTTGCGGAGGCCGACCTGCGCGAATCCGGTCGCGTGGTACAGATGTTCTGCCGGATTGCCGGCGCGCATTTCGAGGAAGACCTTGCGAGTGCCGCGGGCGCCCGCGGCAGCGAGGAAGCGCCGCATCAGTGCTCCTCCTACTCCGCTTTCGCGAAATCGCGGGCGCACGGCGATCAGCAGCAGTTCCTCCTCGTCCGCAGCCTGCCGCGAAAGGGTGAAGCCGCGCGTCGTTTCCGGCGCGAACTGTTCCACATCAGGCAGGTCAAGCAAGACATGCGTGTTTGGCGTCACCAGCGCGTCGGCGACCTGCCGCCTTGTCCATGCTTCGCCGTAGCGAGGATCGAACGCCTCATTCATCACCACCATGATGGCATCGACCGGATCGACGCCCGTCACGCGCGCACCTGCGGCCTTGCGTCGGGTCCGCGCCCGTAGATCGGTGTGAGATCGCGGGTGAAGCGTGTTTCGGGCAACAGGTTCGCGTAAATGGCGTCGGGAAGCAGGGAGAGGGCGAGGCGTTCATCGCAGAGCAGTTTCGCCAATTCCTCCGCCCGGTTGCCGACAATCACTTCGTGCCGCGCCGCCTTTGCTGCTTCCTCGGGCTTTAGCGAAAGCACCTTGCTGTCCGCCACTCCGTCGGCATCGAAGTTCTGCAGGAAATACTCGCCGTGTCCGCCATTCATGCACACCGTTACGGCGCGCCGTTCATTCTCGCATGCCCGCGCTCGCACCAGTTCGAGCGTCGGATAGCCGAGCACTTCTGCGCGCCATGCCAGCCCTAGCGCCCGCGCGGTCGCCAGGCCGATGCGCACGCCGGTGAAGCTGCCGGGGCCAAGCGATACGAGGATGCGGTCTGCGCGGCCCTTCTCAGGCAGTTCTGCGATCAGCGGCACAAGTCGTTCGGCATGGCCGCGGCCGAGCACTTCACAGTGTCCGTCGACCAGCTGGAGGCCGTCGAACAACGCCGCCGAACACGCCTCGGTCGCACATTCTATTGCAAGCACCCTCATGGAAGAGGGCGCTTAGGCGATCAGACCAGTTTATTGAAGCGGTCGAATTCGGGGCGCGGGCTGCGGTCGAAAATCGTGGTGCGATCGCCATAGCCCACCGCGCACAGCCAATCGGCACGGTAGCGCGGCTGGTCGGCGAAGAATTCCTTGGTCGTCTTCTCCTGATCGAAGCCCGACATCGGTCCGCAATCGAGGCCGAGCGCGCGCGCGGCGATCATCAGATAAGCGCCCTGCAAGGCGGAGTTGCGGAAGGCACTTTCCTTGCGGCCCTCCTCGTCGCCTTCGAACCAGCTTTTCGCATCGGTATGCGGGAACAGCCACGGGAGTTGCTCGTGGAAGTCGAGATCGTAGCCGATGATCGCGATAACGGGCGCGGTGAGCACCTTTTGCGTGTTCCCCTCGCTCACGCAACCGGCGAGGCGCTTCTTCGCTTCCTCCGATTTGACCCAGACGAAACGGCCCGGCTGCTGGTTGGCCGAGGTCGGCCCCATTTTCAGCAATTCGTAGATCGCGTGAATCTGTTCGTCGTTTACCTGCTTGTCGAGCCAGCCATTCATGCTGCGCGCTTCGCGGAAAACGAGGTCGAGGGCGTCGTCGGACAGGATGTCGGTCATGCGGGCTCCGGTAGAGAAGGGGGTTTGCGAATATTACGCCCAACGCGCGCAATGGTTCACGCTGCGCGGACCTCTTTCACCTCGGGTACGTAATGCTTGAGCAGTCCCTCGATGCCATGCTTCAGCGTCGCGGTGGAGCTGGGGCAACCCGAGCACGCGCCCTGCATGGCGAGAAAGACGACACCGTCGCGAAAGCCGCGATAGCGGATGTCGCCGCCGTCGCTCGCCACGGCGGGCCGGACGCGCGTTTCGATCAGCTCGTTGATCTGCGCGACGATATCCTCGGTGCCCTCGTCATTGCCCATGTCGGCACCGTCGTCAGCCTCGGGCGGGACGGTGAAGCCGGTGGCGTCGCCGCCCGCGAACAGCGGCGCTTCGGACACGAAATGGTCGAGCAGGACAGCGACGATTTGCGGTCTCAGGTCGTTCCACGCGACTCCCGGCGCGGCAGTGACGGAGACGAAATCGCCGCCGAAGAACACGCCCGTCACCTCGCCCGTATCGAACAGTGCCTGCGCCAGCGGGCTGGCCTCGGCTTCCTCCGGCGTGGCGAAATCGCGCGTGCCGGACGGCACGACGGTGCGCCCCGGCAGGAACTTGAGCGTCGAGGGATTGGGCGTGGTTTCGGTCTCGATATACATGGGTAGCGATGTAGGAGCGGGCTCCCATAACGGCAACGCATCATTATCGTGGTGAACATTCACCGGACCTTCATTCCTTGGCCGACACTTGCGATTGCATGAGATTTCTCGTCCGCGCGACTGTCGCCTTCATCGTTCTCGCCCCGCTGCCCGCCCAAGCGCAGAACTGCTCCATCCAGGCGAGCGAAGCCGATGCGCCGCAATTCGCGCAGCCCGACGATCCGTGGATTTATCGCGGCACCGATATCCCGGTCGACGAACAATGGTTGATGGGTGAGATGCCCAATGGTGTGCGATATGCCGTGCGGCAGAACGACGTGCCGCCGTGTCAGATGAGCTTGCGCGTGCGGATCGATGCAGGGTCGTTGCACGAAGAGGATAGCGAGCGCGGCTTCGCGCATCTGCTCGAACACATGGTGTTCCGGGAGAGCGCGACATTCGGTCCGGGCGAGGCGATCCCGCATTTCCAGCGGCTGGGCGCGAGCTTCGGGTACGATACCAATGCGACGACCAGCCCGACCGCGACGACGTTCAACCTCAACCTGCCTAACGCAAACCGGGAAACGCTGGACGACAGCGTGCGGCGCTTCGCGGGATTGGTGATCGAACCGGTGCTGTCGCCTGAAAACCTCGCGCAGGACGTGCCCATCGTGCTCAGCGAACGGCGTGAGCAGGCAGGGGCGCAGCGGCGCGTTGCAGAGGCGACGACGGCGACCTTCTTCGCCGGTCAGCGGCTGGCGATGCGAAACCCCATCGGCACGGTCGAAACGCTCGAAGGCGCGACGGCCGAAGCGGTGGAGGCGTTCCATACCCGCTGGTATCGCCCGGAAAACGCGGTCGTGGTGCTGGTCGGCGATGCCGACCCGCGCGTGCTGGCGAGCGTCGTCGAGCGGCATTTCGCCGGTTGGCGGGGCGAGGGCGCTCCCACGCCCGAACCCGATTTCGGCGACCCGGTCGCGCCCGCCAGTGCCGATCCGACGACCCCGGTGGGCGAGGTCGATGTTATCGTCGAACCCGGCCAGCCGCGTGCGCTGACATTCGCCGTGCTGCGCCCGTGGGAACAGGTCACCGACAATATCGAATACAACCGCCAGAACCTGCTCGGCGAAGTGGGCCTGCGCATCCTCAACCACCGGTTCGAGAACGCGGCGCGCGCGGGCGGCTCGTTTCTCTATGCCGGCGCGGGGCGCGACAAGATCAGCCGCAGCGTGGACGGCACTTTCGTAAGCTTCGCTCCGCTCACCGACGACTGGCAGACCGCGCTTACCGACGTGCGCGGCGTGATCGCCGACGCGCTTTCGCAGCCGCCCTCGCAGGGGGAGATCGACCAGGCGGTGAACGAGTTCGACGTCGCGTTTGTCGATTCGGTGGAACAGTCGCGCATTCAGGCAGGCACGCAGCTCGCCGATATCATCGTGGCTGCAGTCGATATCCGCGAGGCGGTGGCGAGCCCCGAAACCTTTCTCGAAGTGTTCCGCTCGCTCGCTCCGCGCTTCACCCCCCAGGACGTGCTGGCGAAGACGCAGGAGCTGTTCGAAGGCGAGGTCATCCGCGCCATCATGCTCAGCCCGGCGCCGGGCGAGGTTTCGGTCGCTGAACTGCGCACCGGCCTTCAGCAAACCGCCATCGCCAGCGGCAGCGCGCGTGACGATACCGAGGCGGTGGATTTTGCCGACCTGCCTGTAATCGGCGAGCCCGCGCAGCCCGTCACCCGCCGCCAGCTCGGCGCGTTGCAGGTAGAGGCGCTGGAATTTCCCAATGGCGTGCGCGCACTGATGATGGACCGCGACAATGAACCGGGCCGCGTCACCGTGCGCGTGCGCTTCGGCAGCGGCTGGCGCGGCTTTACCGACAGCGAGGCCGTCTATGCGCAGCTCGGCCCGGTCGCGCTCGTCAATTCGGGTGTCGGTCCGCTCGGCCAGAACGATCTCGACCGGCTTGCCGCGGACCGCAAGATCAGTTTCAATTTTGCCATCGAGGACGGTGCCTTCGTGTTCGAAGGGCTGACCAGGCAGGAAGACCTCGAGGAACAGCTCTATCTTTTCGCCGCCAAGCTCGCCATGCCTGCGTGGGACCCGGCCCCCGTCCAGCGCGGCCTCGCTTCGGCGCGGATCGCCTATGACAGCTACGCCCGCGATCCGGGCGGCGTGCTCAACCGCGATCTCGATTACCTGCTGCGCGGCAGCGACCCGCGCTTCGCAACGTCTTCCCCGGCGCAGCTGTCCGAAGCAACGCCGGAAGGGTTCCGGGCCGTGTGGGGTCGCCTGCTCGCCGAAGGACCGGTTGAAGTCGACGTGTTCGGCGATATCGATCCCGAAGCGACTATCGCGGCGCTCTCCCGTACGTTCGGAGCCTTGCCAGAGCGTGTGCCGTTCACCCTCGTCGAACCGAAGCCTTACGGGTTCCCCGAAACCGGCGACGCTCCCACCACGCTTACCCATGAAGGCGATGCGGACCAGGCGGCAGCGCTGATGGCATGGAAGACGGGCGGCGGTTCCGAAGGAATCGTCGTCAGCCGCAAGCTCGACCTGCTCAGCCAGATCTTCTCCAACCGCCTGCTCGATGCGCTGCGAGAACGGGCAGGCGCAGCCTATTCGCCCTTCGTTACCTCCAACTGGCCGCGCGATGTCGATAGCGGCGGGACTATCTTCGCGCTGGTGCAGGTAGACCCTGCACTGGTTCCGGTGTTCTTCGAGGAAGCGGAAGAGATCGTGGCGGACCTTGCCGCCAACGGCCCGACTGCGGACGAACTTGCTCGCGCCAAGGAGCCCGCGCTGCAATATCTCGCCCGCGCCAGCACCGGCCACACCTTCTGGCTCGGACAGATTTCGGGCGCGGCCTTCGATCGCAACCGACTGGCTTTCCTGCCGACCTATTACCGAGATTACGAGGAAGCCACGGTAGCGGAAATGCAGGCGCTGGCGCAGCGGTATCTTGCGCAGGATGGCTGGCAGTTGCAGGTGCTGCCCGCGGGCAATGGCGGCTAGGTTTCGCAAGTAACCTTTGCGCGGGCGCGCAGGCGACTGTAGTTATCGGCGCTTCCCCGCATGACCGCATTCACTTATTGCCCGCCGGGGACGGGCGGATACTGGACGACGCCGTGGCACAGGATTGGACACCCGCCAGCTGGACGCAGGACCGCTTCACCGCGAAGCACCTGCCCGCTTACGAGGACGAGAGCGCGCTGCACGCCGCGACTGGCACGCTCGCCGGGTTCCCGCCGCTCGTCTTCGCGGGAGAGGCGCGGCGGCTGAGCGGCGATCTCGCCAAGGTCGCCAACGGAGAAGCGTTCCTGCTGCAGGGCGGCGATTGCGCGGAAAGCTTCGCCGAATTCAGCGCTAACACCATCCGCGACACCTTCCGCGTCATCCTGCAAATGGCGGCCGTCCTCACTTTCGCCAGCAAGATGCCGGTGGTGAAGCTCGGCCGCATGGCGGGCCAGTTCGCGAAGCCGCGCAGTTCCGACACGGAAACGCAAAAAGACTCAGAAGGGCGCGACATGACGTTGCCCAGCTATTTCGGCGACAACGTCAACGGCATCGAGTTTTCGCCCGAAAGCCGCCGCAACGATCCCGAGCGCATGGTCCGCGCCTATTCGCAGGCCGCCGCCACGCTCAACCTGCTGCGCGCATTTGCCGGTGGCGGCTATGCCAATTTGCGCGAAGTGCAACGGTGGACGCTCGACTTCATGGGCCGCAGCCCCTGGGCGGCAAAGTACCAGGATATCGCAAACCGCATCGGCGAGGCGCTTGATTTCATGGAAGCGTGCGGCGTCGATATCGAGGACGATCCGCATCTCAAGGCGACCAGCTTCTACACCAGTCACGAGGCGCTGCTGCTGCCTTACGAGCAGGCGATGACACGGCAGGATTCGCTGACCGGCGACTGGTATGACACTTCCGCGCATTTCCTGTGGATCGGTGATCGCACCCGCTTCGAAGGCAGCGCGCATGTCGAATTCCTGCGCGGGGTGCACAATCCCATCGGCGTGAAATGCGGGCCGAGCCTCGACCCCGATGTGCTGCTGGACTTGCTCGACACGCTGAACCCGGCGCGCAATGCCGGGCGCATCACGCTCATCAGCCGGTTCGGGCACGACAAGGTCGAGGCGGGCCTGCCGCCGCTGGTGCGCGCGGTGCAGCGCGAGGGGCATCCCGTCGTGTGGAGCTGCGACCCGATGCACGGCAACGTCGTGAAGGCGGAAAGCGGCTTCAAGACGCGGCCCTTCGACCGGATCCTGACCGAAGTGCGCGGCTTCTTCGCGGTTCACCGGGCCGAAGGCAGCCATGCCGGCGGCATCCACCTCGAAATGACCGGGCAGGACGTTACCGAATGCACCGGCGGCGCGGTGGCGATCACCGACGAAGGCCTGAACGACCGCTACCACACGCATTGCGACCCGCGCCTCAACGCCGCGCAATCGCTGGAACTGGCGTTCCTGATCGCCGAGATGCTCAACCTCGAACTTGGTGAAGGCAAGCGCGAAGCCGCATAGGGGCTAGCGCGTAGGTGGGCGAAGCTTCTTTTTGAAGCGCAGCCTTTATGGTCCCCCGCAATCGATGGGGGAACACCTTTGCCGCCAGGCCGGACCATTCGCGACATCACCGTAGGTTGCACGCTCTGGCTGGTGCTGGCCGTGGCCAGCCTCGCCCTGCGCGACTGGCTGGGGGGCATGCTGCTGTTATGGGCGCCGGCAGGCGTGCTTGTCGCGACGCTTCTTCTGGTGCGACGTCGACACTGGTGGCTGGTCGGCGCGGCCCTCCTGCCGGTGCAGGCGGGCACGGTCGTCGCCTTCGGCTTCCCCGTTCCGACAGCCTTCGCCTATTCGGGCGCGGCGCTGTTGCAGGGCTTTGTCTGCGCGATCCTGAGCGTGCGTGTTCTTGGTGCCCGCAACCGCCCGCCGCGCCATTTCGGGCACGTCGTCGGCCTGCTGCTGGCGCTGTTCGCCGGCTGCCTCTCAGGCACCATGGCCACCTACCCTTTCCGCCCGGTCGGCGGCCTGCTGGAAGCCACTGTCTGGCTGTTTGGCAACATGCTCGGCGTGCTCACCGTCGCGCCGCAGGTGATGCGGCTGCGCTATGCCTGGGATGCGAGCGCAGCGCATTGCGGACTGCGGATCGAGCCAGGCTACGTCCTGTCGCTGATCGGCTGCGCGGCCCTTGCCATGCTGGAGCTGCGCTATGGCTACGGTCTTGCGATTCCGCTGCTGATGGCGGCGATGGTCGGGATGACCGTGCGCTACGGCCAGAGCGCTATCGGCATGACGATCCTCGTCTATTTCGTCGTCGTGTCCGCGCAGGACGGGGAGGGGGCCGCGTTCCTCGCGGACCTGACGATGCTGGAGCGCATGTTCGTCCTCCAGATCGGCATGCTGTCCATGTTCGCAGCTGCGCTGCCGATGACCTTCGTGCTGCTCAAGCGCGAGCAGATGCAGCTGGAGCTGATCGCCCGCAATGCCTCGATGCACGAAAACCTCATGCTTCTCGACCTGTCGGAAGAACTGGCGGGCATCGGGCGCTGGCGGTTCGATTTCGTGAGCGGCGAGCAGGACTGGTCGCCGCGTATGCTCGAACTGACGGGCCTGTCGCCCGATCTCGGGCCGCAACCGGGCGAGATGTGGCATGTCATGTCCGATGGCGGGGCCGAATTGCGCGGCCAGATCGAGGCGAATGCCGAAGCGCGCGACCCGTTCCAGTTCGACCTGACGATCAGGCCGCCCGATGAGCCGGAGCGCATCCTGCGCGCTTCCATTCTCAACGAATTCGACCATACCGGGCGGCGCATCGCGCTGTTCGGCGTGGCGATGGATGTGACGGAGCAGGTCCGCCGTGTGCAGGCGCTCGACCTTGCGCGCGGGCGGGCGGAGCGGCTGGCGGCGGAGGCGCAGAAGCTCGCCAACACCGATCCGCTCACCGGTCTGCCGAACCGCCGCTGCACCTTCTCCCGCCTCGCCAGCATGGTGGAGGTCGCCCACAAGCAGGGTGCCGCGCTGGCCGCGCTGATGTTCGATATCGATCATTTCAAGGGTATCAACGACACCTATGGGCACCAGACTGGCGACGAGGTGATCGTGCAGGTGGCCGAACTCGCCCGGCGGCAGGCGCGGCAGGGCGATGTAGTTGGGCGCATCGGCGGCGAGGAATTCGTGTGGCTGGTCGCGGGGCTGGATGCGGCGGGTGCACGGCGGCTGGCGGAACGGCTGCGTAGTTCCGTGGAGCAGGGGATTGAAGGCAGCGCGCTCCCCAATGTCACGATCAGCATCGGCCTTGCAAATTTCGTGCCGAGCGACACCGGCGAGGGCTTGCTCGCCCGCGCCGATGCGGCGCTCTACGAGGCGAAGGAAAGCGGGCGGAACCAGGTCCGCCGGGCGGCCTGATCTAACATAGATCATATGCGGAACGCGCATCGCATCGGGGGGTTACATTAGCCGACGCGATGCGCCATGTTTGTCGCGCCGCCTATTGGACGCCGACAGGAGGGGACGGATGCCCCAAACCCGCCCGCTATACGACGCCGACACGTCACTTGCCGACCGTTTCCACGCGACGCGGGTGCTGACCGAATGCCTGCTCGAATCGCTGAGCGAGGCCGATGCGACGATCCAGTCGATGGAGGACGCCTCGCCCGCGAAATGGCACGCGGCGCACACGACGTGGTTCTGGGAGACGTTCCTGCTGCGCGACCGGCTGGACGGCTACGCGCTGTTCGACGCGCAATTCCCCTTCCTGTTCAATTCCTACTACGAGGCCGAGGGAGAGCGTATGCTGCGCGGACAGCGCGGTCTCGTGACGCGGCCTACGCTGGCGCAGGTGGGCGACTGGCGAGCGCATGTGAACGAGGCGATGACGGGATTGCTGGACGACCCGGAGTGCGCGGACCTGATCGAACTCGGCATCGCGCATGAACAGCAGCACATCGAACTGCTGCTGACCGACATCAAGCACGCCTTCAGCAAGAACCCCATCGGGCCCGCGATGTGGGAGGGGGAAACCGCTCGTGTCTGTGCACAGGAAGAAGGTTGGCTCTCCCATCCCGGCGGTATCGCCCGCATCGGCTATCAGTCGGACGGTTTCGCCTTCGACAATGAAGGCCCGGTACACCGCGTACTGCTCGAACCCTTCGCCCTTTCGCGCCGTCTCGTCACCAATGGCGAGTGGGACACCTTCATCGCTGATGGCGGCTACGAGGATCACCGCCTGTGGCTGTCCGACGCCTGGGCGTGGCTCGACCGCTGCGACATCACCAAGCCGCTATACTGGCGTGAGAGCGAGCATTTCACGCATACCGGCTGGCAGGAACGCGATCCACAAGCGCCGGTCGCGCATATCTCCTATTACGAGGCCGATGCTTTCGCCACCTGGGCGGGCGCGCGGTTGCCGACCGAGTTCGAATGGGAAACCGTCGCGCGCGGGCAGGATGCACCGTCCACCGATCCCGCATTCAGTGCTTCGGCAGGCAACCAGCTCGACACCGCCGCGCCGCCGCGACCTGTCGGCACGAGCGAGCTGTTTGGCGATGTCTGGCAATTCACTCGCTCGGCCTATCTGCCTTATCCCCGCTTCATGCCGGCAGAGGGCGCGGTGGGCGAATATAACGGCAAGTTCATGGCCGGGCAGTGGGTGTTGAAAGGCGCGAGCTGCGCCACGGTGCGCGGCCATTCGCGCCATTCCTACCGCAACTTCTTCTATCCCCAGCAGCGGTGGCAGTTCACCGGCCTGCGCCTCGCGAAAGACGCCTGACCCGATGCCATCGCAAACCGATATAAGACTGGTCGATCTGGATGAGGACGGCGTGGATCGGGCCTTCCGCGCCGACGTGCTCGCTGGCCTGTCCCAGCAGCACAAGGCCGTGCCGGCGCGCTGGTTTTACGACGAGCGCGGATCGGAACTGTTCGAGGATATCACCAAGGTCGAGGAATATTACCCGACCCGCGCCGAGACGGAGATCCTGAAGGCGCGCGGCGCGCAGTTTGCCGAGGCCGTTGGGGCAGGGCGCGCGGTGGTGGAATTCGGTTCCGGATCCAGCGTTAAGACACCGCTGCTGCTCTCCGCCATCGAGCCTGCCGCTTACGTGCCGCTCGATATATCAGGCGAGTTCCTGCGTGCCGCCGCGAACGATCTTGCCGCGAAATTTCCCGGCCTGCCGGTGTATCCGGTAGAGGCGGACTTCACCAGGCGGGTCGAGCTGCCGGGCGAAGTGGCGGACATGCCCAAGCTCGGTTTCTTCCCCGGCTCCACCATTGGCAACATGGTCCCGCGCACGGCGGTGGACCTCTTGCGCAACATGCGCGCGACGCTGGGTGACAATGCCATGCTGCTGATCGGCATGGACCAGATCAAGGATCGCGCCGTGCTCGAAGCTGCCTATGACGACGCGGCGGGGGTGACGGCGGCGTTCAACCTCAATCTGCTCGCCCGCATCAACCGCGAGCTCGGCGGCACCATTCCCGAAGACGCCTTCCGACATGAGGCACGCTGGAACGACACCTTTGCCCGCGTCGAGATGCATCTGGTGGCGACACGTGATGTCGCGTTCGCAGTGTCGGGCGAGCCCTTCGTCATGGCCGAGGGCGAGAGCATCCACACGGAGAACAGCCACAAATTCGGCAAGCGCAGCGGCGCAACGATGCTGCTCGCCGGGCACTGGACACCGGTGAAACGCTGGACCGACGAGCAAGGCCGCTTCGCCCTCGTCCTCGCCGAAGCGACCATCAAGAGAAGCGCTCCGTGACCTGGCCACGCCTCGATTACGCTGCCGAGCGGCCGACCATCGAGGCGGCGCATATGGTGCTGCAACTGATAGGCAAGTTGCCCACCCGGCTGCATCCGTGGATCAACCACGGCTGGCACGTCGCGATGCGCGTCACCGCACGTGGCTTCGCTTCGCGCCTATTGCCCGCAGGCGACGGGCGGCATTTTGCGGTCGAGGTCGACATGCTCGACGCTTGCCTCACGCTGCAATGCGACGATGGCGGGCGTTGGCAGCTGCCTATCGCAGGCAAGACGATCGCCGCGCTGCATGGCGAGCTGACCGCGCTGCTCGAACGGCACGGCTTTCCCGCGCCATTGCAAGGCGGGCCGAACGAAGTGCCGGATCGCGTCACCTTTGCCGAGGACGACGCCCCGCGTGAATGGGACGCCGATGCCGCACGCCGCCTGCACGGCGCATTTGCCAGCGCGGACCGCGTCTTCACCGCCTTTCGCAGTCTCTATCTCGGCAAGACCTCGCCCAGTCACTTGTTCTGGGGCAGCTTCGATCTTGCCGTCACCCGCTTTTCCGGTCGCCGCGCGCCGCCTCATCCGGGGGGGTTCCCGAACCTGCCCAATGCCGTCACGCGCGAAGCCTACAGCCACGAGGTGGTCAGCGCGGGTTTCTGGCCCGGCGGTAATGGCTTGGAGGAGGCCGCCTTCTACGCCTACGCCTATCCTTCGCCGGACGGGCTGGGCGAACAGGCGGTGCGCCCCGATACCGCATACTGGCACACCGACCTTGGCGAGTTCGTCGTCACCTATGCCGATATCGCCGCCGCTGCCGATCCCGATGCAGCGCTGATGGCGTTCCTGCAATCCACTTACGATGCCGCCGCCGCGTTGATGGACTGGCCGCTCGACCTCGCACTGGCGCAGCCGAGCTACGGCTCGCCCGCGCAATCCCCCCCGACCCCCTCGCAATAGCCGGACCCGAACCTATCTAGGCATCCCATGGATTTCGCGCCGATCTTCGACCAACTCGCTCATTCGATCCGGGAAATCCCGCAATCGGGGCTGCTGATGGGCGCGATCGCGGCGATGGTCTGCGGGATCGTCGGCAGCATGATCATCTCGCGCGTGCCAGCCCTGGGCCGCGCGCTGAAACTGGCGAGCTCGCTCGGCCTCGTCGCCGTGCTGGTCCTCGTCGTGCTCCAGCTCTCGCGTATCGACCCGCGCTTTTCCATGGCGGTGCCGCAGCTCGGCTACCCCGAGCAGGTCGTGGTGGGCGAGGAGACGCGCATCCCGCAGCATGTCGACGGACATTACTGGCTGGAGGCGGAAATCAACGGCCACCGCGCCGCCTTCCTCGTCGATACCGGCGCCACGCTGACCGCCGTATCCGAACACACCGCCGAGGCCGCCGGACTGGAGCCGCGCGAGGGCGGCATGCCGATCCGGTTGCAGACCGCAAACGGCAGCACCGCCGCCTACACCACAGGCGTGGACGAATTGCGCTTCGGCAATGTCGTGGCCCGCGGGCTCGACGCGGTTATCGCGCCGGGGCTGGGCGATACGAACGTCATCGGCATGAACTTACTCAGCCGCCTCGCTTCGGTCCGTATCGAGCAGGGCGAGCTGATCCTCACTCCCAACAACCCGCAGGAGCCGCTGGAACTGAGCGCGCCCTGAGGTTTACGCCTTGTGGTAACCGAAGCGCGCAAAGTCTTCGGCGAAGGCTGTATTGAGCGCATCGACCGACGCCTGCGTCAGCTTTTCCAGCGCCTTGTCCGCCGAGAAGCCGGCGGTCGTGTTCTTGCGTGGCAGTTCGCCGGAAATCCTGGCACGGTCCTTGATGACCGGCCATTTTTCGTCGAGCTCTTCCAGTTTGAACCAGTCGTCCACCCAGAGATCGCCGTTCCAGTCGGCAAGCCAGTCGACGCAGGAAAGGAACATTTTTGGCTTGTTGCGATAGGCGTAATCGCGCTCGACGAACACCTTGGCGATCCACCCGTTGACATCAAGATGCCGGTCCGAAAGCCCCGTAAAACCCATTTTCACGCTGTATTCGTAATAGGAGCACATCCGCGAATAGGGATGCCGGACCAGCCCGAATGTATACATCTGCCGCCAGCGCGCCGGCGATATGCGAGCCACGCGTTCGCGCGCGGTATCGTGTATTTTCGGTATGCCCATCGCGGCTTCCACACTGGTGCCGCCGCATTTGTTGATGTGAATGAAGCTGACTTTGCCTGACAGGCGCTGCCGGAAAAGGAAGAGCGACTTGCGCGCGCTGTGGGAACTCATCGGGCAGTCGGCCTTCGTCGGTTGGCTGGGGTGGCAGGGACCTCAGCCAAGAAAATCACGCCTCGAAAACCGCAGAAATGCGTCGGACAGTCGTCACCCAACAGGTGATATGGGACACCTACTTGGGACAGTCGAGGAGGGCAACCACAGGCGCCCAAATTGTCCCAAACCGAGTCATATCTCGGGGGACGGGTAGCCGTCGGGGACTGTCATCGACGTGAGCATTTTCCCGAGCACCTCCGTCGGCATAGCTGTGGCAGCTCGTTAGAGGCCTTTTTTGCCAATCTCGCTCAGTAGCTTTCTGATGTGCTCCCGATTGATCGCCCGGCCCTGGATAGCAGTCATGCCTTCCTCTTGGCATTTCTCGACGAACCGCCGGACGTAATCTGGCACCGGCTCTTGCTCCAACGTCAACTCGAAGAGCTTATGCCGGACC
>JBARVT010000176.1:0-4055 GCA_049646405.1 Alteraurantiacibacter sp.
GTCCTCCGGCGGCTGGGACAACGGTGGATCGGGCGGCGGCTCGGGTGGCGGTTCCGGCGGGGGCGGCAACGCCAGTTACGACGATCTCGACGACGACATTCCGTTCTGATCGGCCCGCGATTTCGCGATTTCGAGGCGGCTCCGCGCGAAAGCCCGGGGCCGTTTTCATCAGTAGGAAGAAACTGACGAAACTGACACTTCGGCGGAAAGCCCCCCACAGTGAGAAAGACGAGAACGTGAAAGAGCCTGCCTGGCTGATGTTCGATCTCGCCATGGCGGACCGCGAAGCGAGTGAGACGGTGATGCTCGCCGCCGCCAAGACCGCGCCCGGTCCGGCATCAGCGCGACGAACCAGATCGCCCCGCGGAGGAACTCCTCAGTCTCCACGCTCGCGCGCAGTCAGTTCGACATTGTATGATAGAAGCCCTGGCCGGTCGTCGGCCATATCGGCAAGAACCGCGCAATCGGCGGACGAGAGGTGCTCTGCCTGCCTTATCGCGCTGTAGACCAGCCGCAGCTGCAGCTGGCCGACCTGATCGTCATAGGGGAAAAGCGCTTTGCGCCCGGTTATGCCTCGGAGCGCGCCCGCACTTCGGCAAAGCTGTGCCGCACCAGCATGTCGCCATTGCGCCACACCGGCACCAATCTATCTTCGGCAGGGTCGATATCGTCGAGCCGCGCGGCGACGAGCTTGCCGCCGCGCTCGACAGTTGCCTGTCTGCCGGGCTTGCTGCCCTTGGTGGGGTCGGTCGCGGGCTTCTTGGAAACGTCGCGCCATTCGCCTGCATCGTCGAGCATGGCGTTGGCCTTCATCGCGAAACGCAGCGTGTCGCGGTCCACCTTCTGGAGCAGCCCGCCGCCCATGCCGACAGCGATATTGTCGATGGCGAAGCCTTCCTCCACCATCCGCTCCATCAGGCGGGCGATGCTGTTTACGTTCATGCCGTCGCCCTGGATCACGCGGACCTTGGGGTCGAGCACGCGGAAGCCCTTGGAATTGGTCGTGCCGCCGAAAATCTCCCACAGCTTTGCCACCGTGCGCAAAGGCGTCTCGATGGGATCGCCGCTGTCGGGGCGCACCACCAGCGTGCCGTTGCGGGCCAGCACCTTGTCGCGCAGCGCACCGCCCCAGATCTGCTCCACCGCCGCATCGAGATCGTAGCTGTCGGAGACGACGGCGACGAGGCGATCCTCGCCCGCGAACCGGTCGAGCATGTTCTCGTAGGCATCGCGCTCCCGCTCCCGGCCCCAGCTCGTCATCGTGCTGTGTTCGGCGGCGGGGATGGAGAAACCGGGCATGTCGGCATCGTAATATCGGCGCGCCGCCATGATGCCTTCCAGCGTATCGGTGCCCATGAAATTGACGAGATGCGCCAAGCCGCCAAGCGCCGCGCTTTCCCCGCTGGAGACGCCGCGCGCGCCGAAATCGTGCAGCTTGAACGGCAGCTGCCCGGCAACATCGTCGCTGCTCCTTTCCAGCGCGGCGCGGATGATTGCCTTGCATTTCCAGCTGAGCGTGCCGACCGTGGTGGGATACCAGATCGCGCGGAGCAGCGCGGTTTCGATAAAGGTGGTGAGCCACGGCATTCGCTCGTCGGTGTTCTCCACCTGCAATAGCGGCACGCCGGCGGGCGCGATGGTGCCTTCGGGCAGCGCCCTGATTTCCAGCGGCAGGAAGCCCTTGTGGTCGGCGACGATAACGTCCCATCCCTCGCGGTTGAACGGCACGCCATGCGCGGTGCAGATCGCTTCGGCTTCCTCGACATCGGCAGCGGTAACCGGCGTGCCGAGATAGTCGATGAGGAACGGCTGCAGGCCCAGGAACAGCACCTCGTCGCTGAACTCGTTGAGCCGCGCCTCCGCATAGGCGCTGATGCGGCGCGCCTCGGGCGGATATTGCAGGAAGTGGCTTTGTTTATAGCTGTCGGTTGCCAGAATCGGGTTTGTCATGATGTGAACTCCTCACATTCGCTTGCGTTGTGGCGGGGCTCCCCCGCCGGTGGGATTACAGGTCGGCCATCTGTTCGATGATGGCCCAGTGATCCGAAAACAGCATGTCGCTGGTGAGATCGCCCAGCCGGTGCCAGCCCGCCGCCGCCGCGTCGTCTCCGCCCTTCACGGTGAAGAGCTTGCGCCGGTCGGGCAGGCGGAACAGGAAGGCGTGCGTGATGATGCGCCCGCGCATGGAGCGGGTCGGCGCATCGAAAACGCGGGTGCGGCTGTCCTCGATGAAGCTGGCAAGCATGGCGGGCGGAATCTGGCCCTTGCCATCGGCGATGCCCGTCTCCTCGCGCAGCTCGCGGATGGCAGCATCGCGGATGCGTTCGTCCGTGCCGACGAATCCGCCGGGCAACGCAAGCAGGCCTTTTCCGGGCAGCTCGCCTCGCTCGACCAGCAGGATGTGGCCCGACTGGATCACCACCGCGTCTGCGGTAACGAAGGGGCCGGTGCCCCACTGTTTGGGATATGCGGTGAGATACTCGGTCTCCGCCAGCAGTGTGCGGAACGTCTCGCCCATCGCAAATTCTTCGAGATCGCTGGCGACGCCCCTGGAAAGGATGCTGGCCGGGACTTCGGGAATGCGCTGGAAGAAGCGCTCGCGCACATCGGTGCTGCTGAAGGTGCCGTACTGGCTGTCGATCTGGATGTTGCCCCACTCGGGAAACAGCTTGAGATAGAACGAGCTGTCGTCCTTGCCGTACCCGGTCAGCGCGATGCGGAAATCCTTCGTGCCGAGCGCCTGGAACCCGCCGTTGTTTCCCTTGTCGAGCACGATGGCGTTGACGCGGCGCTGCACCTCTGCAGTCCATGCGGTGTCGGAATAGAGATGGTCGTTCAGCGGTTCGACGATCAGCCGGCCCTCCGCCATGTCGTAGGCAAAGGCGGAGCGGATCATCGCCTCGCGCTCTGCATAGGTGAAGGGGTTGCGCGGATCGCGCGCGATGTTCGCGCTGCCGACGAGGACGATGAGCGTCTTTACCTGCTCCATCGCCTCCCGGATGACGTGTTCGTGCCCGATATGGAGCGGCTGGAAGCGTCCGATGAAGACGCCGAAATCGGCTTTCTTTGCCATGTGTCGAGACTCCCTCGATTGTGCTTCGCACTGGTGCCGGACTCCCCGGCGCGCCTTGCTGGTGTAGCAGGTCATCCTGCCGATGAAAATACCTTATGCCGCTTAATTGCTGTGTTTACGTTAACGGGCGAGGCGAATGTCGTGATCTCCATTCCGGTGGCTTCGGCCAGCGCCTCGCAGAGCATCTCGATCGGTCCTTCGACCAGTCGGTCATCGCTGAGCCATGCATGGCGATCGCGCACCTGATCGCAGCAGGTTAGGGCGAGTTCTGTCCCTCTCAGGTCGCTTTGTGTCCCTTCCTGTTGCCGCAACCGGCGGGCGAGCTTTGCGATGTCCAGCAGGCCGAAACGCAGGCTTTCCTGCCACCGATTGGGGCGATTGGTCGGATCGACGACATCGTACCATCGGGCGATATCGCGCTCGTCCTCCATCGGCCCGCGCCCGTGCCGGGTGAGGTAGCAGCGGGTGACGTAGGTCGTTTCGACTGCACCGATCCCCGCTTCCGCCGCGATGGCGTGGACATTGGCAAGGCCGGTTCTGGAACGGGTCAGGAATGGGAAATCCGCGCCGTCGCGGTCGAGCAGCAGGCCCTGCGCGCCCTCGAAGATGAGCGTATCCTCTCCGCCGATCGCAGCATCGCTTCGCATCGGGACGGCAGCGGCGAAATCCGCGCACTGCCGCAGGAAACGGTCGAGCAGACGCCGCGAGTGCGCGAATTCGAGCGGGCCGTGGTTCCCAGTCAGGCCCAGTTCTGCCAAGCGTTCCGGAAGCCAGCAATCGCGGATGTCCGCCAGTTTCTCGGCCAGCCCAATCTCATGCAGATCGCCGACACGAAGTGCGCTACCCCGCTCCTCGAACCGGCCGACCGTCTCTCCGAAACCTAGTCCGCAACTGCCGTGGCGCCCGCTGCCGCGCGTCATTTCGACCGCCTGGTTGACCATCATGTCCCACGGCGTCGTCACCAGCCCGCGCGGATCGGCGG
>JBARVT010000177.1:0-2682 GCA_049646405.1 Alteraurantiacibacter sp.
CCACAGGATATGTCGAAGCGCAGGCCTTGAATGAGGCCGCCTGGCAACGCGATCCCGTCGGTGTAGCGCTCAACCAGCGACAGGTTGAGGTTTGGCGAGAGCCCGGCCTGCATCGCGGCTTCGCAGAGCAGAGCTCCGACCATTTCGAACCACGCTGTCGTGCCATGGTGGCGTTTTGCGTCCGTCGTCATCGGACGGTCAGTACGATCTTGCCCTGAATATGCCCTTTGGCGGCGCGTTCATGGGATTTTTGTGCCTCAGCAAGCGGGAACGTGCTATCGATCACGACACGCAGCGTGCCGTCGTTCAGCAATCGTGCGAGCTCGACGAGTTGATCGCCATTTGACCGGACCTGCGTTGCCGATACGGTGACGCCCAGCATTTCAGCCTCGGCTGCTCCCGCAAAGCCCAGGGGATAGATCGGGAAAAGCGCCCCGCCGCGTTTGAGCGTCTTCAGAAAACGCCCCGTTTTTGGACCGCCGACTGCGTCGATGACCAGATCGACATCCCGAACGATAGCTTCAGCCGCGTCCTTGGTGTAGTCGACGACCTCATCCGCGCCGAGATTGTGCAAAAGCGCCTTGTGTCTGCCCGACGCGACCGCGATCACATGTGCGCCTTTCCACTTGGCGATTTGCACAGCAAAGTGACCGACGCCACCTGCGGCACCATTCACGAGGACGGTTTTGCCTTTCAGAGGCACCGGCTCATGCCGGTTTGGCTGAAGTGGGTTCGGCGCGTCATGCCCCAGCTCGATCATGAACTGCCACGCGGTCAACAGTGACATTGGCGCGGCGGCAGCATGGACATGATCGATGCCGACCGGCTTAAGTGCCACGTCCGATACCGGTGCGGTGACATATTCGGCGTAACCTCGGCTGTCGCCCGCAAGGCCAACGGGAAAGCGGACCATCGAATAGACTTCATCGCCGACGACGAAGCCCCCGACATCGTCCGCAACCGCTTCGACGACGCCCGAAACGTCCGTTCCGACGATGACGGGGAACGACACCTGTGGCTGCCATTCGGGCGGAAGCATCTTGTAGCCCTCGCGCAGGTACCAGTCCGGCGGATTGAGGCCGACCGCATGGACGCGGATGCGCACTTCTCCAGACTTAATCTCGGGGACGGGCGCATCTTCATAGCGCAGCACGTCGGGGCCGCCGAACTCATGCTGCCGGATTGCTTTCATCATCTTGCTCATCTGTCTTTTCCAGTGATCCATTTCGTTGGAGAACACATAGCAAGAGCAACAAAGGTTGATAATTAGGCTCTTAGTAACTTAAGTAGTGCCATGGTGGAACATATCGGATTGGAACGACTAACTGGGTTGATCGCATTTGCGCGGGCGGGATCGTTGGGCAGTTTCACAGCTGCGGCAAAGTCGCTGTCGATTTCACCGTCCGCCGTCAGCAAAAGCGTGCAGCGGCTGGAAGGACAGCTCGGAGTGTCGCTCTTCACCCGCACGACGCGGTCACTGACGCTCACCCCGGAGGGCCGGGCACTTCACGAACGCGCGTTAGCACTGCTGCAGGCGGCCGAAGAGATCGAGCAGATGGCGATGACGGCCCGTTCCGAGCCCGCTGGCACTTTGCGCATCGCAGCACCGCTCCCTGTCGGCATCCACATCATTGCACCGGCGCTGCCCGAATTCCGGAGGCTCTATCCCAAGGTCACAGTCGATCTGCGGCTGAACGATCAGGTTGTCGATTTTGTCGACGATGAGATCGACGTCGCCATCCGCATCGGCGAGCTGGCGGACTCGCGATTGCTGTCACGCAAACTCGCGCCACATAAACTCTGCTGCTTTGCATCACCGGCCTATCTTGCTGCGCGGGGTACGCCGATGCACCCGGACGATCTGGAGGGACATGAGACCGTCAGTCTCCGCTACCAGAATACGGGTCAGGTCATGCGCTGGCTCTTCAAGTTCGGGAAGCGTGAGATCGAAATCTTGCCACCCTCAGGCACGCTCGTTGATGTGAGCGAGGCGCTAATTGCGATGCTTGTCGCTGGCGGGGGCATCGGTATCGCCGCGACCTTCATCGCGCAGCCTTATGTGGCGCGGGGCGAACTCGTTCCGGTGCTTGCCGATTTCGCGGTTGAGCGGCACAACGTCACGGCGCTCTGGCCGGAAAGCCGCCGTGCCAATCCAGCGGTGCGCGCTTTTCTTACCCATTTGGAAGACACCTATCAGGCGCAAATGAGTGCTGTATCCAGCATGTCGAACTGATTGCACGCTGTCCGGCAATATCCAACAGGGAGCCTACGGCGAAGGCTGAGAACTGTGGGCAGCCGTCTGAAGGCTATCCAATGCTGGTTGCATCATCGTAGTTCCGCCACATCAGTTTAGGGATCGAATACTACCAGTATTGCCAAGTGCGCACTTGAACAGACATTGGTGCAGATGTGGCGAAAGGCGGAAAAGTCCACGTCTTTCGTGTCCAAACGCCATGCAGCGAAAGTGCGGATTGGATCAGACGTTCGAAGCCAGCAAGCAATGGCCGCATCCGCAACGCGGGCTGCAACGCAGCGAGAAACCCGCTGCATGTGCGAAGCGATGATGCGTCAGCGAAGAGGAAAAATCCAAGGTCCGTTTTGTCCGCACTGTTTGAGTTAAGGCAGAGCGCAGCGAACGCCCGCTTCGCGAATATGGCCTGCCTGATTCGATCATCGTCATCG
>JBARVT010000178.1:0-8588 GCA_049646405.1 Alteraurantiacibacter sp.
CATGACGGAATCGCGGCGGGCACGCTCTACAACGACGCCGCGCGCAAGCTTGTCCTGAATTTCAAGCATGGCCGCAAGATCGCGCTTGCCCAGATGCTCGCCCGCCAGATCACCGCACGTCTGCCCGAGCTGGACGGCGAGTGGCTCGTCGTGCCGGTGCCGCTGCACCGGATGCGACTGTGGAAACGCGGTTACAACCAGTCGGCATTGCTGGCACGCGAAATTGCAAAGCTGCGCGGGCTGGAGCTGGTGGTCGATGGCCTGCGCCGCACACGATCGACGCCCTCGCTCGGAGGGCTGGGCAGGGGCGAGCGCGCAAGGGTGCTTGAAGGCGCGATCCAGGCCGATCCGCGCCGTGCGGAAAAGCTCCAAGGGGCTAACGCGATCCTTGTCGATGATGTCCTGACCAGCGGCGCAACCAGCGATGCCTGCGTTGCTGCACTCAAGAGAGCCGGAGCGCGAAAGGTGATAGTCGCATGCTTCAGCCGCGTATTGCCCGATCCCGGATAGGCAAAACGCCCGGAAGTTTCCTTCCGGGCGTTCGCGTGACGATATCGCTGGAACCTCGCGCCACCCCCAGTGAACGCGGCAGTCCCAAACCCTCATGAAACGGCTCGCCCGAAAGCCCCGGCGAACTCCGTCTCCTCCCATCCCCCCGGCTTTTGATCCGTCGAGAATGTGCGCGGCCAGTCAGACCGCAGCAGCTTCATTTCATGAGACCGGTCGCGCCGCAAACGACTTGACGGTTGGCGATAGATTTCGAAAAGCGGATGTGCTTATCGTGCAACAAACGGGTATGCGAAGTGCAACCCGTTTGCCACATCGGAAAGGGCGGACTCATCGGCGATGCGATCATCACAGCAGAACGGGAGGAAGGCGCGGCCTTCCTTCCGAAGTTCGACGCAAATGGCCTGCTTACCGCCGTCGTTCAGGAAGCGAAGACGCTCGAGGTGCTGATGGTCGCCTTCATGGACCGGGAGGCGCTCGACGCGACGCTGTCGACCGGCAAGGCGCATTTCCACTCGCGCAGCCGCGGCACGCTGTGGCGCAAGGGCGAAACATCCGGCCACACCTTGCAGGTCGAGCAAGTTCTCGTCGATTGCGACCAGGACGCACTTGTCCTGCGATGCATTCCGGCGGGGCCGACCTGCCACACAGGCGCGCGTACCTGCTTCTATCGCCTGCTGGAGGACGGCTCGCTCATTCGCACTTGATCACTCGGTCGGCAGAAAATCCGGCACCGAGAGATAGCGCTCACCCGTGTCGTAATTGAAGCCGAGCACGCGGCTGCCTGCGTCCATCTCGCCCAGCTTTTGCTGAATTGCCGCGAGCGTCGCGCCGCTCGAGATGCCGACCAGCATGCCTTCCTCAGCCGCGCAGCGCCGCGCCATGTCCTTCGCCACCTCGGCATCGACCTGGATCGCGCCGTCGATCGACTGGGTGTGGAGGTTATCCGGAATGAAGCCCGCGCCGATGCCCTGGATCGGGTGTGGGCCGGGCTGGCCGCCGCTGATGACAGGCGAGGCGGCGGGCTCCACCGCATAGGCCTTCATCTGCGGCCAGGTCTTCTTCAGTTCTTCCGCGCAGCCGGTGATATGGCCTCCCGTGCCGACGCCGGTAATCATCGCGTCGATGGGCGAGTCGGCAAAGTCCTGGAGGATTTCCTGCGCCGTCGTGCGAACATGCACCTGAAAGTTCGCCGGGTTGTCGAACTGCTGCGGCATCCATGCGCCCTCGGTCTCGCCGACCAGTTCCTGCGCTCGCTCGATCGCGCCTTTCATGCCCTTTTCTTTCGCCGTCAGGTCGAACCTGGCGCCATAGGCAAGCATCAGGCGGCGGCGTTCGAGACTCATGCTTTCCGGCATGACGAGGACGAGCTTGTATCCCTTTACCGCAGCGACCATCGCCAGGCCGATGCCAGTATTGCCGCTGGTCGGCTCGACGATTGTGCCACCGGGTTTCAGGTCACCCGACTCCTCCGCCGCCTCGACCATGGCGAGCGCGATCCGGTCCTTGATCGAACCGGCGGGATTGGCCCGCTCGCTCTTCACCCACACCTCGTGTTCGGGAAACAGGCGGGCGAGGCGGATATGCGGCGTGTTGCCGATGGACTGGAGAATGCTGTCGAACTTCATGGGATACTTTCCTGCAATTTTTCTTCAGGGGTCTCTTCTTGCAATGCAGGAGGCGGGTCGAAGGTCCGGGTATGGCGCAAAACCGGGAAGATCCGACTCCACGCCGCGACTGTGACGATGGCGCCGATCCCGCCCGCTACGACGGCGGCTGCCGGGCCGATCACGCTGGCGAGGAAGCCGGAAAACGCATCGCCACCCTCGTTCGACGCACTGATGGTTAAAAGGCTGGCCGAGGACACACGTCCGCGCTTGTCGTCCGGGGTGTGCAGCTGCACCAGCGACTGGCGGATGTAGACGGAAAACATATCCGCTGCCCCGACAACGAACAGCGCCGCGAGGCTGATCGGCATAGAGCGCGACAGGCCGAACACGATAGTGGCGACGCCGAAAATCACTACCGCCCACAGCATTTTCGGGCCGACATTCGTTCTGAGCGGGCGAAAGCTGAACCAGATCGCTGTAACGGCAGCACCGATGGCAGGCGCGGCGGCGAGCTGGGCGAGGCCGGTTTCGCCGACCTCCAGAATGTCGTAGGCAAAAGGGCTGAACAGGGCGGTGGCGCCGGCAAGGAAGACGGCGAAAAGGTCGAGCGTGATCGCGCTAAGCACCATTTTGTTCTGGATGACATAGCGCCACCCGTCGATGACCTGCCCGATAGGCCGCTGCGCCCCGGTGATCGGGGAGCGTGGAACATCGCCTATCGTCGAGATCGCGCCGATGCCGAGCAGAAACAACCCGGCAGCGATTGCATAGGGCAGGGCGGGTGCGGCCCCATAAGCATAGCCGCCAAGCGCCGGGCCGACGATCATACCGGTCTGCCACGCAATGCTGGAGAGCGCGATGGCGTTGGGCAGGATCGATTTGGGCACGAGATTGGGCGCGAGCGCGCTTAGGGCTGGTCCGTTGAAAGCCCGCACGATGCCAAGCACCACCGCGACCCCGAACAGCCAGCCCAGCGCGATAGCATCGGTATGGCTCAACCACGCCAGTGTCGCCGCGCAGCCGAATTGCAGGAGGATGGTGAGACGCGAGACGGTCTTGCGGTTGAACCTGTCCGCCACGAGGCCCGAGAAGGGCGAGAGCACGAAAAGCGGCAGGAATTGAAGCAGTCCGATCAGCGCCAGCTGGCCCGATGCCGCCAGCTCGTCCATCCCGCTTTCGCGCGAAAGTGTATAGGTCTGCCACGCGATGATCAGCATCATCGCATACTGGCCGACCATCATGGTAAAGCGTGCGACCAGATAGGCGCGGAAATTGTGGATGTGCAGCGGGTTCGTCGGCTCTTCGCCGGAGGCTGCGATCTCTGTCTTCACAGCGAGCGCAATGGCAGCGCGGCGCGCGCTTGCCAAGCTAGCAAGAATTTAGCTGCGCAAAGGTCAGCCGCGGCGGCGAAGTGCGGGGTTGGGCTGCATTTCGGCGATCATCGCCTGGAAATCGTCGAGCCGGATAATCCGTTCGAACTGGAAGCCTGCACGGTCTTCGGTGACCCAGATGCAATAGGCTTCGATCCGGCCCACGGAGGGAAGGCGGATGATCAGCCGATCGCCGCGATTGACGATATCCTGCGCCTGGTCGACCATGAAGCCGTGCGCGGAAACGTTAGCGACGTGCAGCTTCAGATCGCCATGGAGCAAATGCTCGGCGATGACCGAAAAATCGACCGGATGCCGCGATGCGCGCCGCAGGTCCGTGACGGAAAGTTGTGCGCCCCCTGCCATCGGCCGGAAACTCCCTTTTGTAAGTCCGGCAACCGATGTGGCAGCAAATGGTGGAGATTGTGTAAAATCAGCTCTTGCGCAGGATAGCGTGCTTTTTCTTGCCGAGGCTAAGGCGCAATTCCGTGCCTACGGCGGGCGGCACAATCAGGTGGCCGGGATCGGTAAGGCTGTCGCCATCCAGCTTCACCGCTCCCTCGGCCAGCTTGCGCTTGGCCTCGCCATTGGAAGCGGTGAAGCCGAGTTCGGTCAGCGCTGCGCCGATGCGGATACCTTCGGCGGGCACAGAAAGTGTGGGCAAGTCTTCGCCGATGCCGCCACCGGCAAAAGTCTGCTCGGCGGTTGCGCGGGCTGATGAAGATGCGTCCTCTCCGCGCACCAGGTTCGTCACCTCGTCGGCGAGCACGAGCTTGGCGGCGTTGATCTCGCTGCCTTCGAGCGTTTCAAGCCGGGCGATCTCGTCCAGCGGCAGGTCGGTGAACAATTTCAGGAAGCGCCCGACATCGCGGTCGTCCGTATTGCGCCAGAACTGCCAGAAATCGTAGGCCGGTAGCTGCGCTTGATTAAGCCAGACCGCGCCTGCCGCAGTCTTGCCCATCTTCTTGCCGTCGGCGGTAGTCAGCAATTCAGTGGTAAGGCCGTAAAGCTCCTGGCCCTCCATCCGCCGACCAAGTTCGACGCCGTTCACGATGTTGCCCCACTGATCGCTGCCGCCCATCTGCAGCGTGCAATCGTAGCGCTTCTTCAGTTCCACGAAATCATAGGCCTGCAGTATCATGTAATTGAATTCGAGAAACGTCAGCGGCTGTTCGCGGTCGAGACGGCGCTTCACTGATTCGAAAGTCAGCATCCTGTTGACGGTGAAATGCGGACCAACATCACGCAGCAGCTCAATATATCCGAGTTCGCTGAGCCACTCGTCATTGTTGACCATCACCGCATCTGTTACGCCGTCGCCGAACGTCAGCAGGCGCTCGAACACGGTGCGGATACCGGCGATGTTGTCGTCGATGTCCGGCGCGGTCAGCATCCGGCGGCTTTCGTCCTTGCCGCTGGGGTCACCGATTTTCGTAGTGCCGCCGCCCATGACGACGATTGGCTTGTGCCCGGTCTGTTGCAGGCGACGAAGCATCATGATCTGCACCAGAGATCCGACATGCAGCGAAGGCGCGGTTGCGTCGAAACCGATATAGCCCGGCACAATTCGTCGCGCAGCCAGGGCGTCCAGTCCCGCTGCATCGGTGGTCTGGTGGACATAACCGCGTTCGTTGAGCAATTGCAGCAAATCGGAATCGTAAGTCGTCATTTCGGGGGATTTGGCGCCTTGTAAAATGTTGGACGGGGGCGAGTAGCACGGGGAGTCCTGCTTGCAAACGCATGAACTGGTGGCGCATCCCGCCCACCCGCCATCGAAGATACGGCGGGTCGAAGCAAAAATCCTTTCCCTGACCGACTCCTGGATGCGCATACGCTGGCGCATCGACGGGCCGGAAGAACTTGTCATTCCAAGTTTCGCCGGGAAGGGTCGGCAGGACGATCTGTGGCAGACGACCTGCTTCGAACTCTTCATCATGCCAAAGGACGGAACGCCGTCCTACAGCGAATTCAACATGTCCCCCTCGGAGCGCTGGGCGGCATACGACTTCGACGATTACCGCGAGGGTATGAATAACCGTGATTTCGCGCGCGAACCCGAATGCACGATCCGCACCGGCGTCGCGATGGCGATCTTCGACGCTGCGCTGCCGCGAATCCAGCTGCCCGGCCCGCCTTGCGCCATCGGCCTCGCCGCGGTGCTGGAAGAAGGGGGCGGCGTTAAAAGCTACTGGGCGCTGTCGCACCACAAGGAAGAGCCCGATTTTCACGATCCCGCTTGCTTCAATGCCGGACTTGCGCGAACTCGCGCTGCATGAAATTCGGAATCGACCGGCTGTTGGCCGAACCTGACCTGCGCGCGGCTCTGGAGGGCCAGCGCGTGGCCCTTATCGCCCATCCTGCGTCCGTAACTGCTGACCTGACCCACAGCCTCGACGCGCTCATCGCGGCGGGGGTGAATGTCACCAGCGCCTTTGGCCCGCAGCATGGGCTGAAGGGCGACAAGCAGGACACTATCGTTGAAACGGCGGATGAGACCGATCCGCACTACGGCATACCGGTCTTCTCGCTCTACGGCGAGGTCCGCTGCCCGACGGGGCAGATGATGTCGAGCGCGGATGTGTTCCTGTTCGACCTGCAGGATCTCGGCTGCCGTATCTACACCTTCGTGACTACGTTGCTGTATTTGCTGGAAGAAGCGGCGAAGCACGGCAAGAGCGTCTGGGTACTGGATCGACCCAATCCCGCAGGTCGCCCGGTGGAAGGCACGCTGCTGGTGCCCGGTAACGAGAGCTTTGTCGGCGCGGCACCCATGCCGATGCGGCACGGGCTGACGATGGGGGAGATGGGTCGCTGGTTCATCCGCCAATTCGGGATCGACGTGGATTACCGAGTCATCGAGATGCACGACTGGCTACCGGAGGGGCCGGGCAAAGGCTGGCCCCTAGGCCGCATCTGGATTAATCCCTCGCCCAATGCGGCCAGCCTCAACATGGCGCGCGCCTATGCCGGGACAGTAATGATCGAGGGCTCTACGGTGTCGGAAGGCCGCGGCACGACGCGCCCGCTAGAGGTGCTTTTCGGCGCGCCCGATCTCGATGCAAAAGCGGTGCTCGCCGAAATGCATCGCATCGCGCCCGAATGGCTGTCGGGCTGCGCGCTACGCGAATGCTGGTTCGAGCCGACCTTTCACAAGCATACGAGCGAGCTGTGCAACGGCCTCATGATCCACGCTGAGGGCGCTTTCTACGATCATGATGCCTTCCGCCCGTGGCGGCTGCAGGCGCTCGCCTTTAAAGCAATCCGCAGCCTGCGTCCCGACTACGAAATCTGGCGCGGCACCGATTTCAAGTACGAATACACGGATGGCGTGCTGGCCATCGATGTCATCAATGGCGGGCCTGCCCTGCGCGAATGGGTCGACGATCCCGTCGCCACTCCCGCCGATCTCGAAGCCATCGCCGCGCCGGACGAAGCGCGCTGGCGGGACGAGGTCGCTAACCTGCTGCTCTACTGAGCGGGCTGGATCAGCGGCATGGTATCGTCGACCTGCGGCAGCGGGCGAATGTCCTCGCCATTCACCACCAGCACATCGCACCCGTCGACGTCGTAATCGACGGCGTTGAACATGATCGGTGCGTTGGGATCGGCGAGGCCGCGTTGCAGCAGCGGGAGGCCGCGTTCCGCACGCACCTGCCGGATCGTGTCGGTGCAGGATTGTTCGGCATCGAGAACGAATTGCGGCTCGACCTTCAGCGTGGGAGGCGCATCGAATGGAAGTTCGGGATCGCCGTTGCCAAGTAGCAACGGTGCGGAAAGCATCAGCGCGATGGTGGGCAAGTTGTTCAGCATGGCATAGGCTCCTTTGCCTACCGCATAGCACGATCGCACCGCGAGATCACTCGCTTGCCTCTTCCGCGGGCGGCTGATGCATCGTCCGGAACACGACGCGAACGAACACCTCGTCGCGTTCCGGTTCGCTTGTCGGCGTGGCCTCGCCATCCGGTAACGGGGCTGGCGGATCGATCGCGGGTTCGTCGGCCAGCGGCTCGAACCGGGCGTTCGCCTGCAACGCACGGCACACGCTCGTGCCCGATGCCTGTAGTGCGCGGAGCGGATCGACCTCGCTGCTGCTGCCGATGGTGCACGACGCGACGCTGCCGTCGCGCGACACTTCGAGATAGGCGGCAATAACCCCGCGCACCGCATTCCCTCCAAACATCTGGCGCGGCAGGTTCTCCTGCCGTACCCAGCTTTCCGGCTCGATAGGACGGCGCAGCGCCTCGGGTGCGACCGATATAGCCACGGCGAGCTGCGGGAGCAGCTGGGCGGGCGGATCTATCGGCAAAGGCTTTGCTTCGTACGGTTCGGACTTCGGGATCCCGGTTGGAGAAGGCGGAGCGACTTCCTCGATCTCGCCGGTCGGCCCGCCGATCAGGTCGCCGAACCATTTTCCCCCGAACCCGGCAATGCCGACTGTTGCAACGAAGAGCGTCCCGAGCACCATCCACTTCGCGGCACCCGTGCCTCTTCTGTCGCTATCAGAATGGTCGTCAATAGCGTCGTAGTCAGGCGGGGTAACATCCCGCCCGAATCCTCGGGACAGGAAGCGCGCTTCCTCATCGTCGGCTTCGCCAGAGAAACTGTCGTGGCCTTGCGTCATACGCAGGGGGAATACGCAAACTGGTTCGGCCCGTCTATCCGCTCAACTCAGACGGACTTCTTGCGCACCGACCAGACAAACCCGTCATACCAGAAATGCAGCAGCGAACAGGCCAGGAAGGGCACGAGCATCAGGCGCGAATCCAGCTTCGTCGCCAAGTCGTATCCCATCGCGACGACGGCGGTGAACAGAACGAACATTCCGAAGGCGGCGGTGCTGGAGAGGCGCGTGAAAGTTGTGATGCGCTTGCCCTCCTGCATCCAAACAATCACGTAATACTGCAGCGCATGATGGATGTTGATCGTGGCAAAGGCGACGAGCGGGGGGAGATAGCCCCATGCGAGGAAAGCGACAGCGCCGGTGCTGGCGATCAGCCCGATCTTGTGCGCGGGCAGCTCGTATCCCTCGCTGACGGCCTTTGCATAATTGGCGACCGACCAGACGATCCCGACGGCCCAGATACCCAGCGCCAGCCAGCGC
>JBARVT010000179.1:0-4682 GCA_049646405.1 Alteraurantiacibacter sp.
CGTAAGTGGTGGTCGCATGAAAATAGAAGTTCGGCTGGCTAAAGCCGAGCAGGAAGTTCTCGCTGGCGAAGGGAAGGTCCAGATCAAGTTGCTCCACCTTGAAGCGGGTTGAGCCGCCGATGAAGCTGTCGATCTCACCCTTCGAAAGCGCCCGCAGCGTGTTCTCCGCCGCCCCCAGCTTCAGCCGCATCTGTTCTAGCCCGGTGACCGGCTCTTCCATGTCCGGATTGAACTCTCCCTTGCGCACGCCCTCGATCGCCCCGACCGAATGCACCACCATGCTTTTCACCTGATAGGCAAATGGCAGCATACCTTCGATGAGGCGAGCCTCGGCGAGCTCATCTTCGGAAGTACCGCAAGCCTTCGCTTTCTCGATCCATCCCTGTCCGGCGTTCAGGATCTGTACCATCGAAGGAATGATGGCCTCGTAGAGCGAAAAGGACATGACCGGCGATCTCCTGCTGGCGGCTTACTCAATTGGCCTGCTGCCAGCGCGGCGCAGCGGACGCAAGCGCGGCCCGTAAGAAAGCCGGGCGGGGCCGGTTTGCCTATTGCTGCCGGAAATGGCACTATGCTGCGTTCGCCAACGCGCTGCTGGAAAAGAGAAGACGCGAGGCCGGGTCTAAGAGTTCGATACCGGGAACAGGTGCAGTGCCATGCATCTCAAGGGCGAGAAGCTGAACGAAATCCTTGGCGCGATACGCGACGCCGAAGATGTTGCGCCGCTGCGGCACCATGTCATGCGCGCACTGGCGTTGCTGGGTGCGGGCAAGGCGTATTTCGTCGCGCCCCTGACACGCGATGCAAGGGTCGGGCGTGTCCTGACCAATATGGGCTTTCCGCGAGTGTGGGAACGGCATTACCGTGCCCGGCTTTCCTCCATCGACCCGTTGCCGAAGCAGTCGCTGAACCATGCCAACGCCTTCGTCTGGCCGGACAATGTCGATCCAAGCGTCCTTCTGGACATGGAGCGTCGTTACATGGCGCTTGTCGCCCAGTACGGACAGGACAGAATGATTGGCACAGCTTGCTACGGGCCGCAGGGGAGGGCAGGTTTTCTCGGTGTCGGCTGGGCGCAGGAGGAGCGCCCGACACAAGATGTGCTGCTTGCCGTGCACCAGATCGGGCAGGTATCCTTCCAGAGCTATTGCCAGATCGTGCGCGGTGACGAAGTAATCCCGGCGCTATCCAATCGCGAGCTCGAAGTTCTCGGTTGGATTTGCCGCGGCAAGAGCAATCCCGACATAGCCGCGCGCCTCGGTATCTCGCGCTCTTCGGTCGATGCCTACATCCGCCGCATCTTCTCCAAGTTGGAGGTGACAGACCGGACGGCAGCGAGCGTCAAGGCTTACTCGCTCGGTCTGATCACGAGCGATGAGGTCGCAGACCTTGTGGCCCGGGCCAGGCGCCGCGCCGATGCGCAAGAGTAGGCGCGGTGGCAAATGTAAAATGGCGTAAATAATTGCAAAACAAGCGATTACGTGACGTGACTTGAACGCGCCACACTTGTAAAATGTATATCAGAGGCGCTGGTGACACTTCGGGTCGCACCGTGGATCATCCGGCGTCTCGGCGCTCCGCAACCCACATGCGGGGCGCCAAATTTCCTCCGCAAGCGCCTCGTCGAGCCCCCCTCGGCGAGGCGCTTGTTCGTTTCGGCAGGCACAAAGAGGCCCGCCATCCACAGGGATGACGGGCCTTTTCTAGCTGGAGACTCTAGCGGACGCGCGGTCCGCCGAAGGGAAGCGGCGGAGGGGGGCGGCGCGCACCGCGCGGCAACTGCGCCTGATAGGCACGCCCGCAATGCTCGACGCAATAGGGGAAGCCCGGGTTCACTTTCGACCCGCAGAAATGAAAATCCGGTTCGCCCGGATGACCCATCGGCCAGCGGCAGACGCGATCGTTGAGGTCGAGCAGGCTCGTCTTGTCGGCAATGCTTGGATCGGGCTTTGCGGGAACCAGCCGACGCGGCGGTGCGGGCGGGATTGGCGCCTGCTGATCACCTGGGCCCTGCCGCAAGAAGCCGCCGGGGCCATAGCTGACGATCTTGGGCAGACCCTCTTGCTTGTTCGGCAACGGCTGGCTTTGGTTCGCAGGCACGGATGTGGGCGTCGGTGCCGCTTTCGGAGCAGGCCGGGGCGCGGGCGCCGCAGCTTTCTTTGCCGCAGGTTTGGGAGCCGGAACCGCTGCCTTTTTCTTTGGCGCGGGCTTGGCCTTTTCCTTCGCTTTTACCGGGCTCGGGCGCGCTTTCAGACCCAGTCGGTGCGCCTTGCCGATCACCGCGTTGCGCGACACGCCGCCAAGCTCTTCCGCGATCTGGCTCGCGGTCGCGCCGCCCTCCCACATCCTGGTGAGGGTTGCGATGCGTTCTTCGGTCCAACTCATGCAGTCACTTTCAGTCTGTTTGCCAAGCGAGCCGTGCCGCCTGCCGAATTTCTTGCCAGCCCGTCCCCGTGCAGATAGGCGCGGCCCCATGGCGGAACAAGCGATCCACTCGTCCGGAAACGAATTATCCGAACTCGTCGACACCGCTGGCGGTGGCGCTCGCAAATTCCCGCCGCAGGGGGAGCCGCAGATCACCGGCTTCAACCGGATCGGGCTGTGGAGCCTCTATATTAAGGAGATCCGTCGCTTTCTCAAGGTGCAGACGCAGACGATCTGGGCGCCTGCCATCACCACGCTGCTGTTCCTTATTATCTTCACTGTGGCGTTGGGCCGCGAAGGGCGTGAAGTGCTTGGCGTCTCTTTTGGCACCTTCGTTGCGCCGGGACTCATTATGATGGGAATGATGCAGAATGCCTTCGCCAATTCGAGCTTCAGCTTGTTGGCGGGCAAGATGCAAGGCACGATCATCGACCTGCTCATGCCGCCGCTTTCCAACGTCGAACTTATGATCGGCATCGTCGCCGCCGCCATGACACGCGCCCTGCTGGTAGGCGGGGCGGTGGCGCTCGCCATGTGGCTCTACCCTGGCGTCGACCTGCCAATCGCGCATCCATGGGCGATCGTCTGGTTCGGCCTGATGGGCTCTCTGATGCTGGCGCTGTTCGGCTTCCTGGCGAGCATCTGGGCGGAGAAATTCGACCACAATGCCGCGATCACCAATTTCGTCATCGCGCCGCTCAGCCTGCTTTCGGGAACGTTTTACGTCATCTCCAACCTCGCGCCGGTGTTCCAAGCGATCAGCCGGGTGAACCCGTTCTTCTACATGATCTCCGGCTTTCGCTACGGCTTCCTCGGACGAAGCGATATCGGGAACGACAACGCGCATGTCCTCGCCGCGGCGGCGGGCGTGGGTTTGCTGAACCTCTTGCTCATCTTCGCCGTCTACCAGGTTCTGAAAAGCGGCTGGAAGATCAAGAGCTAGTGCGTCATCGAGCGGCGCAGGCGATATTTGCCGCCCTGGAAATCCTCGAAGATCTCGGTCACTTGCGGATGTTCCACCTCTCCGCCATCACCGTCCACCAGCAAGTTCTGCTGGCTGACATAGGCGACGTAGGAGCTTTCCTCGTTTTCGGCGAGGAGGTGGTAGAAGGGCTGGTCCCGGCGCGGGCGCTTGCCCTCGGGAATCGATTCGTACCATTCCTCGGAATTGGCATAGACCGGGTCGATATCGAAAACGACGCCACGAAAATCGTAATTGCGGTGTTTTACCACGTCACCGATAGCGAAGCGCGCACGCGAACGCAGTGGCGCGGCGACGCGCTTTCCGGCATGGAGAGAAAAGAATTCGGAGCGATCCATGCGCCTGAATATAGGCCGCTTCGCGCCCGCAACAAGAATGGCAATCGGGCAATCACCCGTTTTCGCCGCAATGGGCCGCGAAGAGACTTGGCAAGCGCCCCGCCTTCGTCTAACCGCCGCGCTTCCCAATCGACTGCGGGTTTTTCAGCTGTCGCCCTTTTTGCGGAGAGGTGCCGGAGTGGTCGAACGGGACGGTCTCGAAAACCGTTGTGCCCGTAAGGGTACCGTGGGTTCGAATCCCACCCTCTCCGCCACTCACCCCCAGCACTAGTCTCAGGTTGCAGGGGCAGCGCGCAAGCGCGCGGAACAGGCGGCTTTGAAAGGCCACTTCCGTAACGGCGCCATCATTCGCCGCGTCTCAAGCGCGATATCAGGGTCTATTTTATCGGCCAGTCTCTGGCGAGGTCTGGATCGGTGCGGTTTCCCTGCTTAACAGGCAATAACAGGGAAAAATGCGAATTTGAGCCCGAAAACAGGTCAAAATCGATACTCCAGCGGGTCTCGTGCGCCAGAACATCGCCACATTTCAGCAGCTTACAGGGAGGAAATCGGCGTTTACCTGTTAATCGGCATAACAGGGCATAAATTCGCGATAACAGGCCCTGTTATCGCGTCGAACAGGCCTCTTCTTCAGCAGAACAGGGGATTCGTCATCAGTCCCATCCAAGCGCTGCACGCTGCTTCGACCAGGCGAGCGGGACCTCGATCTTCCTGAACGTTTCCAGATTAAATCCCGGGGGCTGGCGACCCTGCAGGATGTCGCGCTGGATTCCGGGGGCGAGAAAGGCGAGCCGCAGGATCATGCGCTCGTAAGGCGATGCAGGAGCCCTTTGGATTACCGGCTGACCACGCTCGAAGGCGAGCATCGCGTGCGCGCGTCGCAGTGCCGCGATGAGAACGGGGTCGGGCTGCGAGCCCCGGTTAGTGCCGCGTATGAC
>JBARVT010000180.1:0-1740 GCA_049646405.1 Alteraurantiacibacter sp.
ACCATGCCCCAGTCGCCGAGTGCCGCCGCCAGCCAAGCCAGCGTCGGCAGCCGCACTGCGAGGCCGGGGCGCACCGGGAAATTGCGCGCGCGCTGCTCGTCCACCGCGACAGCGTAGTAATTCTCGCCCGCTGCGATCCGCTCGGCAATGGCGCGGTAAAGGAGGAGATCGGTGTCGCGCTCCCCGTCGCCGACATAGCGCGGCGCGTTTTCGCTCGCGACTTGTGGAGGGTTGGCAGTCTCCGGGGATACATTGCGCGCGGTCAGCCCCGCTGCCAGTAGCGTCGCGACGATCAGCGCCAGCGCAAGCATCGCTGCGCCGGGTGCCCAGTGACCGAAGCGGTCCCAGTCGGCAGGCCGCCGCCGGATGCGGTCGCTTATCCGAGCCACCCCGCCAGCACTCCCCCGTAAACCAGCGCCGCGCCCCCCAGCGCTGCTATTGCATAGCCCATCCAGCTGCTGCCACCCTCGCGCCGTCGACGCGCGCGGCGTTCCCACACCAGTTCCACATCCGGCAGCGGCGGCGGCTCGGGCGCGCCGCCCTTGGCTGGGAAGGCGTCCTCTACCCGCCGCACCAGTTCGGGAATGCGCAGCAGCGTGTCGGTGTCGGTCCTGATCCGGTCGGCAAGCGCCGCCTCCGGCCCCAACTCGTCGCGGATCCAGCTGCGGACATAGGGCGCGCTCGTTTCCCACATGTTGATGGCCGGATCGAGCTGGGTGGCGATGCCTTCGACCATCACCATGGTCTTTTGCAGCAGCAGCAGGTGCGGCTGGGTCTGCATGTCGAAATCGCGGGTGATAGCGAATAGCCCATCGAGCATCTGTCCGACCGACAGCTCGCTCACCGGCTTGCCGCGCATCGGCTCGCCCACCGCGCGCAATGCTGTCGCGAATTCGCCGACATCGTGATAGCTCGGCACGTATTGCGCTTCGAAATGGATTTCGGCGACGCGCCGGTAATTGCCGGTGATGAGGCCGTAGAGGATTTCTGCCAGCCATTGCCGCGCGCGCCGGTCGATCCTGCCCATGATACCGAAATCGATGGCGACGATCGTGCCGTCGGCCTGCACGAACAGGTTTCCCTGGTGCATGTCGGCATGGAAGAAGCCGCCGCTGATCGCTTGCGTCAGGAATGCGAGTACGAGCCGCTGCGCCAGTTCGGGCAGGTCGTGGCCCGCTGCGATCAGCGCCTGCCGGTCCGAAATCTTGACCCCGTCGATCCATTCGATGGTCATCACCCGGCCATTGGTGCGATCCCAGTCGATTTCAGGGATACGATAGCCCTCAACCCCGCGCATCGCCTCGGCAAGCTCGGAAGCGCTCGCCGCCTCCCTCCGCAGGTCCAGCTCGCGATTGGTCCAGCGCTTGAAATTGGCGATGGTGAGCGCGGGGCGCAGGCGCGCCGCTTCTCCGCCCATCGCCTCGACATGCGCGGCGGCCCATTCATATGTGGCGATATCTTCGGCGAACTTTTCGCGGATGCCGGGGCGCAGCACCTTTATCGCGACCTCGCGCCCGTCGATGGTGATGCCCTTGTGGACCTGCGCAATGCTCGCCGCGCCCACGGGGACGGGATCGACATCGCGGAACAACTCTTCGAGAGGCCGCTCGAAACCGCGCTCGATCTGCTCCCTGATGAGCGCAAAGTCGACCGGCGGCAGGCTGTCCTGGAGGCTCAGCAGGTTTTCCGCTGCATCCTCTCCGACAAGATCGGGCCGGGTGGCGAGCGTCTGCCCTAGCT
>JBARVT010000181.1:0-12395 GCA_049646405.1 Alteraurantiacibacter sp.
GGCTGGGGGAGGCAGGCTTCGTCGTCGTGTCGGGCCTGGCGCGCGGGATTGACGGGGCGTGTCACGAAGGCGCGATGCCGAGCACCATCGGCGTTATCGCTAGCGGCATCGACATCGCCTACCCGCCGCAGCACGCGGAATTGCAGGAGCAGATCGCCATCGATGCCCTGCTAATTGCCGAGGAAGCGCCCGGCACGGAGCCGCGTGGACAACATTTTCCCAAGCGCAACCGCATCATCGCAGGGCTGGCGCTAGGCACGCTGGTGGTGGAGGCCGCGCCAAAATCGGGCAGCCTCATTACCGCGCGGCTGGCAGGCGAGGCGGGGCGCGAGGTGATGGCGATCCCCGGCAGCCCCCTCGAAGCGCGCAGCCACGGCTGCAACCACCTCATCCGCGAAGGCGCGGTGTTGGTGCAGGAGCCCGAGGATGTAGTCGAACTGCTCACCGGCTTCGATGGCACGCCCCTCTCCAGCTTCCGCGAGCCGGTAACACCTGCCGACTTCGTTGCCATCGAGGACGCTCCCGAGACGGGCGCCGATGTAGCCGACCTGCTCACCACCGCACCGGTGCCCGTCGACGAACTGATCCGCCAGTCCGGCGCGAGCGCGGGCGCGGTGCAGATGGCGCTGCTGGAACTGGAAATTGCCGGACGGCTGGTGCGTCACGCTGGCGGCCGGGTGAGCCTTTCGTCTTGAGCTATGTGCAAGCAAAGCGGGCCGATGTCGGCGAGCTGCTGGGCGGCACCTTCGCCGCGCTGAAGCGCGCCCGGAAAGAGCTTGCCATTTATTTCGGTGCGTTCTTTGCGATCGGTCTTTTCGCAGGGACGAGCAGCACGCTGGGCGGCCTGCTCGCGATCGGCGCGTTCATCGGATATTTCGTCGGCCAGTACTGGCTCTATCAGGCGATGCTGCGCTATGCGGGGTTGTTACAAGACGAGCGGATGCGCGTCTTCGGCCTGTTTTTCATGGCGCTGCTTCTCGTCATTCCTGTTCTTGTCGGGCTCAATTTCCTGTTTGTCCCCGGCGTCATCCTCGTCGCGAAATGGGTGATGGCACCCGCTTACCTCGTAGCGAAACCACGCAACCTGTTCGAGGCACTGGGCGAAAGCTGGCGGGCGAGTGACGGGAATACGGTGGCACTTGCGCTTACCGTTTTTGTCCTCGGCCTGATCTGGGTTCTCGCCTTCGTTGTCCTCGCGGCAATCGGCGAGATCTTTGGGGGAAGCGACGAAGGCTCGTTCGGCTGGCTTGCCATCCATCTTCTGCCCGTGTTCCTCATGGGCCTCTCGGTCACGGCCTACAGGCGCCTCGTCGGCGACGGGGCCGAACTGCGCGAGGTTTTTGCCTGAGCCGCGAATTGTGCGCTTGACGAATTCGCACCTTCATCACCAATCTCGCGCGTACGTACACGTGTAGGGACTGCCCGGAACAACCATGCAACTAGTCATCGTAGAATCGCCCGCCAAGGCAAAAACCATCGAGAAATATCTCGGCAAGGACTTCAAGGTCCTCGCCAGTTACGGCCATGTCCGCGACCTGCCGGCGAAGGACGGCAGCGTGCGCCCGAACGAAGAATTCGCGATGGACTGGGAGGTCTATTCCGACCAGCGCAACCGTGCGCAGGTCAAGGCCATCGCCGACGCCGCGAAGAAGAGCGACCGCCTGATCCTCGCCACCGACCCCGACCGGGAGGGCGAGGCAATCAGCTGGCACGTCCTCGAACTGCTCAAGAAGCGCAAGGCGCTCCCCTCCGATGTCGAGCGGGTGACATTCAACGCTATTACCAAGCAGGCCGTCACCGACGCGATGAAGGCCCCGCGCGAGCTCGACCAGGACCTGATCGATGCCTATCTCGGCCGCCGCGCTCTCGATTACCTGTTCGGCTTCACTCTCTCGCCGGTCCTCTGGCGCAAGCTGCCCGGTGCGAAATCGGCGGGCCGCGTGCAATCGGTCGCGCTGCGGCTAATCTGCGAGCGGGAGCGGGAGATCGAGGTCTTCCAGCCGCAGGAATACTGGTCCATCACTGCCAAGATGGAACATAACGGCACCGGCTTCGACGCGCGGCTGGTGCGGTTCAACGGCAAGAAGCTCGAACGCCTGACAATCGGCGACAAGGACACCGCCGATGCGGCGAAGAATGCGGTGGAGCAGGGCCGCTTCACCGTCGAGGAGGTCGAGACAAAGCCGTTAAAGCGCAGTCCCGCGCCGCCTTTCACGACCTCGACCCTGCAGCAGGAGGCTGCGCGCAAACTCGGCTTTTCCGCAAGCCATACGATGCGCTGCGCGCAAAAACTCTACGAGGCGGGCGACATCACCTACATGCGAACCGACGGCGTGCAAATGGACATGAGCGCGATTCTGGCCGCGCGTGATGCCATCGCCGATCGCTTCACTGAGGATTATCGCCCCGAAAAGCCGCGTTTCTACAAGACCAAGGCGAAGAACACGCAGGAAGCGCACGAGGCGATCCGCCCGACCGATTTCCGCAAGGACCGCGCCAGTTCGGGCGACGAGGCGAAGCTTTACAAACTCATTTTCAAGCGCGCGATGGCAAGCCAAATGGCGAGCGCGCAGCTGGAGCGCACCAGCGTGACCTTGCGCGACCCGACCGGCAAGCACGAACTGCGCGCCAGTGGGCAGGTTGTAAAATTCCCTGGCTTCCTCGCCGTCTATACCGAGAGTTTCGACGAAAAATCGGACGATGACGAGGACGGCCTGCTGCCGCTGATGCGCAAGGGCGAGGTGCCTGCCAAGAAAGATGTCGAGGCGGTGCAGCACTCCACCCAACCGCCACCGCGCTTCTCCGAAGCCTCGCTGGTGAAACGGCTGGAGGAGCTCGGCATAGGGCGTCCTTCGACCTACGCCTCCACCATCCAGACGCTGCGCGACCGCGACTATGTGCGGATGGAGAAAAACCGTTTCTTTGCAGAGGATTCGGGGCGGCTGTTGACGGCATTCCTCGAACGTTTCTTCCCCCGCTATGTCGCTTACGACTTCACGGCGGAGATGGAGGAGGAGCTCGATGAGGTTTCCGGCGGGCGCGCCGAATACAAGGTGCTGCTCGAAGCGTTCTGGCGCGATTTCAAGCCGAAGAGCGACGAGGTGATGGAGCGCCAGCCTTCGGAAGTGACCGAGGTGCTCGACGAATTCCTCGAGGATTTCCTTTTCCCGAAGCGCGAGGACGGGCACGCACCGCGCTGGTGCCCGCTCTGCGCAGAGGAAGGCCGCGAGGGAGGCGAACTGCACCTGCGCGGCGGACGCTATGGCGCATTCATCGGCTGCGTGAATTACCCTGAATGCACCTTCCGCCGCAAATTCGGCCAGCCCGGTGCGGACGATGGCAGCGACGACGGCACGATGGGCGAACACCCCGATACCGGCGAGCCGATCGAGCGCAAGTCGGGCCGCTTCGGGCCGTATGTGCAGATGGGCGCGGGCAAGGAAGCCAAGCGCGCGAGCATCCCCAAGGATCTCGACGATTTCGATTTCGAATGGGCGGTGAAGCTGCTTGGCCTCCCGCGTATCGTCGGTGCGCATCCGGAAACGGGCAAGGAGATCGAGGCAGCTATCGGGCGCTACGGCCCTTACCTGCGGTATGATGGGAAATATGCGAAGCTCTCCAACACCCGCGAGGTGTTCGATGTCGGCATGAACCGCGCGGTGGATCTGCTGGCGCAAGCGGCCAATCGCGGCGGGGCAGGACGGGGCAGCCGTGAGCCGCTCAAGGTGCTCGGCACAACCGAGGCGGGCGACGACATTAAGCTGATGGAAGGCCGTTACGGTCCGTATGTCACCGATGGCATTGTCAACGCGACGATTCCGCGCGACAAGGACAAGGACGCACTCACGCTGGACGAGGCGCTCGCGCTGATCGCGGAAAAGGCGGCGAAGGGGCCGGCCAAGAAGAAGGGGCGGAAGAAGGCTCCGGCGAAGAAGAAGGCTCCGGCGAAGAAGAGGACTGCACCGAAGACGAAGGCTGCGAGCTGATGGCGAAAGACAATTTCGAGCGGCACAAACAGCCCTGGAACGGCGAGGAGGCTGGCAAGCTCAAATTGCTGGCGAGCAAGGGGCATGGCTTGAAGCAGATCGCCAAGGCGCTGAACCGAAGCGAGGAATCGACACGCGATTTCGCCAAGAAGAACAAGATCACAATCGCGAAAAAGCGTTGATCGGGGCGTTAGCGCACCCAGTCCAGCCCCATTTCCTCGTACATCTCGCGGTTCTCGGCCCAGCGTTCGTCGACCTTGACATGCAGAAACAGGTGCACTGTTTGTCCTAGAATCTCGCTCAACTCCTTGCGCGCTGCTTCGCCGATTTCCCTGATGCGGCGGCCCTGCTTGCCCAGCACAATGGGCTTCTGGCTGTCGCGGGCGATGACGATCTGTTGGCGGATCTCCACGCTGCCGTCCTTGCGCTGTTCGTAGCTTTCGGGTCGCACGGCAGCATCGTAAGGCAATTCCTCGTGCAGCTGGCGGTAAAGCTGTTCGCGCGTCACCTCGGCGGCAAGCAGGCGTTCGCTGGCGTCGCTCACCTGGTCTTCTGGATAGTGCCATGGCCCTTCGGGCATCATTGTGGCGAGACGATCCTTCAACTCCGGCACGCCGTCGCCGGTGAGGGCGGAAACGAAGAATACCTCGCCGAATTCGACCGCCTCACCCAGTTCCTGCGCCAGCGCGAGCAACGGCTCTTTCGGGCTGGCATCGACCTTGTTGAGGACGAGGATCTTACGTTCGGGCCGATCCTTCAGCGCGTCCAGCAGCGGCATCAGCTCGTGCCGGCGCTGCTTGACCGGATCGACCACCAGCAGCACCGCATCGGCCGCCTCCGTGCCTTCCCATGCAGCGCTCACCATCGCGCGGTCCAGCCGGCGGCGGGGTTCGAAAATGCCGGGCGTATCGACGAGCAAGATCTGCGTGTCGTCATGCAGCGCAATCCCGAGCAGACGCGCGCGGGTGGTCTGCGCCTTTGCGCTGGTGATGGCGACCTTCTGGCCGACAATCCGGTTCACCAGCGTGGACTTGCCCGCATTGGGCGCGCCGATCACGGCGACGAGGCCGCATTTCGTTTTTTCGTCGTTCACCCGAATTTCTCCATGAAGAGCCGCGCCGCCTCCGTTTCCGCGTCTTGCTTGCCGCTCGCCGTGGCCTCGACCTCGCCGACCTTGTAAACTGCGACCTTCACCGTGAAACGCCGCGCGTGATCGGGGCCGGAGATGTCGGTGACGGTATAATCGGGTGGGCGCCGGCGATTACCGGCGGCCCATTCCTGCAAAGCGGACTTGGGGTGTTTGGTCTGCCCGTCATCGCCATCGAGTGCGCTTCTCCAGATACGGTCGATCAGCCTTTCGGTCTCCCCAAAACCGGCTTCGAGATAGTTCGCGCCCAGCAGCGACTCCATGATGTCGCCGAGCACATTGTCACTGTCCTGCGCGCCGTCCTCGCGCGCTTGTTTGCCGAGCCGGACATGGTTGGCCACGCCGAGCTCACGGGCCCGCGTGGCGCAGCTGTCCTTTGACACCAGCGCGTTGAGCCGTTGCGCCATGCGCCCTTCCGCCGCGCGCCCGTGGCTGTAGAGCCAGTGCGCCACCGTCAGGCCGAGCACGCGGTCGCCGAGGAATTCAAGCCGCTGATAATCGCGCGCCTCGCCCGTGCTGCCGTGAGTCAGCGCCTCGCGCCACAGCGCCTCGTCCGACACGGCAAAGCCCTGCGCCTCCAGCCAGTCGCGCGTGGCGGGTTCGAGCGCGCTCATATCCCGCGGAACATGCGGCTCCAGCGCGCGGCGGAGAACCAGGTCCAGGGCAGCAACCATTCTGCCGTCCCGTCGGTGGACCAGTACATGAAGCTCGCCTCGCCCACGAGGTTCACCTCTGGCACCAGCCCGATCCCGCGCTGCGCCTGCGCCGGGAATCGGCTGTCGAGCGAATTGTCGCGGTTGTCGCCCATCAGGAAAATGTGGCCCTCGGGCACGGTGATGGGCGGCGTGTCGTCCTGCGGCGTGTCGCCGAGATCGAGGATGTTGTAGCTCACGCCCGAGGGCAGGGTTTCCCGGAATTGCGGATAGGCGCAGGCGATGCCGCCATCCTCCGAGCGGGTGACAAATTCGCTGTTTCCGCGGCAATCCTGCGCGCTTTGTACGGACAGCACGAAATCCTCGATCCGCTCGTAACCCACCGGCGCCCCGTTGAGATTGAGCACGCCGCCGACCATCTGCACGGTGTCGCCCGGCAGGCCGATGACACGCTTGATATAGTCCGCATTGTCGACCGGATGTTTGAAGATGGCGATGTCGCCACGATCGGGCGTGCTGCCGAACAGCCGTCCGTCGCCCACATCCATATCGAAGGGCAGCGAGTTACGCGAATAGCCGTAGGACCACTTCTGCGCGAACAGGTAATCGCCGATCAGCAGGCGCGGCAACATGCTTTCGGAAGGGATATTGAAGCTGGTGAAGAAGAAGGTGCGGAAGATCAGCACGATAATCACCAGCTTGACGAGGAACCAGCCAAAGCTCTTCCAGTCTTCCTTTTTCTCCTCCTTGGGCGCGGCAGATGTGCCGGCGGCAGGATCGTCGATCTCGCGGATATGGGTCGTATCGGTCATCGCGCGCGGTCATGCCCGCCTGCGCGCGGCAAGGTCAAGCATGCAGTGGCGCTGGAGGGTTGCTTTCGTAGCCCGATGGCCTAGCCGTGCGAGGCGTAAAAGGACGAAAGGACGTGCCGTGCCGCTCACTCGCGACGAAGCCTGGAAAAAAGTCGCCCTCCATCCCGACCCGACGCTGGAGGAGGTCTTCGCCGCCGATCCGGACCGGGTAGACAAGCTCTCGACCCGGCTGGAGCTGCGAGGCGGTGATGAGCCGGTCGGAATCCGTTTCGACTGGTCCAAGACGCACCTGACCGACGCCTTGCTAGCGGATTTCGAGGCGCTAGCCGAAGCATCCGACTTCGACGAGATGCGCCGCCGTCTGTTCGCGGGCGAGGTAATCAACCCGACCGAGAACAGGGCGGCCCAGCACTCCGTGCTGAGGGGGGTTGGGCGGGATGCGAGCGTCGAGGAAGCCGAGGCGCTGCGCAAGCGGATGAAGCTGCTGGTGGAGGCGATCCACGAGGGTGCGTTCGGCAAAGTCGAACACCTTATCCATGTCGGCATCGGTGGCAGTGCGCTCGGACCGGCGCTGGCGGTGGACGCGCTCACCCGCGACGGGGCGGAAGTGGACGTGCATGTCGTCTCCAATATCGACGGGGTCGCGCTGGAACAGGCGTTTGCCGCCTGCGATCCGGTGACGACCATGCTCGCGGTCGCGTCCAAGACCTTCACCACCATCGAGACGATGACCAACGCCACCAGCGCGCTGAAATGGCTGGCGGACAATGGCGTCGCCGATCCCACTGGCCGGGTGATCGCACTCACCGCCGCGCCGGAAAAGGCGGTGGAATGGGGCGTGGACGAAACGCGCATCCTGCCGTTTTCGGAAAGCGTGGGCGGGCGCTATTCGCTATGGTCCTCCATCGGCTTTCCTGTCGCACTGGCGATTGGTTGGAGCGATTTTTCCGCGATGCTCGATGGCGCAGCGGCGGTGGACCGGCATTTCCGCGACACTGACGGGCGCTCCAATCTGCCGCTGCGCGCTGCCTTTGCCGACCTGTTCTACGCCCGACTGAAAGGCGCGCAGACCCGCGCTGTCTTCGCCTATGACGAACGGCTGGGCCTGCTGCCCGATTACCTGCAGCAGCTCGAGATGGAATCGAACGGCAAGAGCGTGACGGTGGGCGGCGAACCAGCTGGCCCCACCGCGCCGATCACCTGGGGCGGGGTGGGGACTGACGCTCAGCATGCGGTGTTCCAGCTGCTGCACCAGGGCACGCATCTGGTGCCGGTCGACTTCATCGCCAGCGTGGAGCCTGGCGACATGCTCGACGCGGCGCATCACACGATCCTGCTGATGAACTGCTTCGCGCAAGGCGCCGCGCTGATGAGCGGCAAGTCCTCTGACGACCCGCACCGCAACTATCCCGGCAATCGCCCCAGCGCCACGATCCTGTGCGACGATCTCGACCCCACCACCTTCGGCGCGCTGATCGCCTTCCACGAACACCGCACCTTTGCCAATGCCGTGCTGATGGACATCAACCCCTTCGACCAGTTTGGCGTTGAACTGGGCAAGGACATTGCCAAGAAGATCGAAAAGGGCGGGGAGCGTTTCGATGCGAGCACCGAGGCACTGCTGAAGGCTGCTGGTTTGGGGTGAATGTCAGTCATCGACCCAATAGCGGACCTAGAAACAGCAAATCGATGATCGCAAAAGCTGACCCTGATGCTGACGTTCGCATGCGAGCACCGGAAGACTGAGAAGGTCCGCGCTGTTGAAGATCCAATTCGCGACAACGCGCCGTTTATGGTCTATACCGAACCGCGAAGGAGACTAACTATGTTGGTCGAGGGAATTCTAAGCGAACCCCTAAGAAAATTCGCTTCCGTTCAAATTGATTCGACGCTTATCGACGCAGCCAAACTTCTAACTTCCGGCACGGATATTGTCCTCGTATGTGACGGAGAAGGCATTCTGGAAGGGATTATCACTAAAACTGACGTTGTTAAGCGAATCAGTAAATGCCAAGGGGCTACCTGTCTATGTCCGGTTGCTGCGGTGATGGAACGCGACGTCGTGCTGTGCCGAGAGACTGACCCTCTAGCGGATGTATCATCGTTGATGAAGAACCGTCGATTGAAGAACATTCCTGTGATCGATGACGATAACCGACCCTTGGGGGTGATAACCGCGCGGGCTGTTCTGAGCAGCCTTCTCAGTGATTCCAAATATGAGGAAGCGCAACTGATCGATTACGTCAAAGGCATCGGTTACCGATGAGAACCTCGACGAAACACAACAACGCCAGGAGAACAAATATGGCTGAATCCAATACTGGGGAAGAAGCAGCTGCCATTCTCGGACGTGCGCTGTCGAGGTGGGACGAGGAAGGCGGCGCTGCGGCAGCGGTTGCGCATGAATTGCATAAAGACGTTCCAGAGATGACCAATGTCGAATTGGTCCATCTTCGTATCCGCATTATCGCGCTCGAAAACATGATGATCGCCGTGCTTACCGCGGGAACAGACCGCCAGCGCGAGATAGCGCGGGAAATGGCCGAATGCATTTCTCCGCGCTCTGGATACACCCAGCATCCCCTTACTATTCAGGCAGCAAAGCACATGATCGATCTCGTCGATCGCGCAGTCCACTTCAAGTCGGCGCAACAGTAATGACCGCGCCGAAACCTTATAAGAGCACCCCCGTCTTTGACGAAAATTCGCTGCCAGCAGGTCTTCGCAAGGAACATCGCACCACAGCCGGTGTATGGGGGATGATACGGGTTCTTGATGGTCGCCTTCGCTATAGGGTGCTCGATCCGGTGTCTGAAGCGATCCTCGATCCGGATAACCCCGGATTGGTGCGTCCAGACCAACCGCATCTTGTGGAACCGATTGGCACCATGCGTATGCAGGTCGAATTTTACGATGAAGAACCGAAATCATAGCGAAGTAATACTCAGATAAACCGCAGCACCATCACATGTGTGACAGGGTGCCCAGCGTCCAGTTCCCGTTCTTTACCCTGAAAAGCAGGCCTTCCGCTTCCCACCCCATAATCAGACATTGCATCAGCTAGCGAAACGCATTGACTTTTTGCACTGCAGCATCCATATGGCCCGCATCGAAGCGCGCGCCAGCGTGAAGCGGTGGTGGCGAGACAGCCACCAACCCCGGCAGCCCTTCGGTTCTTTTCCCTAGACTTCCCTTTTCACGCGGGTCGTTTGACACCCGCGCCGCGCGAGCTTGACTCTGCGCGCCGCATATAATGCGAGTTTCAACAAACCATATGACTATCCAATTCAAGGACCTCGGTCTTTCGCAGCCTGTGATGCAGGCGCTCGACATGAAGGGCTATACCGAACCCACTCCGATCCAGGCGCAAGCGATCCCGCCCGTGCTCGAAGGGCGCGACCTGCTGGGTATCGCGCAAACCGGTACCGGCAAGACTGCCGCCTTCATGCTCCCGAGCATCGACAACCTCCGCCGCGCGGACAACAAGGTGCCGTTCAAGTCCTGCCGCATGCTGGTGCTGGCCCCCACGCGCGAGCTGGCGGGCCAGATCGCGCAGTCTGCCAAGGATTACGGCGCTATGGCTGGCCTGTCGGTCCACTCGATCGTCGGCGGCACTTCGGTCAACAAGGATCGCAACAAGCTGCATCGCGGCTGCGACATTCTCGTCGCGACGCCCGGGCGGCTGCTCGACCTGATCGACCAGAAGGCGTTCAACCTCTCCGGCGTGGAAATCCTCGTGCTGGACGAGGCGGACCAGATGCTTGACCTCGGTTTCATCCACGCGCTGCGCCAGATCAGCCAGCTTGTGCCGGCCGATCGCCAGACGCTGTTCTTCAGCGCCACTATGCCCAAGCAGATCAAGGAGCTGGTCGGCAAATACTGCCACGATCCGGTCACCGTCAGCGTGACACCGGCCGCCACCACGGCGGAGCGGATCGACCAGTACCTGTTCATGGTGCAGGCAGACGAGAAGCAGACGCTGCTCGAAATGGTGCTGCTTCACCAGCATCCGACCCCCGGCGAATATGAGCGCGTACTCATCTTTACCCGCACCAAGCACGGCGCGGACCGAGTGGTAAAGAAGCTGCACCAGCGCGGCATTCCTGCCAACGCCATCCACGGCAACAAGAGCCAGCCGCAGCGCGAACGGGCTCTTTCCGAATTTAAGCGGGCCAAGACCCCGATCCTCGTCGCTACGGACGTTGCCGCGCGCGGGATCGATATTCCGGGCGTCAGCCACGTCATCAATTACGAGCTTCCGAATGTACCCGAGCAGTACGTCCACCGCATCGGCCGCACCGCGCGCGCCGGAGCGGACGGGGTCGCCATCGCCTTCTGTGCAGAAGACGAGCGCGCTTACCTGAAGGACATCCGCAAGCAGACCGATGCGGAGTTCGAGCGGCTGCCGCTGCCGGACAATTTCCGCGCCGTGGTCGAGGGTGTCGGGCCGACCAAGCCTGCACCAAAGAACCAGCAGCGCGTGCGGCCCAAGCCGCGCGGCGGCTCCGCAGATAGTGCGCCCAAGGCCAAGCATCCGGCGCGCAAGGGTCGCCCCAATCGCGCCTCCGGCGGCGGGCAAGGCGGTCAGGGTGGCGGCCACGGTCGGCGTTCGGGCGGCAATCGTCGCCGCAGCGGTGCTCCGCGAGGGTCGGGCTAGCCAAATCTTAAGCATCGCGCCCCTAGTGTTCCCGCCGATGTCGGATGAACGGGAACGGGGCGCGCGATGATACGGACGAAGACGACGCTGGTCGTCGGCGCTGGGGCCAATACGGAGCTGCAGTTTCCCGACGGTCGCGAACTGCTCGCGCGCATTGCGGCAGGCTTCGACTTCGCCCGGCTCGGCACTGGGCTGGAAAGCGCGGATATGACCGCGATGGCCGCGCATATCGAGGCAATCGCGAAAAAGGCGCGGGTGAAGACGGACGACTTACTTGAGGCCGGGCAAGTCATCCGCTCCGCCGCGCGGCTGTCCAACTCGATCGACGCCATCCTCGAACAGCATGGTGACAACCCGATGGTGCTCGCTGTCGGCAAGCTCGCCATCGCGCATTACACGCTCGCCGCCGAGGCCGAGTCGCCAATGGGTGCAGAGCCGCGCGATCCGGGCGACCTGCCGGTGCGCGGACAAGAGAACTGGCTCTACCAGCTCGCCCGGATGGTGGTGAACGGCGTCCCGCGCGCCAAGGCGGAAAGCTGCTTCGACAACCTCTCCATCGTCTGCTTCAATTACGACCGCGCCATCGAAACCTACATGCCATGGGCGCTCAACATGGCGTTCGGGATGCGCATCACCGAGGCGCAAGAGCTGGTTTCGGCAAAGCTCAAGATCGTGCACCCCTATGGCACACCAGGCAGACTGGAATGGCAGGGCGGGAACGCACCCGTTGCAGACTGGGGTGCAGAGAAAGTCGAGGATCTGCCCGGCGTCGTCGAGCAGATCCACACCTGGTCCGAACGCGCGGACGAGCGCGGCTACCAGCGTGCGCTGCTGAGCGAGGTGGTGCAGGGCAAGCGGCTCGTGATTCTCGGTTTTGGTTTCGATCCCATGAACTGCGCAATGCTGTTCGATGCGCCCTTCGAACACGCGCCAGACGTGCTCGTCACCATGCCGCGCGCCAGCGAGACAGAGCGCGCCGCGGTCCGCAAGCTGCTTCGGCGGCAGGCAGGTATCAAGGACGATGCGACCGTCACGCTTGCCGACTTGCGCGCATGGGAATTGCTACGCGATTACGCGCCTTTCTTGGAAAGTTAGGAAACGCGCCCGGTTGCGGGGCGTAGAGGCTTGGACCATATCGCG
>JBARVT010000182.1:0-5619 GCA_049646405.1 Alteraurantiacibacter sp.
CACGGCAACGGCTTTGTGCAGATCGCACGCGATGCGTCCGGCCAGCTGGTCGAGCTCTTCGCCCTTCGCCCCGAGCGGGTCAGCGTGGTCCCCGGCGCGGATGGCTGGCCTGCCGCCTATCGCTATCGCCTCAACGAGCGCACGCTGGAGCTGCCGGTGGAGGATGCCGATGGCTGGCCCTCGGTCATCCACCTCAAGGCGTTTCACCCGGCGGACGATCACTACGGTGCGGGGTGCCTCTCCGCCGCCGAGCAGCCAGTTGCGATCCACAACGCCGCCGCCGCGTGGAACCGCGCGCTGCTGGAGAACGCGGCGCGACCTTCGGGCGCGCTCATCTATGAAGGCGGGGCGGAGACGGCAGGACTGACGACCGAGCAGTTCGAGCGATTGAAGCACGAGCTGGAAGCGGCCTATCAGGGCGGCGCGAATGCCGGACGGCCCATGCTGCTCGAAGGGGGCCTGAGCTGGCAGAGCCTCTCGCTCTCGCCCGCCGACATGGATTTTGCCGAGCTGAAGGCGGCCGCCGCGCGCGATATCGCGCTCGCCTTCGGAGTGCCGCCCATGCTGCTCGGCCTGCCGGGCGACAACACCTATTCGAACTATCGCGAGGCCAATCGCGCTTTGTGGCGGCTCACCCTGCTGCCGCTGGCGGGCAAGATCCTCGGCGGCCTGCAGGAAGGCCTCGCCCCCTGGTTTGCGGGCCTGGCGCTGTCGGTCGATCTCGATCGCGTCCCCGCGCTGGCGGAGGATCGCGAGAAATTGTGGTCGCAGGTGTCGGGCGCGGAATTTCTCTCACGGGAAGAGAAGCGCGCGATGCTGGGCCTTGCCGAAGGAGACACGCGATGAAGCGCGAGGACATGCTGGCGGCGCTGATGTCGCAGGCGCACAGCTCATCGACTTTGGGCGGCGGAGCGGACCTCGTCACCCTGCGCGCCATCGTCGAAGAAGCGAGTGAAGTGGGGGCGGGACGCGTGCTCGACCGGCTCGGCCTCGGCGACGAGAACGCGCAGGACGATCTCGACGAACTCCGCGACCTGCTGGGTGCATGGCGCACGGCCAAGGCGAGCGCGTGGAAGGCAGCCGTGGACTGGTTCGTCCGCGTCGTCGGCGCATTGCTGCTGGTCGGCATCGCGGTGCGGCTCGATGTGGCGGAGCTGCTGAAATGAGGATCGCCGGATACGCTGCCTTGTTCGATATCGCCGACGGCGCGCGCGATACGATCAGCCCCGGCGCCTTCCGCCGGACGCTGGCCGAGCGGCGTGACCCTATCCCGCTCTACTGGCAGCACCGGCCGGACCAGCGCATCGGCAAGGTCGAGAGCGTGGAGGAGGATGCGAAGGGCCTGCGCGTCGTCGCCAGCATCGACAATCCCGGCAGCCGCGCCGTCTCCGCCCTGCTGGGCAAGGCCGTCAACGGCCTCAGCTTCGGCTACCGCGCGCGCGGATACCGGTACACCCCTGCCGGCCGCCTGCTGGAGGATATCGACCTCTTCGAAGTCAGCCTCGTCACCCATCCGCTCCAGCACGGGGCGCGCGTGCATCTGATCGCCTGAACAGTCCGCGGCGCAGGCCGCTCTCGAATATCTTCGCGTGTCAGCCTGCGCTGGCGCGCCATCTCGCTTGTCCAACCGAAAGGCAAATACCCCTATGGATATCCAGATTCCCACCCAGACCGTTACCGCAACCGCGCCCGCAACAGATCCGATGGCCGAGAGCTTCGACATCGTGGCGCGGCAGGATCGCACCGAGGCCGACGTGCAGGTGCTGCGCTCCGACTTGGACGAGGTGAAGGCCCGGCTCGACCGGGTCAGCCGCGCCGCATCGCGCCCCGCCATCGGCACCGGCGAGACAGCCTCGCCCGAAGTGAAAGGCTTTATCGACGGCTACCTGCGTCGTGGGCGTGAGGCGGAAATCAAGTCGATCAGCGGTGCCGTTCCGCAGGACGGCGGCTATGCCGTGCCGCGTGAGATCGATGCGATGATCGCCAGCGAGCTGAAGGAGATAAGCCCGATCCGCGCCCTCGCGCAGGTCGTGCAGGTCGGCACCAGCGGCTATCGCAAGCTCGTCACCACAGGCGGCACTGCCTCTGGCTGGGTCGGCGAGACGGCGGGCCGCCCCGAAACCGACGCGCCCGAATTCGCCGAGATCGCGCCGCCCTCGGGCGAGCTCTACGCCAATCCGGCGGCGAGCCAGGCTATGCTGGACGATGCGGCCTTCGACCTCGAAGCGTGGCTGGCGAGCGAGATCGCGATGGAATTCGCCCGCGCCGAGGGGGCGGCCTTCGTGAACGGCACGGGCGTCGACCAGCCGCTCGGCTTCCTCGCCTCCCCCGCCAGCATGGCGGGCGACACGGTGCGCCCCTTCGGCAGCCTGCAATATATCGGTTCGGGCGATGACGACGGTTTCGACGCGAACCCCGAAGCGCGGCTGATCGACCTCGTCCACACGATGAAGGCCGGGCATCGCCAGGGCGCAAGCTGGGTGATGAACTCGGCGACGCTTTCCGAAGTGCGCAAGCTCAAGACCAGCGATGGCGCGTTCCTGTGGCAGCCGGGCCTCGTCGAAGGCCAGCCCGATCGCCTGCTCGGCTATCCGGTGATCGAGGCGGAGGACATGCCGGACGTGGCGGCGGGCAATACGCCCATCGCCTTTGGCAATTTCCGCGCCGGTTACCTGATCGCCGAACGCAGCGCCACGCAGGTGCTGCGCGATCCGTTCACCAACAAGCCGTTCGTGCATTTCTACGCGACCAAGCGCGTGGGCGGCCAGGTGCTCGACAGCGCGGCTATCAAGCTGCTGAAGATCGAGGCATAACTGGTTTGCGAGCCCGCCTGCGCGGGCTCGTCCTCGGTGCTGTTCCCTTCGCTCCGCTTCGGGGCACCCGCGGGCGGCCAGTCGGCCCTTTCAACTGACTGACAAGTCTGTCGCTCAGGACAGGCTTTGCGGTCGGCTGCGCCGCCCGGACCAGCACACCAATTCTATCGTTTCGCGAAGCACGGCCCGAAAGGCCGCACGCGCGGATTCGCAGCCGTAGGCGGAAGGCCGAAGGCCCATTGCCCGCGCGCCGCGCGCAAGCCGAAGCGGAGCTGAAACGTCAAAGGCGGGACAACGGGACGGATGCCCCCGCCGGCGCTTGAGGGACAAAACAATGAAACGCACAATCATCACGCCCCCGGCGCTGCCGCCGGAGGCGCTGGACGAGTTGAAGCAATGGCTCGCCATCACCAGCGCGCGCGAAGACGCAGCGCTCGCTGCGTTGCTGCGCGCGGCGCTGGAGACGTGCGAGGGCTTTACCCGCGCCATGCTGCTGGAGGCACAGTGCGAGGAAGTGCTGCCTGCGACGCGCGGCTGGCACCTCGTTGCCACATCCCCAGTGCGCTCGATCACCGGGGTCGAAGCGCTGGCCGAAGACGGCACGCGAGTGCCGGTCGATCCAGCGCACTACGTGCTCGACATCCAGGCCGACGGTGCGGGACGGGTGAACCTGCTGCGCGCGCCCGACGTCGCGCGAATGATCGTCACCTTCACCGCCGGTCTTGCCGCGCAGTGGAACGACTTGCCCGATAGCCTGCGCCACGGCGTTATCCGCCTCGCCGCGCATCACTACCGTGAACGCAACGAAGGCGGAACGTCGCATCCGCCCAGCGCGGTCGCTGCCTTGTGGCAGCCCTGGCGACAGCTGAGAGTCGCATGATCCGCGCCGATACCAAGGCCGACGACCTCGCCGCCCGCATGGCCCGCCGCGCGCGCATTCTGGCTCTTGCGCATGGGGAGAACCGCCGCCGCCGCGATGCCGCGCGATGGCGCGAAGCGCGCCTGCTCTGGCCGCTATCGCAAGGAGAGGGGAGATGATGGAAAGCAATCTGCGCACCGCGCTGCTGGCCTGGCTGGCAAGTGACCTGCTGCTGGGCGCCGCGCTCAACGATGTCGCCGAAGAGGCACCCTCGCGCGCCTCGCCGCCCTGGCTCGGCATCGCCGCGAGCGCGAGCACCGACTGGAGCACGAAGACACAATCCGGGCGAGAGATACGTGTGGCGCTCGAACTCCATACGCGCGGCGAGGAGGCGGCGGAAACCGCCGCGCTCGTTTCGCAGGTGGAGAAGCGCGTGGAAAGCCTGCCGCAAGTGCAGGACGGCTTTGCCATCGCGTCGATCGCTTTCCTGCGCGCCCGCGCCGAACAGCGTCCGCGCAACACCCGCGCGGTGCTGCTCGAATACCGGGTCCGGGTGCTCGAAGCGCATACGCCCTGAACCCGTCCGGGCTGAGCCTGTCGAAGCCCTGCCCCTTCGATCCCGAAGCCCTCAAAGAAAAGCACTCCTTCGACAAGCTCAGGGCAGACGGCTTCTTTTACGACAGAAAGGTTCTGAAAATGACCCCCCAGAAAGGCTCCGCCTTCCTTCTCAAGATCGGCGACGGTGCCCAGCCGCCTGCCTACGCCACCGTCGCGGGCCTGCGCACGACGCAGATGTCCATCAATGGCGACGCTGTCGTCATCACGCACAAGGAATCGGGCGGCTGGCGCGATTTGCTTTCAGGCGCGGGCGTGCGCTCGGTTTCGGTCAGCGCGGCGGGCATTTTCCTTGCCAGCGAAGCCGAGGCGGCGATCCGCGGTCATGCGCTCGCAGGCACGATTGCGGATTACGAACTGTCCTTCGAAGACGGCTCGCGCCTGCGTGGCCGCTTCCTCGTCCAGCGGCTCGACTATTCGGGCGATTTCAACGGCGAGCGCAATTACACGATGCAGCTTGAAAGCTCCGGCCCGGTGGTGCCCGCATGACCAATAGCGTGAGAGGCGAAGCGGCTTTCGTCATCCAAGGCCGTGAACGAACCTTGCGCCCGACCTTCACCGCGCTGGTTGCCGCCGAGGACGAACTCGGCCCGCTCTTCGCGCTGGTCGAACGCGCGGGCGAGGGGCAGCTGCGCCTGTCCGAAATCGCTGCGCTGTTCTGGCATTGCCTTGGCGATCGCGCTGCGCTCACCCGCGAGGATGTGGGCGAAGCGGTGATGCAGGCGGGCCTCGCACAGGCGACGCAGCCGCTGAAAGTGGTGCTTCACCAGATCCTGCAAGGCAGCGCGTGAGCTTCGCCCAAGGCGCGCGGCTGCTCGCGGGCGCGGCGGGGCGAGTGCTGCTCTGGTCGCCGGCGACGTTCTGGCAATCCACCCCCGCCGAACTCGCCGCAATCCTCGATCCCGATCCCGACACGCAAGGTGAAGGCATGAGCCGCGCCACGATGAAACAGATGATGGAAAGCGATCCCGATGGACGATGAAATCGAAACGCTGATGGTGGAAGTGCGCGCCAATACGGACAGTTTCCGCAGCGAGATGCAGAGCCTGCGCGGCACGCTCGACACGACGCTCCTCGACGGGTTCGCAAAGGCAGGCAACGTGCTCGAACGCGGCCTGGTGTCGGCGCTGCGGCGCGGGAAGCTGGGTTTTGAGGAGCTGAAGACTGTTGCGCTCACGGCCTTGCACGAAATCGCCGCGCAGGCGCTGCAATCGGGCCTCGGCGCGCTTTTCGGCTCAAAGCAGGGCGGCGGCGGCGGCGGGTTCGACATCGGCTCGGTCTTCAGTGGCTTCATGGGTTCGCTTCTCGGCCTGCCGGGGCGCGCAACGGGCG
>JBARVT010000183.1:0-7739 GCA_049646405.1 Alteraurantiacibacter sp.
ATGCAGGACAGATAGGGTCGGCCCTATCGAACGCAAATCATCGCGGGTATCTTTTGGCCTGCAAAGCCGGATCGCCCGGCGATGCAAGGCGTTCGCCATCAAGCTCGAGCTCGAACACCCGTTCCCCTTCCCCCGCATCGAATACCAGCCGCACCTCTTCCCCCTGAACTGTGCCAGTCACCGCGATCCGCTCGCCGTCGACCAGCGCGGTGCCGGTTACGTCCTGGAACTGCTGCTCCAGCTCCAGTTCGATCACGCGGCCCCCGACCTGCAACTGCCAGCGTCCGCTCACATCGGCGGGGACGATCCAGAGATAGACGGGATAGCCCGCCACGCGGCGCACCTCGTCCGGGCGCCAGTCGCCCATGTCGAAACGGTTGCTGACGATCCGCGCGCCGGGCCGCAATTCCTCGAGCAGGCGCGGGCGGAGGCGGAGATTGACTTCGGGAAGCAAGAACATCGTCACCACGTCCGCTTGCCCGAGGGGGGTGTCGAACAGGTCTTCCTCGCGGAAAGCCACTCGCTCCGCCACGTCCATGCGCTCGGCATTCGCTCTCGCCTCTTCCACCAGCGTCGGGTCGAGATCGACGCCGGTGCCGCGCGCCCCGCGATCCGCTGCGGCGGAGAGCAGGATGCGTCCGTCACCCGTGCCCAAGTCGATGACCTCGTCCTGCGGCCCGACGGCCGCCATCTCCAGCATCGCATCGACCGTGCTCTGACGGCTTTCGACATAAGGCACGTCGAGCGCGGGCGCGATACCGAGCATTTGGCGCATCGCGCTTGCGTCGAGGCTGTATGCGACCAGCCCGAACAGGCCCAGTGTCAGCGCAGCGGCCGCCACCATGCTCGCCGCGCGGCGTAGTGTGTCCATTTGTCCGAACCCTTCGCAATGCTCGCGCGTTGCATCGCAAAAGGAGACTTGAATGGCCACCCTCTACACCATGCCCGGCACCTGCTCGCTCGCCTGCAACATCGCGGTCGCGTGGCTCGATGCACCGGTATCGCTCCATAATCTGGACTATGGCGAGCACGAAACCGACAAATACCTTGCCATTAACCCGAAGGGACAGGTGCCCGCGCTGAAATTCGACGATGGCGAGGTACTGACAGAGCTGGCCGCGATCATGGCGTATCTCGGCGCGGAGCATGGCTCTGCAGGTTATGCCCGCGACAAGCGACTGGGCTATCGCGAGGCGGAAGCGCTCTCCTTCATGTCGTCGGAAGTTCACGCCGCCTACGGCCCACATTTCGCCGCCAAGCGGTTTGCCCAGAGCGAGTCAGCGCAGGAAGAGGTGAAAGCGGCGGCCTACGACACGCTGCGCGGCCATTACGCGCGAATGGAAGCCAATCTGCAAGAGGCGGGCAGCGAGTGGTATCTCGGCAAGCGCAGCTTTGCCGATGCGTTTCTGTATGTGCTGGTGCGCTGGCTCGACAAGACGCCGCTGGACCTGGCGGACTATCCGCTGCTCGAAAAGCATCGCGGTCGCATGGAGGCGGATGACGGCGTGAAGCTGGCACTGGAGCGGCAGGGCATGGAACCGATGGCCTGACAGCGCGGCTCAGCTGGAGCTCGGCACTCCGGCGTCGCCTACTGCTTCGGTCGAACTGCGGCGATATCGCTTCTCGAACGGTCGACCCAGCTCGCCCCAAAAGCCGCGTGTGCCTTCGGCGATGCCGGTTTCGCAATTCACATGCGGCGCGGGGTCGACCCAGGTGCCAAAGAGCTTGTCCCACAGGGTAACGGTGTTTCCGTAATTTGCGCCCATCAGCGCCTCGTCGCGGATATGGTGCAGGCGGTGCGCGGCGGGGGATACAAGAACCTTGCCCACCGGGCCTAATGTCCACGGCACATCGGCATGGATGAAATAACCCCACCAGCTGCGGATCAGCGCAGCACCGACGATGGACCACGCCGGCAGGCCGAGCGCCACCACCAGCACCCCGTCCACCAGCATGGCGAGCACCTTGCTGGCCGGATGTTTCCGCTGGACGGTGAACCAGTGATAGGCGGTGTCGGCATGGTGCGTCGCATGGATACGCCACAACTCGCTCGTGTGCTCCAGCCGGTGCCGCCAGTAGCTGACGAGGTCGACCAGCACGATCGCGGCGGCAAGCGTGACGAGTTCGGGCAGCGAATCCCAGAACCCGGCGAACCACCGCTCACCGCCCAGCACCGCCTCCACGGCGGCGACAGGCACAAGGAAGATTGGTGCGACGATCAGGCCGTTGACGAGGTAAAGCAGGAAATTGGTCCGCGCTTCGGTATGGACGCGGCGCAGCGCGGCGACGATGGCGCGCCTCTTGGTGACAAGCGCAAGCAGCACGAATGCCGCGGCAATGGGCGCAAGGCCCCATAGCGTAGCCCGGACAATCTCGAAATGCTCTTCCATCGCGCGCGGACGATGCGCGCCAAATGGTCAAGATTGGATTAAGTCGCACTCACATCGAGGAAGGAAGGCTTGGGGCCGTTCCACTCGCCTGCGGGGACTGGTGGCTCGTCCGGCTGGCGACGCGGTGGGCGCGGCGTATCGTCGCGCTTCGTCTTGCGCGGCGCGCGCTCGCGCTTAGGCGCAGCGGCTTCGTCCCGCTTGCTACGCGACGGCTTGGGCTTTTCCTCCGGCTCTGCCTTGCGGGCGGCAGGGTCGGGCAGGTCGACCCGCACGTCCTCCTTGCCAAATACGTCGATTGTGTTGCCCGTCAGCTTCTCGACATTGTCGATCGCCTCTGCATCGGCGGGCGTGACGAAAGTGAAGGCGCGCCCCTTGGCCCCGGCCCGCCCCGTGCGGCCGATGCGGTGGACATAATCGTCGGGATGCCAGGGCGTGTCGTAATTGAAGATATGGGAAACGCCCTTGATGTCGAGCCCGCGCGCCGCGACATCGCTGGCGACGAGGATATTGATTTCGCCATCCTTGAACCGCTGCAATTCGGCATTGCGCTGGTTCTGGTCAATATCGCCGTGGATCTCCCCGCTGGAAAAGCCCGCACGCTGAAGCGACTTGTTGAGCTCGCGCACGGTCGTCTTGCGGTTGGAGAAGACGATTGCGGTATCCACATGGTCGTTGCGCAGCAGCCAGGTGAGTGTGCTTTCCTTCTCGCGTGGCTTCACCGGGATCTTGAAGGCGGTGATGTTCTCATTGGTGGAGGCCGCCCGGCTCACCTCGATCCGCTTGGGACTGGAGAGGAACCGCTTGGCCAGCTTGGCGATCGGCGGCGGCATGGTGGCGGAGAACAGCAGCGTCTGGCGCGTTTCGGGCAGCTTTTCGCAAATGAACTCGATGTCGGGGATGAAGCCCATGTCGAGCATCCGGTCCGCCTCGTCGATGACAAGCAGCTCGCAGCCGTTGAGCAGGATCTTCCCGCGCTCGAACAGATCCATCAGCCGGCCCGGCGTGGCAATGAGGACGTCCACACCCTCGTTCAGCGCCTTGACCTGATCCCCCATCTGCACGCCGCCGATCAGCAGCGCCATCTTCAGGTCGTGGTTCTTGCCGTATTTCTCGAAGTTTTCGGCGACCTGCGCGGCCAGTTCCCGCGTCGGCTCGAGAATGAGCGAGCGCGGCATTAGCGCGCGGCGGCGTCCGCTTGCCAGCACGTCGATCATCGGCAGCACGAAGCTCGCCGTCTTACCCGTGCCGGTTTGCGCGATGCCGATCAGGTCCTTCATCATGAGGACGGCGGGGATGGCCTCGGCCTGGATCGGAGTCGGCACTGTATAGCCGGCCGACTCCACGGCCTTGAGCAATTCGGGGGACAGGCCGAGATCGGCGAAAGTGGTCAAAGTGCTGGTTTTCCGAAGAAGGTGTGGCAGGGGCGAGAAACACACACGCCGCAAGCGATGTGCGCGCCCTATGCAGCGCAGCCGCAAAAAGTCAAGATTCGCGGACTAGTCCGAAGCAGCGACGAGCCGGGTGAAATTGGCGATCTGGCAATTCGCCCCGGCGCGCGATTGCAGCCGGTCGCGGCCAGCGCAGATTTGCCCATCATCGTTCCGCTCGGTGTAAAATCCCGCGTAAAAAGCGCGCGCGGTGCAGCCATTCTCCAGTTCAGCGGCAAGGATCATGTCGGGCCGGGCGAAGATCAGCAGGCGATTGTCACTGGTTGGCTGCACGCCCACGATATTGCCAGCGGACATGCATTCGCCGAACTCCGCCTCGGCATAGCGGCGGCGCAGCGGTCGGCGCGGCAGGTCGGCGAGCATCTGCTGGCGTGCGGCGGGGCGTGCGGGGCCGATGCGGATGACGACGCGGCGTTCGATGCGCACCTGCTTCGCTTCCGATGCGAGGCCGGCCTCCGCGCCCGGATCTCCGCCGAGCAGCGGCACGGCATAGGACATCCCCGCGCGGCGCGGCGCGGTGTCGCTCGCTTCGACGGGTGTCGCGAACTGCACCGCCAGCAGCGGGGTCGCGAGCACGCACAGGGCAAGGAAGATGAGATGGCGCTTGGTCATAATTCGCATGGCGTTTGCCGGGAAAGCCTCCCCGCATCCGCACGACGCGATGTAGCCCCATGGATTGAATGACGGCTTAACTGGCAGGCGATGCGCGTTCCCCGTGGCATTTATGAGCCCGCGCTGGCATCACAAGCAGCATGGACGATTGCAAGGCCTTTCTCGATGCGGCGCGCGAACTTCTGGGCGATCGCGGGCTGACAACCGACCCCGAGCTGGTCGATCCGTGGCTCACTGATTGGCGCGGGCGCTATACGGGTCGCGCCATCGCCCTCGCCTCACCTGCCGATACGGCGGAGGTCGCGGCACTGGTGAAGCTGTGCGGCGAGCATGGCGTGCCGATCGTGCCGCAGGGCGGTAACAGCGGCATGTCCGGTGGCGCGACGCCCGATGCCGGGGGCCGTGCGATCCTGCTGTCGCTGCGGCGCATGAACGGCGTGCGGCGCTTCGATCCGGCGGCGCGGGAAATCGTGGTGGATGCAGGGCTGGTGCTCCAGACGCTTCATGAGGTTGCCGACGCCGAGGAGCTGCGCTTCCCATTGACGCTGGGCGGTAAAGGCACGGCGACTGTTGGCGGGCTGATCTCCACCAATGCCGGCGGGACGCAGGTGCTGCGCCACGGCGCGATGCGGGCGCAGGTACTTGGCATCGAGGCGGTGATGGCGGACGGATCGGTCTTCTCCACGCTCGAACCGCTGAAGAAGGACAATCGCGGCTTCGACCTGAAGCAGTTGCTGATCGGCTCCGAGGGAACGCTCGGTCTCGTCACCGGCGCGACGCTACGCCTCATCCCCGCCGTGGCGCAGCGTGCGGTGCTGTGGGCGGGCCTGCCAAGCCTCACCGCCGCACGCCGCCTGCTGCTGCACGCGCAGGACACGGTCGGCGAGGCGATGGAAGGCTTCGAAGTCTTGCCGCGCCATTCGCTCGAAGCCGTGCTCGATTACAATGCCAAGGCTCGCCCGCCGCTCGCCGCAAGCCATGAATGGAACGCGTTGATCGAACTGGTCGCCGATGCAGCCGGTGCCGACGCGCTCACCGGGAACGCGCAGGACCTGCTCGAAAGCGCATTTGCTGCCGGGTTGGTCGAAGACGCGACCATCGCCGCCAGTGAAACGCAGGCGGACGAGTTCTGGACGCTGCGTGACGAAATCTCCCCGGCCGAGCGCGCGATCGGCCCGGCCATGCAGCACGACATCTCCGTCCCCGTCGCGCGGATGGCGGATTTCGTCGAAGCGACCGTCCCCAAGGTCGAGGCGCGCTTTCCCGGTACATGCGCGGTCGCTTTCGGCCATCTGGGCGACGGCAATGTCCACTTCCACGTCCTCGCCCCGCAAGGCGCAGTGCGCGGCGAGTGGGAGGAGGCGGACGGCAAGGTCATCAGCCACTTCGTACATGACGAGGTGACCGCGTGGAACGGCTCGATCAGCGCCGAACACGGGATCGGCCAGATGAAGGTCACCGAGCTCGCGAGGCTGGCGGACCCGGCGCACCTGGCGATCCTCACCAGGGTCAAGGCCGCGCTTGACCCGCAAAACCTGCTCAATCCGGGCAAGCTGGTGGAAATCCGCGGCACCTGAGCACCGCCGCGCGCCGACTCGCTTGCCACGCCGGGGCGCAGCCATTAAGGCCCCCTCCCTGACATTCGGGTGACCCCGACGCGGCCCTTGCCGCCCGGTGGCCACCTCCCGACAATCCTGACCGGAGAGAGAACCATGGCCAGCGCGCCGAAGCCTAACCTGCCTGTGCTTTACAACGAGCTCGTCCCGCTCAACAGCAACGAGCACAAAAGCTGGAAAGGCCGCACTACGGACAAGGCGCCGTGGATAGCCAACCAGCACGCCATCCCGCTGACCGTCGAGGAATTCCCGGTCGCACAGCGCGATTACCCGATCGTCTTTTCCGCTGGCGAACGCCCCGTTCCGCTGGCGCTGATGGGCCTCAACGAAGGTGTCAACGTCTTCTTCGAGGAAGACGGCACGCCCAAGGGCACGCCCTACGTCCCGGCCTATATCCGCCGCTATCCCTTCCTGCTCGCCAAGCTGCAGCAGGATAGCGAGAACCTGTCGCTCTGCTTCGACCCGACCAGCAACCTCGTCGGCGATTTCGACGAAGGCCAGCCGCTGTTCAACGACGATGCGCAGCCCAGCGAGCACACGCAGGGCCTGCTCCAGTTCTGCGAGAAGTTCGAGGAAGCCGGCGCCCGCACGCAGGCCTTCATGAAGGAACTGGAAGATGCCGACCTGCTGATGGACGGCGAAATTGCCATCCAGCGCCGCGACAATCCGGACCAGCCCTTCACCTATCGCGGCTTCCGCATGGTAAACCAGGAAAAGCTGCGCGAAGTGCATGGCGACAAGCTGCGCAAGTGGAACGAGAGCGGCCTGCTCTCGCTCGTTTTCGCGCACCTGTTCTCGCTCGACCTGATGCGCACGATTTTCGCCAGACAGGCGGAAATGGGCAAGGGTCCGATGTTCGGCCAGAACCCCAACGGCACGGGCGACGCGAACCTGCCTGAAGCCTAACGACCAGCCGTTTTACGATTAAGACAGGGCGCGATTCCGGCCGGAGTCGCGCCCTTGTCGTATCTTGAACGCGGATGCGGCAAACCTATATTCAAATTATCCGGTCGGCGCTCCCCTCATGGCCTGGCCGGACAGGCGTATTTCGATACGCCTCCTCCCTGAACCTTGGCCGCCTCGTGCATAACGCACGGGGCGGTTTTTTCTTGGCTATTCCGCTGCTTGCGCCATTGGCAGCGTGCCGTCGGCTACTTCATCGGCGAGGCGGCGAACGAGGCCGGACACCATGCGCACGACACCCGGTAATCCAATGCCTTCGTCGCGCAGGTCGTCGTCGAGATAGGCGGCGCGGCATATCTCCAGCTGCAACGCATTGATGCCCCGCGACGGAGCGCCATGCCGGTCAAGCACGTAGCCGCCCGCATAGGGTCGGTTATGCACGGCATCCGCGCCTTGCGCCTCGAAATAGTCGAAGGCGGCGGCGGTGAAGCGACTGTCGACCGAGCCGCCGAAGCGATCTCCGACGACATAATCGGCCGCCGGTTCACGCCCGGTCTTGGGGCCGAGCGGAGGCATGGAATGCAGGTCCAGCAGCACCGCCGCGCCCCAGCGGTCGCGCATCGCCTCCAGTGTGCGGGCGATGGCTGTGTGATAAGGCCGGTGGACCAGCTCGATCCGCTCCTCGATCTCGGCGCGCGGCAGCGGCGCGCACCACAATTCGCCCAGCCCCGGCAGGCGGCGCGGCACGAGGCCGAGTCCGCTGCGCGCCC
>JBARVT010000184.1:0-15992 GCA_049646405.1 Alteraurantiacibacter sp.
GCCGGGGTGAGCGGGATGCGCCCGAGGAACGGCGCGCCCATGCCCGCCGCCGCCGCTTCCGCCCCGCCGCTGCCAAAGGGATCGCTGCCCTCGCCGCAATGCTGGCAGAGATAGCCCGCCATGTTCTCGACCACGCCGAGCACCGGCACGCCGGCTTGTTTAAACAGGTCCACCGCGCGCGCCGCGTCGATCAGGGCCAGGTCCTGCGGAGTGGAGACGACCACCGCGCCCACGGGCCTGAACTTTTGCAACATGGTCAGCTGCACGTCGCCGGTGCCGGGCGGCAGGTCGACCAGCAGCAGCTCGGTATCTCCCCAATCGGCCTGCATCAGCTGGCCCAAAGCACTTCCGACCATCGGCCCGCGCCAGGCGAGCGCACGCCCGGCATCGACCATCTGCGCCATCGAGACCATGCGCACGCCGTAGTCGCTCTCATGCGGGATCAGCATCTTCTCGCGCGCCTGCAACTTCACATCCGCCCCGCCCAGCAGCGTGGCCTGCGAAGGTCCGTAAATGTCGGCATCGACTACGCCGACCTTGTGACCCAGCTTTGCCAGCGCGACGGCGAGATTGGCGGTGAGCGTCGACTTGCCGACCCCGCCCTTGCCCGAGCCTATCGCGACGATGCGCCGTTCCACCTTGTCCGCCATCAGCGCCACGCGCGCTTCGGTGATGCCTTCAACCCCTCGCGCCGCCGCTTCCAGCTCCTGCGCCAGTTGCGCGCCCGCTGCCCGGCCCAGCCCGCTCGCATCGACCACCAGCGTCGCCACTGTGTCCTTCACGGTGATCGAGCGCACGAGGCCCGCAAGCTCGGCAGGCAGGGCTGCGCGGATGGCGCTGTCGGACGTCATGACAGCGCTGCTAGCGGCTCCGCCCCGCGCGGTCAGCAATTTTGCGGGAGCTAACCCCTGTTTTTTGCGCGCGGGGTTCCTATAGAGAAGGGCATGGATCGTATTGGCGGATTATTTCAGAGCGTCGGCCTTGCCATGGCCGGAAAGAAGAACCCCTGGGGCAAGCCTTCCGGCGACGGCGGCGGAGACGGCAACGACACGCCTACGGGGGACGGGGATGGCGGCAAGCCGCGTGGCCCGCGCAATCCGTGGCTGCCCGGCAGTGGCGGAGGGTCGGATCGCGGACGGCGCAGCGCCAATATCGAGGATATCTTCAAGAATCGCGGTCCAGAAGGCCCGCGCCGCTCCGGGGGCGGTGGACCTGGCGGCCCCAACTTCCGCATCCCGCAGCGGCCCGGCGGCAAGAGCTGGCTTCCCGTTGCCCTTGCTGCGATCCTCGTGATCTGGTTCGCGGTTACCTCGATCCATTTCGTCCAGCCGCGCGAACAGGGTATCGTCACCTGGATGGGCGGGAAATATTCGCGCACGCTCAATCCCGGCACCGAGTTCACACTGCCTTGGCCGATACAGATGGTCGAAGTCGAGAATGTGAGCCAGATTCGCAGCGCGACCATCGGCGATGGTGGCGAGAACCTGATCCTGACGGGCGACCAGAGCCTTGTCGACCTGTCATACCTGGTGCGCTACAACATCAAGGATCTCGTCCAGTACAAGTTCGAGCTGGAAGAGCCAGAAGAGACGTTGAGCGAAGTGGCCGAAGCGGCCATGCGCGCGGCAGTGGCCGAAACTGATCTCGACACTGTGCTGTCGGGTGCAGGTCGCCAGCAGGTCCAGGAACGCGTGCGCGCGCGCATCCAGTCCATTCTCGACGCTTACGATGCGGGCATCAGCGTGCAGGGCGTGGAAATCGCCCGGACGGAAGCGCCCGAGCAGGTGATCGAGGCGTTCAACGACGTGCTCGCCGCCCGGCAAGACCGCGAACGCAGCCTCAATGAAGCACGTCGATACGAGCAGCAAATGCTTGCCGGCGCGCAGGGTAGCGCGGCGGAATTCAACGAGATTTATGCGCAATATCGGCTTGCGCCGGAGGTGACGCGCCAGCGTCTCTATTACGAAACCATGGAACAGGTGCTGCGCGGCACGGACAAGACGGTGATCGAGACGGACGGGGTTACGCCCTATCTGCCGCTGCCCGAAGTCAATCGCCGGGCGCGCGGCGCAGGATCGCCGACAGTCACGGTCCCTTCGGCAGGAGAGCAGTGATGGAAAGCGTCTGGCAGAACAATAAGCTCACCCTGATTGCGATCGCGATCCTCGCCGTCGTTGCGTTGATGGCGACTGTCATTGTGCCCGAAACGCAGCAGGCCGTTGTCGTGCGAACGGGTGAACCGGTGCGCGTCGCGAACCAGTTCGATCCCGACGAGCGCTATGGCTCCACAGGAGCTGGCATCATCTTGCGCGTGCCATTCGTCGAGAGGGTTCAGATGGTCGACCGGCGCATCCTCGATCTCGATATGGAGGACGAGACCGTCCTATCGAACGACCAGCAGCGCCTGCAGGTCAACGCCTATGCCCGGTATCGCATCTTCGACCCTGTGCTGTTCGTTGAACGCGCAGGCAGCGAAGAGCAACTGCGCAACCAGCTCGAACCGATCCTGACTTCGGAACTGCGGCAGGAACTCGGGCGGCGGACCTTTGCCAGCTTGCTTACGCCGGAACGCGGCAATGCGATGGGCAACATCCGCGATACACTTGACGAGGAAGCGCGCAATTACGGGGCACAGGTGCTCGACGTGCGCATCAAGCGCGCCGACCTGCCCGTCGGAACGCCGCTGAATGCGGCATTTCAGCGCATGCGGTCGGACCGCGAGGAAGAAGCCGCCACCATCCGTGCGGGTGGTGCACGCGATGCGCAGATCATCCGGGCCGAGGCCGAGGCGGAAGCCGCGCAGATTTATGCCGAGGCCTATAACCAAGACCCGGGCTTCTACGATTTCTTCCGCGCCATGCAGTCCTATCGCACCACGTTCGGCCCGGCCCGCGCAGGCGAGGATCCGGACGGCGTCGGAAACAGCGCGGTCGTGCTGAGCCCGGATAACGAATATCTCCGCCAGTTCCGCGGCGGGCGCTGAGCGACCGCCCTAAACGCGACTACAAGTGTCGTTAAACGGCCATTCAGTCGCCGCGCGGAAAACCGGAGCGGGGGTCGGGACGTTGCGCAGCCGGGGCGCTGCGACATGACAAGAAAGTTTGCTTACACATGAAGGATAACCGGCCAGTGCGCTATTCCTACTCCATCACATCGGCCCTGCTCGTCGGCGGGGCGGCCATCTCGCTCTTGACCGGCTATCCCGCCGGGGCACAGGTCGCGCAGAACGACCGGATCGAGATGAACAATGTCGTGCCCGTCGCCGGCGCGCCCGCCAGCTTTGCAGAGCTGACCGAGCAACTGCAGCCCGCTGTTGTGAATATCTCCACCCGCCAGTCCATCACGGTGGACCCGCGCCAGCAGGCGAACCCGTTCCAGGGCACGCCGTTCGGCCAGTTCTTCCAGCAGCGGCCGCAGCAAGGCCCGCAAACGCGCGAGGCGACCTCGCTCGGCTCGGGCTTTTTCGTTTCGGCGGACGGCTATGTCGTCACCAACAACCATGTCGTTTCGCCCGATGCACGCGCCACGCTGGAGGAAATTACCGTGACGCTGCCCGACGGGCGCGAGTACGAGGCAGAACTGGTCGCGACCGATCCCGACAGCGATCTTGCCGTGCTCAAGGTCGAGCGGGGCGAGCCCTTTCCCTTCGTGCGTTTCGGCGATTCCGCGCAAGCTCGAACGGGCGACTGGGTGATCGCAATCGGTAATCCGTTCGGCCTTGGCGGCACAGTGACGAGCGGTATCGTTTCCGCCGTGCTCCGCACGACGGGCCAAGGTGGCGCGTTCGACCGCTACATCCAGACCGACGCGGCCATCAATCGCGGCAACTCTGGCGGTCCGCTGTTCGACATGCAAGGCAATGTCATCGGTATCAACAACGCCATCCTCTCGCCTTCGGGCGGCAGTGTCGGCATTGGCCTTGCCATCCCCGCCGAAGTCGCGCAGCCCATCGTCGAGAGCCTGATCGCGGGCGAGGCGATCGAACGCGGCTTTCTCGGCGTGTCGATCCAGCCGGTGAACGACGACATTGCCGATGCGCTCGGCATAGAGGATAATCGCGGCGAGTTTGTGCAGGCGGTCCAGCCGGGACAGGCGGCGGAAGAGGCGGGCCTGCGCGCGGGTGATGTCGTGCTCTCGGTCAATGGCGAGGACATCACGCCCGACAACACGCTCTCCTTTGTCGTCGCCAATATCTCGCCCGGAACCACCGTCCCGCTGACCTACGTCCGCGACGGCGAGCGTCGCCGCCTGAACATCCGCGTCGGCCGTCGCCCGAGCGCGGAAGAGATGCGCCGCCAGCAGATGTTCGCCGAAGAGGACGATGCTGAAAGCGGCACATTCGACGACAGCGGATCGAGCATGGTCGAGGACGCGCTCGGCGTGCAGGCCATCCCCATCGATGCGACCATTGCGCGCCAGCTGCGCGTCCCCGCCGACACGCAGGGCCTCGCCATCACCGGCGTCGATCCCAGCTCGGACGCGGCCCGTCGCGGCCTGTCGCGTGGGGTCATCATCCTCGCCGCCAACGGTCGCCCGGTGCCCACGCTCGAAGCGCTCGAAAGCGTGATCGCCAGCGCCCGCTCCGCCAATCGCGGCGCGATCCTGCTGCGTGTACAGGCCCGCCGGGGCCAGCCGCAATCGGTGCCCGTGCGGTTGAATGATTGAGAGAGGGGCGGGACCTGGTCCCGCCCTGCTTGCTTCCACCAACTCCGCTCGTCCTGAGGAGGAGAAGGCTTTGCCTGAACCGTCTCGAAGGTTGTCGGCCTGAGCGCACGCTCTCGGTCTTTCGCGACGTTCGGACTGCGTCCTCGTTCCTCAGGACGAGCGGATAGTAGGGCTAAAACCGCTGCTCGTTCGTAGCCTCGCGCGGCGCCTGCCTCTGCCTTGGCTCGTCGCGCGGCAGATCCTGCCCGGTCGCTTGCTCGAGGAAATCGTCGCTCGCCGCCTGCGGGGCCTCGCGCGATGACGAACCTCCGCGGTTCACGTTCGGCCTCGGCTGGTCAAGCCCGCGTGCATCGGGCGTGTCGCGGCGCGTCCCAGGGCGTTCGCCTTCGACATCGAAATCCTCGTCCCTTCGGCGGCTGGTGCGGCCTGGCTCTACGAGATTACCCTGCTCGTCGATATAGTAGTAATAGTCGCCGTCGCCCTCGGTTTCATCGCCGTGGTAATACTCGTCGTCCGGTTCCAGCTGCCATTGCGGCAATTGCAAGTCGGTCTCGAATTCCTCGACCGGGCGATCCTTAACTGCATATCGCATGAAAGCGGCAAAGGCCTGCGCGGGCGCGGTGCCGCCTTGCAGCGCGCTCACCCGGCCATTGTCGTCGCGGCCCATCCATACGCCCGTCGTAATGCCGCTGGAAAAGCCGACGAAATAGCCGTCGCGATTGGAGTTAGTCGTCCCCGTCTTGCCTGCCACCGGCCGCCCGATCTGCGCCGCCCGGCCGGTGCCAGTGGCGACGGCGGTCTGCAACAGGTCGGTTATGCCCGCAGCGACATAGTCGGGCACCAGCCGGTAGGCGCGCGCTGCCTCGTGCTTGTAGAGTTCGCGCCCGTCGGTCGTGGTGACGCGCAAGATGCCGTACGGCTCCACAGACTGTCCGCCCGCCGAAACCGCGGCATAGGAGCGCACCATGTCGATCAGCCGCACCTCGTTCGATCCCAGTGTCATGGAAGGCACGGTAGAAATCGGCGTCGTTATGCCGAAACGGCGGGCCATGCTTGCGACGTTGGAAAAGCCGACTTCGTTGCCCAGCTGCGCCGCAACCGAGTTCTTCGAATACGCGAAGGCAGTGCGCATATCGATCTGGCCCGCATAGCTGCCGCCCGAATTGCGCGGGCTCCACCCGTCGATGGTGACAGGCACGTCCTGCACCGTGTCGTCGGGCGTGTAGCCCGCCTCCAGCGCGGAGAGATAGACGAACAGCTTGAAGCTCGACCCGGGCTGCCGCATCGCATCGGTCGCGCGGTTGTAATTGCTCGTCACGTAGTCGGTGCCGCCCACCAGCGCGAGCACCGCGCCGTCCCGGTCCAGACTGACGAGCGCGCCTTGCGAGCCCTGCGGCGCGCTCGACTGCACCGCCGTCGTTGCCGCGCGCTGCATTCCGACATCGATGGTGGTCCACACCTCGATCGGCTCGAACGTCTCGTTGGGCAGCAGCAGATCGAGCTGCGGCAGCGCCCAGTCGGTGAAATAACGGATCGAGTTCTGCCCGCCCGTCTCGCGGATGTTGACCGCCTCGACATCGACCTGCCGCGCCACGGCCGGGTCCAGCCCGCCATAGCGCACCATCTGCTGCACCACGACATTGGCGCGGCCGACGGCGGCATCGACATCGGCGGTGGGGGCGTAGCGGCTGGGCGCCTTGACCAACCCTGCGATAATCGCGGCCTCTTCGAGGCTCAGCTCTTCTGCGCTGTGGCTAAAGAATTTGCGGCTGGCAGAATCGATGCCGTAGGCGCCGCCGCCGAAATAGACCTTGTTGAGATACAGTTCGAGGATCTGGTCCTTCGAGAACTTCCATTCCAGCGCCATCGCCAGCACCGCCTCGCGCAGCTTGCGATCCAGCGTGCGGTTGGAATTGAGAAATACGTTGCGCGCCAGCTGCTGCGTGATGGTGGAAGTCGCGCTGACCTGCCGGTCTTCGTTGACCGCATTCCACACCGCACGCGCAAGACCCGCCGGATCGACGCCGGGATGCGAATAAAAGCGGTGGTCTTCCACGCTGACCATCGCGTCCTTCATCACCTGCGGGATGTCCTCCGCTTCCAGCCACTGGCCGTAGCTGGGACCAAGTTCGACGATTTCGGCGCCGTCGCGCGCGCGCACAAGGATGGTCTGGCCGTTCTGGCTCTGCCGCAGCGTGGCGAAGCCGGGCATGGACTGCGCGGCGAAATAGACGGCGGTCAACAGCGCGATGGCACCTAGGATGCCTGCGATGAGGCCGAAGATGGCGAGCCGTTTGGTCCAGCGCCACAAGCCGGCTTTCCAGCCCGTTTCGCGGGTCGCCGCGCGCTTCCTCGATCTGGCGGAGCGCGAGCCCCTCTTGCTGGCCATCAGCCTGTCACTATCCCGTCAGCGTTCACGGTGCGTGCGTGCATAGGGCAAACGTAATAAGGCGTGAATGCCATTGCGTGGCTATTCGCCGGATTTATTCTCCGGCGCGAAATCGAGCGCGGCGGAATTTACGCAGTATCGCAATCCTTCGGGGCCGGGACCGTCGGGAAACACATGGCCGAGATGTCCCTCGCAGCGCGAGCAGACGACTTCGGTGCGGACCATGCCGTGGCTGGTATCCTGGTTCATCTCGACGGCCTGCGCGTCGGCAGGCGCAGTGAAGCTGGGCCAGCCGGAACCGCTGTCGTATTTGTCCTCGCTCTCGAACACGGGTTGCCCGCATCCGGCGCACTTGTATTCGCCCGCTTCCTTGTTCTTCTCATATCGTCCGGTGAAGGCCCGCTCCGTCCCGGCTTCGCGCAGGACATGGAACTGCTCGGGGCTAAGCTTCTCGCGCCATTCGGCTTCGGTAAGGGTGACTTTATCGGTCATATGTTTTCCTTTCGAAGCCGCCTTTGCGGCTTCGTCCTCGGTGCTGTTCGCTCCGCTGCACTGCGCGGCACCTGCGGGCGGCCGTTCGGCCTTGCCGACCTGTGGTCGGTTTGGAGCGGGTCTGTTGATTGGCGATATATCGGTACGCCGCTGGCGAACCGCAAGCGCGAACGCGCGCCCGTAGCGGGCGCAGCTTGCCTGCGCGTCTAGCGAGGAGGAGGCCGCGGAGGCGGCCTCGAATAAAATCAGGCATTCACGTCGGCATAGTGCCGCGGCGCGGGGAGCCCTTCCATTTTCTGCCGCAGCAAGGGCGCGAAGCTGGGGCGGCTCTTGATGACGCGGTACCAGCCATGCGCGCTGTCGTGGTCGCCCCAGTCGATGCCGCCGAGATAGTCGACGACCGAGATTTGCGATGCCGCGGCGAAATCGGCAAGGCTCAGCTGCGCGCCAGCCAGCCAGCGGCGATTGTCGACCAGCCAGTCTATATAGTCGAGATGTTCGTGCAGCAGCCGCATCGTTTCGCGCAGCACGCGGCTGTCGGGCGATTGCCGCAGAACGAGGCGCTTCTTCATCTTCTCGTGCAGCAACGGCCCGGTGATGCAATCGAAGAACGTCTCGTCATAGAGCGCCACCAGCCGCCTTATTTCCGCTCGCGCCCGCGCCGATCCGAGGATGAGCGGACGGTCGGCCACCGTCTCCTCCAGGTATTCGCAGATCGCCTGGCTGTCGATCAGCGTTATCTTCTTGCCCGGATCGTGCAGCACCGGCACGCGGCCCGCCGGGTTCAGCCGCAGGAAATCCTCGCCCGCATCCCACGGATACAATGTGACGAGGTCGTATGAAATCTTCTTCTCGCCCAGCGACAGTTGCACCTTGCGGCTGAACGGGCAGAGCGGGAAATGATAGAGGTGCCACATGGTCGTATTGCCTCAATGCCCGAAGGCAGGGGGCGGGTCCAGCGGCGGGGCAGGCTTATCCTATTCGGCGTCTGGCAGGCGGCGCGGCAGGCGCTGCGCCATTTCGCGCAGGTGCGGCATCATGCCTTCGAGCGTCCCGGCCATGTCTGCCATCGTTTCCATCATCTCCGGCATGCGGCGGGCGAGTTGCATTGCCGCTGCGTCTCCCTGCGGGCCGACCACGTCGCGCAGCCGCGCATCGGGGGCGATGATCGTCGGCGGCGACGCGGGCATGTCCATCTCCTCCGCTACGCCGTCCATCGCCTCGATCAGCGGGCCAACAGGCATTTCCATCAGCGCGCGCATCAGCACGCCAGTGACGGCAGCGGCCTGCTCCTGCGTAGCCGGATCGGTCAGCCGCTCGGCCAACGCACCGATTTCGGGCGTAGCGTCCTGCGCCATGGCAGGCAGCGGCGCGGCAATAAGCAAGGCAGCGATGAGAAGCAGGCGCATGGTTTCCCTCCGGTGGATCGGTGCCGCGTGTATCACAGAAGCGGGCTTAGCGGAGCGTGAATGTCATTCGCGCGGCAATAGCGGGAGGCAGGCGGGCATCACCGCGTCCAGCGCATCCTCGTCCCAAAGCGCTTGCGCTTCGGCGGACAGCACGGCGGACAGTTCCTCCCGCGTCAGCCCGGCCTCGTCCATCAGCCGCGCGCCTGCCTGCACGAAAAACTCGCGGCCGCGCTTGGCCATGGGCGAGTAAGCCAGCGCCTCAGCATTGCCGTTCGCCTGTCCCTCGGCCACGAGTGCAAAGGCCGCGCCGCAGCGCGCCAGCATGCGCTGCTCCAGCGTCAGTTCGGGCGGCGCGTCGTCCTGTGCGGCGGCAGGCGACGGGATGGCGAGCAGCGCCAGCGGGGCGAGATACCTAATCATGGCAGGTGTCCTAGTGGCATCGCGATGAACAGCGCCTACATGGCGAGGCAAGCAGACATATCCGAGGAGCCTTCATGATGGATTACCCGCAGCTTCACCTCCTGATCGACAGCGAAAAGGTCACCGGCGGCGGCCGCGATACAGAGAAGGTCACGAACCCGGCAACGGGCGAGACGCTTGGCACGCTGCCCCATGCGACCAGCGACGATCTCGACCGCGCGCTGGAGGCATCGCAGCGCGGCTTCAGGGAATGGCGCGCGACGCCCGCGGACAAGCGCGCGAAAATCCTCGGCAAGGCGGCGGACCTGCTCCGCGAGCGGGCGAACGATCTCGGCGCGATCCTGACGATGGAGCAGGGCAAGACGCGCGGCGAAGGTATCGGCGAAATTCATTACTCGGCAAATCTCCTGCAATTCTATGCCGAGGAAGCGCGCCGCACCTATGGTCGCACCATGGTGCGCGGCGACGGTGGCCGCGTCGAAGTGCAATACCATCCCGTCGGCCCCGTCGCGGGCTTCGCGCCGTGGAACTTCCCCGCCATCAATGTCATGCGCAAGATCGGCGGCGCGCTGGCGGCCGGCTGCTCCACCATCGTCAAACCAAGCGAGGAAACCCCCGCCAGCGGCATCGCCGTGGTGCAGGCGCTGCTCGATGCGGGTGTGCCGTCAGGCGCGGTGCAATGCGTCTTCGGCGTGCCGAGCGAGGTGAGCGAGCACCTGCTCGCCAGCCCGATCATCCGCAAGCTGACCTTCACCGGCTCAACGCCGGTCGGCAAGCACCTCGCCAAGCTGGCGGCGGAAGATTTGAAGATCGTTACCATGGAACTGGGCGGCCACGCGCCGGTGCTGATTTTCGACGATTGCAATCTGGACAAGGCGCTCGACACGATGGCTCCCGGCGCGTTCCGCAATGCCGGGCAGGTCTGCGTCTCTCCCACCCGCTTCCTTGTGCAGGAGAACGCCTTTGAACGCTTCCGCGACGGTTTTGTCGAACGGGTGGAGAAGCTCGTCGTCGGCGACGGGCTGGAAAAAGGCACGCAGATGGGGCCGATGGCGAACAGTCGGGGGCGCGATAATATCGAGAAGCTTATTGCCGATGCGACTGGCAAGGGCGCAAAGCTGCTGACCGGCGGGGAGCGGATCGGCAATCAGGGCTTCTTCCACCAGCCGACCGTGCTGTCCGAAGTGCCGCTCGATGCGGAGACGATGAACGAGGAGCCGTTCGGCCCCATCGCGCTCATCAACCCCATGGCGGGAGAGGACGCGATGATCGAGGAAGCGAACCGCCTGCCCTACGGCCTCGCCGCCTATGCCTGGACCGACGACCCCGCCCGCCGCCGCCGACTCGCTGCCGAAATCGAGGCAGGGATGCTGGCGATTAATGGCGGCAATGTCTCGACCGTCGATGCGCCGTTTGGCGGGGTGAAGTGGTCCGGCTATGGCAGCGAAGACGGGCGAGAAGGCGTGATGGCCTGCATGGTCCCCAAGGCCATCCACGAGGGGTGAGTTTTATTTGGCAACCGGTGCATCCGCCTGCCAAGGCCGCACGTAGCTAACTTGTGGCGAACACGTCACGCCCGCCCTCCTTGCGGGTTTTCCGGCTGCCTCCTCCGTAACCCCGGCGGTCGGACGGGGGTCGGCGTCTTCCCGGACTGCCGGCCCCTTTATCCTTCAGCTGCAATCCCACTGGTAAAGCGCACGGTCGAACCGGCGTGCGAGCAGGTCGGCTCTGACGGCGTGCAGTCAGGATCGTCGTCCTGCCCGATGTCTTCGTGCAGTCGACCGGGCGCAGTCACGTCCTTCTGCCAGAAAACGCGGACAGCCCCCTGCCCCGGATCGTCGTGGTCGGCGCCACAATCGTAATTCGCCGCGATGAAAATCTGCAAGACGCTGCACGTCGGGAAATCGGACAGGTCGGGCAATTTCCCGAAGTCGAGCTGAGCGAGCAATTGCTGGCCCCCGTTCAGTGATGAGCCACTGCGGGGGGCAAGATACTTCCTCAGCCAGCCCATCATCGCGCACCTCCTTTGCGGCCCGGAGCCAAGACCGGCATTGCCCCGCCTCGCGCAAAGCCTATTGTGCGCAGCAAAGGAGAACCGACCCTCATGAAGACCCGCGCAGCCGTCGCCTTTGCCCCGAAACAGCCGCTCGAGATCGTTGAGCTCGACCTGGAAGGGCCGAAAGAAGGGGAAGTGCTGGTGGAGATCATGGCGACCGGCATCTGCCACACCGATGCCTACACGCTGGACGGGCTGGACAGCGAAGGCATCTTTCCCAGCGTCCTCGGCCATGAAGGGGCTGGCGTGGTGCGCGAGGTGGGCGCGGGCGTCACCAGCGTAGCACCGGACGACCATGTCATCCCGCTCTACACGCCCGAATGCCGCCAGTGCAAAATGTGCCTTAGCGGTAAGACGAACCTGTGCAGCGCTATTCGCGAGACGCAGGGCAAGGGGCTGATGCCGGACGGGACAAGCCGCTTCTCCTACAAGGGGGAGACGATTTACCACTACATGGGCTGTTCGACCTTTTCGAACTTCACCGTGCTGCCCGAAATCGCCGTCGCCAAGATCAGGACGGACGCGCCGTTCGAGACCAGCTGCTATATCGGGTGCGGCGTGACGACGGGCGTGGGCGCGGTGGTAAATACCGCGCAGGTGAAGCCGGGCGACAATGTCGTGGTGTTCGGGCTCGGCGGGATCGGCCTCAACGTCATCCAGGGTGCGAAGATGGCAGGCGCGGACCGGATCGTGGGCGTCGATCTCAACCCGGCGAAGCAGGAATGGGGCGAAAAGTTCGGCATGACCGACTTTGTCAACCCGAAGGAAACGTCGGACGTTGTCGGGGATCTTGTCGAGTTGCTCGACGGCGGCGCGGATTACAGTTTCGACTGCACCGGAAATACCGATGTGATGCGACAGGCGCTGGAATGCTGCCACAAGGGGTGGGGCACCAGCATCATTATCGGCGTGGCCGAGGCCGGCAAGGAAATCGCCACCCGCCCGTTCCAGCTCGTCACGGGCCGCAATTGGCGCGGGACGGCCTTCGGAGGCGCGAAGGGCCGCACGGACGTGCCCAAGATCGTCGACTGGTACATGAACGGAAAGATCGCCATTGATCCGATGATCACCCACACCCTGACGCTTGACGAGATCAACCAGGGCTTCGGCCTGATGCATTCAGGCGAAAGCATTCGCAGCGTCGTCGTCTATTAAGGAGAGAATGCCATGTTTAACCATGTGATGATCGGGACCGACGATATCGAAAAGTCCGTCGCGTTCTATGAGAAGGTTCTCGGCGTCCTGGGCGCCGGTGCGCCGATGATGCACGAGAACGCCACCGGCCAGACACGCGCCCTGTTCATGCATGACGGAGCCATTCTCATTCTCACCACTCCGATCGACGGAAATCCGGCCAGTTGCGCCAATGGTTCCACCATCGGTCTGCGCTGCGAATCTCCCGAGCAGGTGAAGGAACTGCACGATGCAGCGGTGGCGGCGGGCGGCACCAGCATCGAAGACCCTCCGGGACCGCGCGATGGCGGCGCGCTGGGCACGCTGCACCTGTGCTATTTCCGCGACATTGACGGTCACAAGATCTGCGGCATTCACAGGGCCGCCGCATGAGCGGCATGTTCACCCATGTCGTCGTGGGCACGAACGATCCCGAAGCTTCGGCACGATTTTACGACGCAACCTTTCGCGCGCTCGGGATCGAAGGCGGTCGATCGGGCGAGAGTTCATATTACGGCGGTTATGGCGGCGGCTTCTTCTCGGTCGGGCCGCCGCGCGACGGCGGCGAGGCATGCTTCGCGAATGGCGGGACGATCGGTCTTGCGGCAGCAGACCAGGAAGCCGTCGATGCGTGGCACGCGGCAGGTCTAGAGAATCGCGGCACCGACGAAGGCGCGCCCGGTCGCCGCGACATGGGTCCCAACAAGCTTTATGGCGCCTATCTGCGCGACCCGACCGGCAACAAGCTGGCCGCCTTTACCTACAACGTGGAAGACTGAATGACCGACATCGAACACATTTCCTCATCGCGCTGCCATGGCGGCGAGCAGCAGGTTTGGCGGCACGAGAGCCGTGCCACCGGGACGCCGATGACCTTTGCCGTCTTCATGCCGAGCCATAAGAAGGGCGCGAAGCTGCCGGTGCTCTGGTGGCTCTCCGGCCTCACTTGCACGCATGAAAACGCGATGGTGAAATGCGAATACAAGGCGGCCTGCCAGGTGCACGGCATAGTCTTTATCTGCCCCGACACCAGCCCGCGCGGCGACGATGTGCCGAACCACGAGGATTACGATTTCGGGCAGGGCGCGGGTTTCTATGTCAACGCCACGCAGGAGCCATGGGCCGAACATTTCCGCATGCGCGACTACGTCGAACAGGAACTGCCCGCGCTGATCGCCGACGCCTTCCCCGTCGACATGGAGCGGCAGGGCATTTCGGGCCATTCGATGGGCGGTCATGGGGCGCTCACGGTGAGCTTGCGCCACCCCGGCCGCTTCCGCTCCACCGGAGCCTTTGCGCCCATCGTCAGCCCGCTCAACTGCCCATGGGGCGACAAGGCACTGACAGGCTATCTGGGAGAGGACCGGTCGGCATGGCGGCCCTATGACAGTGTCGCGCTGATCGAGGACGGCGCGCGAATCGAGCAGTGCCGCGTCGAGCAGGGCACCGCGGACGAATGGCTGGACGAACAGCTCAAGACGCATCTTTTGACGCAGGCGTGCGAGGATGCGGGGATGCACCCCGAAGTGCTGATGCACGAAGGCTACGACCACTCCTATTTTTTCGTGAGCAGCTTCATCGCCGAGCATGTCGCATGGCATGCGGAACGCCTGAAGGCATGACCCCAATAGTGTGACGCATCCGCTCCGCATTGTAGCCTGATGGCAGTCTCTGGCGGAGTACCGGGAACCAGAGAATGGTTCCCGCGCTGGAGTATTATGGACGCCTCTGCCTCCTTCCTGCCGCTCGCATTCGTCGAGGGTCTCGCCGCGACGCCCTATGGAGGGGTGCTGGCGGCCGGGCTGATCGCGCTGATGGCGGTTTCGGTGATGACCTTCTCCATCCCCGGCGCGCTGACGCCGACAGCCTTTGTGTCCGGCCTCGTCATCGGGGCAGGAGGCGTGTTCGTGGTGGCAGCGGGCGCAGTCCTTGGCAGCCACCTTCTTTTCACCGCCTCGCGCCGCTGGCTCGCCGCGCCGGTGCGCAGGAGGTTCGGCGTGCGGCTGGACGGCGTCGGCAAGCATCTCGAGAGGCGCGGCCCAATTTTCATCGCCACCGCGCGCTTCACCGGCGTGCCGCATATCCTCATCACCGCCGGTGCCGCCGCCGCTCCTATCACCGCGCGCACCTTTGCCGCGGCCAGCCTTGCGGGTATGCTGCCCGCGATTACATTGGCGGCGATGGCGGGCTCGGCGATCTAGCGAGAGAGGCGAAACACCGCATGCTCTGCGCGCCAGTTCGCGCGGGCACCGCCGATCTCCTGCCCTCCGGCGAAGAACCAGCAATCCTCCACCGTCACGCCCTTTGCAGCTGACAGCTCGCGAAAATCGTCGACGGTAAGGTGGTGGATGTTCTTCGTCGCATACCAGTTCGTCGGCAAATGACGCACAACAGGCATCCTGCCGCCCACCAGCAGCGCCATGCGCATGCGCCAGTAGGCGAAATTGGGAAAGCTCACGAAGGCAGTCCGCCCGACGCGCAGCAGCTGGTCGAGCAGCCAATCGGGCCGCTCGGCGGTCTGCAGCGTCTGGCTGAGGATGGCGACGTCGAACGCGGCGTCGGGATAGTCGGCAAGGTCGCGATTGGCGTCGCCCTGCACGACGCTGAGGCCGCGCGCGACGGCCTTCTCCACTTCGCCCGCATCGATCTCGATCCCGCGTGCATCGACGCCCTTGCCGTCGCGGAGTTCCGCCATAAGCGCCCCGTCGCCGCAGCCGACATCGAGCACCCGCGTAGCCTTCGGAACCTGCTCGGCGATCTTGGCCAGGTCGGGCCGCAGCGCACTCACTGGATGAACCCCTTCACCACCCTGTCCAGCGCAGGCACGTCGAGTAGGAAGCTGTCATGCCCGAACGGGGCGGACAGTTCGACGAAGCTGACCGGCGCGGCGACAGCGTTCAGGGCGTGGACGATCTCGCGCATGTCGGCGGTGGTGTAGAGCCAGTCGGTATCGAAACTGACGAGGCAGAAGCGCGTATCTTTCGCCCCGGCGAACGCATCGGCCAAGCGACCGCCCGCTTCTTCGGCCAGGTCGAAATAGTCCATCGCGCGGGTGATATAGAGATAGCTGTTGGCATCGAAGCGGTCGGTGAAGCTGATGCCCTGATGGCGCAAATAGCTCTCGACCTGGAAATCGGCGTCGAAACCGAAGCTCTTCGCCCCGGGTTTGCCGTCTTTGACCTGCAACTGCCGTCCGAATCTTTCTGTCAGCCCCTGCTCGGAGAGATAGGTGATATGCGCCGCCATCCGCGCAACGGAGAGACCTTTTTGCGGGGCGCGCTCGCTCTTGTAATAGGCACCGCCCTGCCAGTCCGGATCGGCCATGATCGCTTGCCGACCAACCTCGTGAAAAGCGATGTTCTGTGCCGAATGGCGCGCGGTGGTGGCG
>JBARVT010000185.1:0-3971 GCA_049646405.1 Alteraurantiacibacter sp.
GCTACGTGATTATCCCGCTGGTGCTCTGTCCACGGCTACGACGCTTCCGGAGATCCCCACGCCGCCGCCCGTCGGACTGCCGGTCGATCTGCTCACGCGCAGGCCCGATGTGGCTGCCGCCGAGTACAATTTGCGCGCGGCCGGTTATCGCACTGCCGCAGCCCAAAGGTCGCTTCTGCCATCGCTAAATCTGACAGGTTCAGCAGGAACCGCGAGCGATGAACTGGGCAACCTACTCGATGGCGATTTCTTTGTCTGGTCGATTGCCGGCGCCTTGCTTCAGCCGATCTTCCAGGGCGGGCGCCTGCGCGCGCAGGTCCGACTTGCCGAGGGTCAGCGCGACGAGGCGACCGAAGCGTATGTCGACACTCTCCTGACGGCATTGTCCGAGGTGGAGACAGCGCTGGCGGTAGACGACGAGCTGGCCACGCGCGAAACGGCACTGGCTACGGCCGCCGACGCATCACAACGCTCAGTCGACATCTCCTTTAATCGCTATCGCGCGGGGATAGACCCGTTCTTGACCGTTCTGCAAAGCCAGCAGGGCGCTCTCGATGCGCGCAGCGCGCTTATCGCCACACGGCGAGCCCGGCTCGAAAACCGGATCGCCCTCCATCTTGCTCTTGGCGGCGGCTTTGGTTCGCCTCCCACCACTCCAGTCTTCGTTGGCGACGGCCCGGCCGCGCCCGCACCACAGGATACAGACCGATGAAACGCATATATGCCATTCCGGCCAGCCTGATGCTGGTGCTGTCCGCCTGCGGTGGCGATAGCGAGGAACCCGATAGCGATGAAGCTGCCGCCGAACAGGCGCCGGCCGTCAGCGTTCGGGTCGCCCGCGTCGATGAAGGCTCGATCCAGTCGTGGGTCTATGCGCAAGGTACCGCTCGGGCCGCGCAACGTGAATTCCTGTCATTCGAAAGTGCTGGCCGGGTCGCCTATCTCGATCCACGGCTCGAAGAAGGCGACAGCGTACGGCGCGGGCAGGTGATTGCCTATCAGCAGCAGGCGCGCGCTCAGGCCGGGGTTGCCAATGCCCGGTCCACACTTGCCAATGCCACCACCGAAGTGCGGGTGGCGCAGGCCAATCAGAGGCAGGCTGCCGCCAGTCTTGAACTGGCCCGCGAACCGTTCGAACGGTATCGCCAGCTCTTGGCGCTCAATTCCGCATCCGAGCAGGAATTCGACGAAGCCGAAGCTCGCCTCGCCGAAGCCCGCGCCGCCAAGGACAAGGCCGATGCCCAGCTAGCCGCCGTTCGCGCGAACGTGAACGCCGCGCAGGCCGGCGTCGATGAGGCGCAGGTGAGCGTCAGCGAAAGTCGTATCGTGTCGCCGATCAACGGCGTGATTGCGCGTCTCAACATCGAGCAGGGCCAGTATTTCTCGCCGCAGGCCATTCAGACGAACAGCGAGTCCGGCGCCCTGTCCAGCGTACCAGTTGTCATCATCAATCCTTCAAGTTTCGAAGTCACCGTTCAACTGCCCGCCTTCGAACGGGGCGCGGTCGAGATCGGTTCGGAAGTGCTAATCGATGCTGGCGACGGCACTGCGGGCACCGTAAGACAGGCTGAAGCACGCCCCGGTATCGGCGCAGGCCGCGCGCCCGGCCTTAACGTAAGCGATTTTGCCGTGCGAGGGCGCGTGGTGGCGATTTCCCCGTCACTCGATCCGGAGCGCCGCTCCTTCCAGGTGACAGTCCGCACCAATAGCGGGGCCGTTCGTTTGCAAGATGGTGAATTCGTCACGATCTGGATTGCAGGCCGCCAGGCCGAGGATGTCGCCATCGTGCCGTATGATGCCATTCGGTTCGAGGATAATCAGGCTTTCGTTTTCATCTACGATCCCCAGACCAGAACCGCGCGCCGAACCTCGGTACAATTGGGACTGCAGGGTATTGAGGGCGTGGCTATCGCCTCGGGTCTGAAAGCCGGTACTCCAATAGTCACTAGCGGCGTCGAACGCCTGTCGGATGGCGACCGAGTTCGCCGGATCGGCGAGAACCGCGGACGATTCGGTAGCCGCGCAGGTGACACCCAGTGAACGAGCAGCAATCCAGCGACGACCTCCTGCAGGAAGAAGATCAGGTCGAGGAGACGTCCTCAAGCGAAACGGCCCGGGAGAGCGAAGCGGTGGCCAATGCCAGCGGCTTCAAGAAGTTCTTCTTCCTCAAGACGACGTTCGGTATTCTGCTGACGACGCTGTTCCTGGTCGGCGGAGTCATGGCCTATTTCAGCTTGGTCAAGGAATCGCTGCCCGATCTCGACATTCCGCAAGCGACCATTACCACCACCTGGCCCGGCGCCGATCCCACCACGATGGAAGAACAGGTCACCCAGGAGATCGAGGACGAGCTGACCACACTCGCCGACGTCAAGGCGATCAACAGCGCATCATTCGACAGTTTCTCGCTGATTTCGGTCGAGTTCGACGCCAGTGCGGATTCTGGCGAGGCCATCGCCCGGTTGCGCGAAACCGTCGCCGACGCCGAAGCGGGCCTGCCTTCCGAAGCCGAGAAACCGACGATCGAACAGGTTTCCGTCGATGACCGGCCCGTGCTCACGGTTGCGCTTTACGGCGATGCTGGTCCGGCGGCGTTCAGCGCTTTGGGTGAAGATTTGAAGGATCGGCTGGAGCGGATCGGCGGCGTCAACGAAGTCGACGTGGCCGGCGTGCGCGAGGAAGTCGTTCAGGTCCTGCTCGAACCGCAGCGCCTGCTGGCGCTAGGGCTGTCCCCGGTTCAGGTGCGCGATGCCATAAGCCGTGCCAATCTCGAACAGCCCTTTGGCGAAATCGAGAGCGAGGAAATCGGCGCGGTCGTCCGGCTGGAAGGACAGTTCCAGACGATTGACGACCTCCGCGCGCTTCCGGTAGCGCGCTTCGGTGACGGGGCGAGCGGCCGACCCGTATTGCTGGGCGAGATCGCAACAGTGCGCCGCCAGCTCGAAACCGAAGATTCACGGACATTCTACAGCGAAGGCGGCGAACGCTTCCGGCCTTCGGTCAGCCTGTCAGTCAAGAAGGTGCCTGGTGCTGACACGATCCAGCTGATCGAGGACGTGCTGGCAGACATCGATGCCTATTCGCAGACCACTGCCTGGCCGCAAGGTGTCGAGCATACCGTAGTCCAGAACGAAGCCGAAACGATATGGGATTCCCTGATCAGCGTGTTCAACAATGGCTGGCAGGCGATGCTAGCCGTGTTCATCATTCTGTTCCTCGTACTCACCTGGCGCGAAGGACTGATCGAGGGCCTGTCGATCCCGGTGACGTTCTGCGGGGTGCTCGTCGTCATCCTGTTGATGGGCTATTCGCTCAACGAGCTCGTCATCATCGGCATGGTGCTCGCACTCGGCCTGCTGGTCGATGTGTTCATCCTGATGATGGAAGGCCTCCACGAGGACATCTACGCCAACAACAAGAGCTTCGGCGAAGCGGCGCTCAACACCATTAGCCGATATGCCATGCCGGCCTTCGCCGGACAGTTGACGACGATCCTCGCGCTCGCGCCGCTGATGGCGATCGGGGGCGTGTCGGGCAAATTCATCCGAGTCCTGCCGATCACGGCCATCGCCTGCCTCATACTTGCCTACCTCGTGGCGCTGTTCGCAGCCGTGCCGCTGTCGCGCTACCTGCTCCAGCGTGTAGCCGATGGCGATACGAAGCAGAAGACGAGCAAGGCCGATGCGCTGGCGACAGACGCTTCCGGCTGGCTGGAACGCTTCACGCAAGCCAACATCATCTCCAGCCGCAAGCGCGCCTGGACTTGGGTTGGCGGCGCGGTGGGGATTTTCCTGCTGTCGTGCGTGGCCATCGCGCAAACATCGCTTGTACTTTATCCCAAGACCGACGGCGAAAACCTCGGCATCAATATCGAGCTCCCAGCCTCTACCCAGCTCGAGACGTCACAGAGGATTGCCGACGAAGTTGGCGAGCTGCTTCTTGAAAAGCCGTACTTCGCAGATGTTCTGAAA
>JBARVT010000186.1:0-7640 GCA_049646405.1 Alteraurantiacibacter sp.
CGGATAGAAATGCCCATGTTCGGGGATACCGTACCGGACAAAGCTGGGCTCCTATGACACTTCTTTGGCCGTATGGCCTGTCTGCTATAAGAGTGTGGGCGCAAAAAAGCGGACGGGCGGCTAACGACCCCATTGCGGACGGTGATCCACTTCACCGATTGGTAGTTGTCTCAGATGTCGGATTAACCAGAAAGTAGAGCGCGAATTCAATTCCGCTCGCACTTTTCTTCATGGCCCGGATGTTAACCTATCGAAGTGCGCTCCGAACTGACCCATGTCGCAGTGCTAAATCGAAAGGAAGATGACGATGGCCTATAGAACAATAGCCCGAATGCGACCTTAGTCGCCCGGATGATGCCGACACAGTTCGTGCCTCAAATTATACTCCAGTGGCAACTGGCGCTAAGTCCCCTAAGATTCCAGTTCATCACCGTGCTCAATCGCGCCAAGGCCAAGCCCTATTGGTCGAAAGCGGCCATGGCGCGCTCTGCCCGCGCCTATCTTCTAAAGCTGTCTGGACGAGGTGCGTCTTTTTTGCGACCTTCGCCTCCAGCGCGGATCGATCAAGGTGCAGTTGCGATTTTACTCAATCACTCGAAATGTTCGTCATTCTCGAGATGTTCCCAGCAGTAGGCAGGGACCCTGCCGCTCTGATATATCTCTGTTTGTGAGAGGCCCTCTGCTCCATAGCGACAACCGCGCGCAATTTCCTTGGTCAGGCGTTGGCATGAATTTGCCGTTGAGCATGGAGGCCTACTGGCAGGCGATATATCGTTGCATTGCATGGCAAGACTATCGGCTGCGGCCTTACCAATCTCATTGATACACGAATCCTCTTGGGATTGCGCAAACGCTGTATCGTCGTTCACTTCCCGCGCATTATTGACCTCTGGCGTCGACTTGTCATTGCTCATCGCGGCAGGCTGTCTGCTTCTTTCCGTATTGGGGGTTGGGAGGCTGCTTGTTTCCGTTAGGGAGCTGGTGTTCTCTACGACCAGTGGAGGATTTTCGTCCGTTGTTAGGGTCGAAGATTCCATGCCTGAAGTATCACTCTCGCTAGAGGGGTCTGCGCTACAGGCAGCTAAGCCCATAAGCACCACAACAGCAAACTTCCTGTAGTCCATATAATTCCCCCTTTTTATCTTGGTAACATTTTGAGCTTGATTAGGCAAAAAGCGGAGTGTCCAATCATTCAATCGACCGTCAAGCGCCACAATCTAACCGACACCGAAGCAAATCTGGTTCACCGCGCCGACATCCAGGACCGTGATTTTGCGCCGCTGGTACTACGCGAGATTGCTCGGCGCTTCCCTTGGCTGCGTCATGTCTTTGCCGATCTCGGCTATGCTGGCGACAAGCTCAGGGATGCACTGCGGCGTATCGGCAAATGGACCGTCGAGATCGTCAAGCGATCCGATGTGGCTAAGGGCGTCGTGCTTCTACCACGCCGCTGGGTCGTCGAACGAACACTGGCCTAGCTAAACCGCAACCGTCGCCTCGCCAAGGACTTCGAACATACCATCTCCTGAGCAGGAGCATGGCTCTTCGTCGCTTCCGTCCAACTCTTCGTCAGACGTAACGTAAGATCATAAAATCATGCAGAAAATTTTCGAATCAGACTCTAAGAGATTCACAAATCGCAACATTTGTGTTACATCCATGGGATGTGGCTTCCTGATCTGATACTCTTCGTCGTTAATCCGGAAGAATTTGGTGCTCGAAAGGTAGATCGCCAGTTTATCAAATGGTGCGAGGCCAATGGTGAGCCCTATCACGCCGCTTTTCATCGGTCTCCTCCAGTTGAAGGGGAAAACCTTCTCCGTTCCGACCCTCAATTTTCTTCCCCCTATCACATTGGGAAAATTGCTCCTCGAGACTACAAATCCAAATCTCTCAAGATGGCGAGCGCGGTTGAATACGCACAGCGTAACAACTTCCCGACATATGCGGAAAAACTACACGCGTATCATCTCCATCAATCATTTCGAAAGGGGCGATATTTTCGCGCTCTAAATCAACCGGTAGCGGCAACCTCTTCCCATGCGGATGATCGACCGAAGCGGCGGCGGCCTTGTAGCGCCTGCCTTACGGGTGGATCAAGCTTTGGCTTGACCAGAACAGATTCGATTGTGGGCGGATCTCGGACCTGTGTCGTCTGCGGCGGAACGGGAATGATGGAGGAATAGATGTCCGCTTACCACCCCAATTTCAGACATTCCGGCGCCGCTCGCAACCTCCTGAAAGCGGGTGTCACCAATGTTTGACCGCTATGACCGCTTTTGGGGAGTTGCGGCAATCGGGCCAATCACGGAAACTGAAGCGCGAAGCGGAACCGATTAGGGCAAGTCAGTGGGAATTCTCCAATGATTTGATTGCGCAGGTTTGTTCTCCATCGGGCACCATCTCCCCTTGTCCGGCCCGGAACTCTCCCCCCTCTCCAAACGTTATGAGCGAAAGGAGATTACATATGATCGGCAAGTTGATTGGAGCCGCCACGGGTGCGGCATTGAGCAAGGAAACCCGCAAGATCGGCGGTACCGGGGGCGCGCTGCTCGGCGCGTTGGCCGTGCCGCTGGTAACGCGTCTGCGTATCCCCACGCTGCTTGCATTGGCGGGTGGCGGTTACCTCGCGAAGAAGCTGTCCGAACGCGGCGATCTCGCCCGCGACCCGGTCGCTCCGCGCGCCAACGTCTGACGCCAGCGAAAGCATTTTCGTCGCGGCCTCGCTCCAGAACGGAGCGGGGCCGTTTCGCTTGGGGGACAAGCCCCGCACGCTTGCTTGAACCGAATCGCCGCGCTTCCTACGTCGAAACCTCGCAAAAGGTATCGACGACATGACCACCCACAGAACTCGCATGCTCATCATCGGCTCCGGCCCGGCGGGCTATTCCGCCGCAATCTACGGTGCGCGTGCGGGGATGCAACCGATCGTGGTGCAGGGCCTGCAACCCGGCGGTCAGCTGACCATCACCACCGATGTCGAAAACTATCCCGGTTTCGCCGACGTGATCCAGGGGCCATGGCTGATGGAGCAGATGCAGAAACAGGCCGAGCATGTCGGCACGCGCATGATGTGGGACACCATCGTCGAGGTCGATATCGAGGGTGGCGGGCCGTTCCGCGCGGTGGGCGACAGCGGCGACGAATATGTTGGCGACGTGCTTGTTATCGCCACCGGCGCTCAGGCCAAGTGGCTCGGTGTGCCGGGCGAGGCGGAACTGGGCGGCAAGGGCGTTTCCGCCTGCGCGACCTGTGACGGATTCTTCTATCGCGGCAAGAAGGTCGCGGTGATCGGGGGCGGGAATACCGCCGTGGAAGAAGCGCTGTACCTGACAAACCATTCGGACGATGTGACGCTGATCCATCGCCGCGACGAGCTGCGCAGCGAGAAGATCCTGCAGGATCGCCTCTTCGCGAGCGACAAGATTACGCCGCTGTGGAACAAGGCGGTCGAGCGGTTCGTCGCGGGCGAGGATGGCAAGCTGCACCATCTTGAACTGGTGGACACTGTGACGGGCGCGAAATCCACGCTCGATGTCGACGGGGCTTTCGTCGCCATCGGCCACGCGCCAGCAACCGAGCTGTTCAAGGGCAAGCTGCCGACCGACGATGGCGGCTATCTCGTGGTGGAAGCCGGTACGCCCAAGACGACAGTGCCCGGCGTCTTCGCCTGCGGGGATGTGATGGACCACACCTATCGCCAGGCCGTGACGGCAGCGGGTACGGGCTGCATGGCCGCGCTCGATGCCGAGCGCTACCTCGCCGGGATCGAGATCGACCTGCACGGCCACGCCGAAGCGGCGGAGTGATGGCGGACGCAGTCTATCTCGACGACCTGAGCGTCGGCGATACTTACGAAACCGGCACTCACGAGATGACGGCAGAGGACATCACGGCTTTCGCGCGAAGCTTCGATCCGCAGCCCTTTCACCTCGATGACGAAGCCGCCAAGGACACGCTTTTCGGCGGGCTCGCGGCAAGCGGCTGGCACACGGCGGCGGTCACCATGAGCCTCATCGTCGAGGCGATGCCGCTGGCGCGCGGGATGATCGGCACCGAGGCGCAGACACGCTGGCCCACGCCCACGCGCCCGGGGGACGTATTGCAGGCGACCGCCACGATAGAGGAGATCGTGGAATCGAAGTCGAAGCCGGGCATGGGCAGTTTCACCGTGATGACGATTACCAAAAACCAGCACGGCGAGGTGCGGCAGGAATTCCGCTCCCGCGTGCTGGCGTGGAAGCGCCCCGCCGCTTGATATCAGCCGAACTTCGGCGCGCGCTTTTCCATGAAGGCGGTGAAGGCCTCGCGCGCTTCGCCGCTTTGCAGGCGCTCCGCAAAAATCCTGCCTTCGCGCTCCATCGCCTCGGCGACGCCCGTCGTCTCGCGCATTAGCCGCTTGCTAGCCGCGACGGCTTCGGGCGGCAGGGCGGCGATGCGGGTCGTGGCGGCGTCAATCGCCTGATCGAGTGTGTCGCGCGACACCACTTCGTTGGCGAGGCCGCAGTGATGTGCTTCCTGCGCGCCCATCGGCTGGCCCATGGCGAGCATTTCGAATGCGCGCGCATGGCCGATCCGAGCCGGGAGCAGCACGCTCGACGCCGCCTCGGGCACCAGCGCGAGCTTCACGAACGGAGTCGACAGCTCAGCATCGTGTGCCAGCACGGCATAGTCGCAATGGAGCAGCAGCGTCGTGCCGATGCCGACCGCCTTGCCCTGCACGCCCGCCACCAGCGGTTTATCGAACGTCGCCAGCATCCTCAGGAAGCGGAACACATTGCGCTCCGCCGTGCTCGACCCGGCGGCGAGGAAATCGCCGATATCGTTGCCCGCGGTGAACGTTTCGCCCGCCCCGCGGATGACGACGGCGCGGATTGCCGCATCGCCGCGCGCTTCCTCCATCGCATCGACCATCGCGGCGTACATCGCATCGGTCAATGCGTTCTTCTTGTCCGTCCGATTCATGGTGAGCGTAAGCACGCTGTCCGCTTGTTCGATCCCGATATGCTCGCTCATGTCTTGCTCTCCTTGTCGTGGTCCATCCGCCCGAAATCGGGCCGCGCGTCGTCCTGTCCCTGTTCGAGGATGCCGCGCCGTATCGCTCGGGTCCGGGTGAAGAGGTCGAACATCGCCTCCCCGTCTTCCGCCTCAATGGCCTTCCGCATCGCGCCGAGATCGGCCTCGAACCGCGCCATCATGTCGAGCACGGCATCCTTGTTGTGCAGGAACACGTCGCGCCACATGACGGGGTCGCTCGCGGCGATGCGGGTGAAGTCGCGAAAGCCGCCAGCGGAATATTTGATGACCTCGCTGCGGGTGACTTCTTCCAGATCGCTCGCCGTACCGACGATAGTATAGGCGATAAGGTGCGGGATGTGGCTGGTGACGGCGAGCACCATGTCGTGATGCGCGGCGTCCATCACCTCGACCGTGGAGCCTAACGCACGCCAGAAACTGGCAAGCGTTTCGACCTGCGCTGAATCGGCATCCTCGGACGGGGTGAGGATGCACCAGCGTCCGCGGAACAGCGTGGCGAAGCCCGCGTCCGGCCCGGATTGTTCGGTGCCTGCAACGGGGTGCGCGGGAATGACCGCGTGCCCGGGCAGCGTCTCGGCGAGCGCCTTGCCGACGCGCAGTTTGGAGGAGCCGACATCGCTGATGATGGTGTGGGCCGACAGACCCTGCGCGATGGCCTCGGCAGCCTTTCGCATCGCACCGACCGGCACACATAGGATGACGAGATCGGCACCGCGCACCGCGTCCGCCGCATCGCCAGCGACATGCTGGACCAGCCCGCGTTCGCGCGCCCGCTCGCGCACTTCGGGGTCAGCGTCGAAGCCTGTGGTCGCGACATCGGGCAGGCTTTCGCGCACCGCCAGCCCCACACTGCCACCCAGCAGGCCGAGGCCGATAATGGCGACCCTCTCAATCGCCATGCGACGCGCCCATCAGCCGGTCAAGCACACCGGCAATGTCGTCCATCTGCTCCGCTGTGCCCACGGTGATGCGCAGGCAATGGTCGAGCTCCGGCAGGTGCCGCACTGCGTATCCGGCCTCGGCAATCGCATCGAGCGCCTGTTTGGCCGACACCGCGCCGTTGAATTCCACCAGCACGAAATTCGCCTTGCTCGGTACGGCGCGCAGGCCGTGATTGCCGAGCGCCCCGATCCGCGCGACAAGACGCTCGCGCTCCGCATTGTTGTGCGTACGGCTGCGCTCGACATGCGCTAGGTCGCCTGCCGCCGCGATGGCCGCGCGCTGGCCGGTGGAGGTCACGTTGAACGGCCCGCGAATGCGATTCAAGGCGTCGATCAGATGCGGTGCGCCGGTTGCCCAGCCGATGCGTTCGGCGGCAAGGCCGTGAATTTTTGAAAAGGTCCGCGTGACGAGGACATTGTCGTGGCGCGCCGCCAGTGCGAGGCCGCCATCGTCCTCGCCGTCCTCCAGGTATTCGCCATAGGCCTGGTCGAGCACGAACAGCACATCGCCCGGCAGCCCCGCGTGCAGCCGCTCGACTTCGGTGCGTGGGAGGTAGGTGCCGGTCGGGTTGTTTGGATTGGCGAGGAAGACGACGCGCGTCCACTCCGTCACCGCCGCCAGCATCGCGTCGACATCGGCAGTGTAGTCGCTGGCCGGCACCTCCACGACGCTCGCCCCGCAACGCAACGTTGCTATGGTGTAGACGGCAAAGGAATGGCGGCTGAACAGCACCTCGTCGCCTTCGCCGGCAAAGCCCTGCACCGCGAGATTGAGCAATTCGTCAGAGCCCGTCCCACAAACGATGCGCGCCGGATCGATACCGTGCAGCGCGCCTATCGCCTTGCGCAATGCGGTCGATCCCGGATCGGGATAATCCTGCGGCGCGCCCGTTTCCTGCAAGGCCTCGCGCGCACGCTCCGAACAGCCGAGTGGGTTCTCGTTGGCCGACAGCTTCACCAGCGGCTTGCCGTCGGCGGCCTTGCTCCTGCCCGGTACATAGGCATGGATTGCCGCGACATAGGGCTTCATTTCGGGGCGCTTCGCACTCATGGCTGGCCGCATAACGGCATGGAGCCGTGATTGACAGCGGGAAGGCACTCGCCCAAGTCGCGCTCCGCCAATGTCGCCCGCGCAACGCCTTGCCCTTCGCACGCTGACGCTGCCCGAACCGCTGCCGCTCGACAGCGGGCGCAAGCTGGCGGGGGTGGAGGTCGCATATGAAACCTACGGCACGCTGAACGAAGCGCGCGACAACGCGATCCTGCTCTGCCACGCGCTGACGGGCGACCAGTTTGTCGCAAGCGAACATCCGGTCACCGGCAAGCCCGGCTGGTGGGAGCGGATGGTCGGCCCCGGCAGGCCAATCGATACGAGCCGCTTCCACGTCGTCTGCGCCAATGTGCTGGGCAGCTGCATGGGCACGACCGGCCCTGCCAGCGCAAGGCCGAACGGCGAGCCATACGGGATGGATTTTCCCGTCATCACTATTCGCGACATGGTGCGCGCGCAGGCCGCGCTGCTCGATGCGCTGGGGATAGCGACGCTCCACGCCGTGGTCGGCGGGTCGATGGGCGGGATGCAGGCGCTCGCCTTTGCTGCCAACTGGCCGAGCCTCACCGCGCGCGTCCTCGCCATCGCCACCACCGCGCGCCATTCGGCAC
>JBARVT010000187.1:0-12938 GCA_049646405.1 Alteraurantiacibacter sp.
GCGCTGGCGGGGTTGCTCGTGATCCCGCTCGCCGTGCCGCTGCTGATCTTCGGCGCAGGCAGCCTCTCGACCGGCGGCGAAAGCGGCCTCGCGCTGACCGCCGCGATCAGCCTTGTACTGGTGGCGATCGCGCCCTTTGCCGGAGGAGCCGCCGTCAGGGCCGTGCGCGAGGGCTAGCCTGGTCTATCGTTTACGACGGGAGGCGGCTGAGGTGAAAGCGGGGGCCGATCCTTCGCCATCGCGGGCGCGGACACCAGCCAAGAGGGCAAGCGACGAAACGACGCTTATATCTTTGACTGCTTGAACAATCATCGCTCACCCCATTCCCATCGGATCGACATACGCAAAGGTGGCTTCCCCAGACATTGGGCAGTCAAACCCGATACTAAGCAAATCGATAAGATCGCCGTCGGAGGCGCTGGTCGCGCCGGTATCATTCTCATCAAACCGACGAAGTTCTAGTTTCCCTGTAAGTGGATTGTATCCCGCGATATACTGCACAAGCCCGGTAGCATCGCCGTCGGCCGTCTCGATATTTGTTTGTATTAGCGAATGTAGTCCACTCCGCTTTGTTGCTGTTGGCGGGATAAGCGCTTGGAGTGAATAGGTAATCCGGATCAACTGCCCACTGAGTGGGATCGCTGGAAAAAAAGGTCGTTATAGTTCCGTCGACCATTCTGACCTGATCTGGATGGCTATGAACCATAGCTACAACCCCCGAAAAATCAGGATTGCCCCACTCATTCTGCGGAAGCGCGTCGTAATTAATTCTCGCCTCGTGATCCGGCGAATCCATTAGCGGAGTAAACTCAAATTCGCCACGTTCGTTATAATAGATCAATGCGCCGTATTCCATTGGGAGGGACGATGCCGCCATCCTTGCGAGGATAGCCTCGTATCCTTGGGCTGCCACCATATCGATCAACGCCTGCTCCAGGTCTTCGGCAGATCTCCGCCAAGGCCGGACACAAGGTCTTTCCATCTTCCTCTGACGAAGCCTCTTCGGCGTGCTGTTGCAGCGCGCTCATGTCGATGGTGTCGCCGATTTCGACCTTTCCTATCGCAAGTTCGTATCCTACTCTTCCCGCTCTCACATCACCACAATTTCGTCGTCGCCCATAGCGACATCTCTCTACGCAATCGCTCGTACTATTCTGATCTTTCAGTAATATAGCAGAGTTTTGCTGGACCTGTGAAACGACGAAGGGGCGAGCCCTCGCCCGCCCCCTTCACGTGAGTCTCGGCAGTGCCGCGACGGCCTACAGCCCCTCGACCGCCTTGCTGACCATGATATTGACCGCCACGCGGCGGTTCTGGGCCATTCCGTAGGCGGAGCTGTTGTCCGCCGCCGGGTCGGCTTCGGCCATGCCGGTCGGGGTGAGCATGCGATAGGGCTGCCAGCCGCATTGTTGCTGCAAGTAATTCACCACGCGGCTCGCGCGGCGCTCGCTCAGCACCTGATTGTATTCCTGCGGGCCGGTCGCATCGGTGTAGCCGACGACCAGCAGCAGCGCGTTGTCGGTCGCCTGCGCCTGCTGCGCGGCCTGGCACAGTTCGGCCTGCGCGGCGGGGTTGAGCGACCATTCGCCTGTGTCGAAATAGACGTTGGTCGTGTCGACGATGTTGTAATCGTCGATATTCGCCACGCGGTTGCGCAGCGCATCGGTCGCGGCAGTCTGTTCGGCAAAGCCCTGCGCAGTGCCGCGCGCAACCATGGCGGCGGTCTCGTGGTCCCCATCGGAAAAGCGCACTTCGCTCGCCACCAGCGATTGGCCCCAGCGGCGGGTTTTCACTTCGACCGGCAGGCCATTAAGGAGCGATGCGGCGGTCAGCTCCGTGCGGCCGAGACCGAGAAAACCACCGCGCGCCTTGATGTCGGTCGCAGGAGCAATGCGGACGACGGTGTCGGCGCCTTCGCCAGTCGTCACCTGCATGCGATCCCCGTCGCGGGCGGAGATGAAGCCGTCGACACTCGGTCCTTCTTCGAGAGTGTCTAGATCGGCAGGCAGTTGGCCGTAGACCTCGATTTGTTCGCCATCGGACACCGGCGTATAGGTCTGAGCGGAGGCAGCGGAAAACGGAAGGGCGAATGCGGCGAGCGCGATTGCCGCCGTCAGGGTCGTATGCTTCGTCATGGATGTACTCCTTCGAAAAGTTTATTCAGCCCCGCTTGCCTGCGCCGCTGTCCAAGAAAAGCTGCAGCCCGGATGAACAGATCCGGATTTGGCACAGCAGCACGGGCGGCGCGACGCACCGGCGCGACGAACCGTTAAGTAATGCGGCAATTTTGGGGCGGCCGGTCCTGCGCTAAGCCCGGCGTCAGACGTAAGGCGGCTGGTGCAGGCCCTTCGGCGAAGATGTAAAGATCTCCGCGCCGTCATTGGTGATGCCGATGGAATGTTCGAACTGCGCGGACAGGCTCTTGTCGCGCGTCACTGCGGTCCATCCGTCATTGAGCAGCTTCACATGCGGGCGGCCGAGATTGATCATCGGCTCGATGGTCATGAACATGCCCGGCTTCAGTTCCGGCCCGGTGCCTGCGCGCGCGGCGTGAACGACTTCGGGCGCATCGTGAAACAGGCGACCAAGACCGTGGCCGCAGAAATCGCGCACCACACCATATCGGTGGCGTTCCGCATGTTTCTGGATCGCCGCGCCGATATCGCCGAGCCGCGCGCCAGGCCGCGCTTCGCCGATGCCGATCATGAGACACTCGTAAGTGACCTCGACCAGCTTCTTCGCCTTGAGCGGCGGCTCGCCTGCGAAATACATGCGGCTGGTATCGCCGTGCCAGCCATCGAGCAGCGGGGTCACGTCGATATTGACTATGTCGCCATCCTTCAGCCGCTTGTCGGCCGGAATGCCGTGACACACCACGTGGTTGATCGAGATGCAGCAGGAATGTGTATAGCCGCGATAACCGAGCGTCGCCGGTACCGCGCCGCCGTCCAGCGTCATCTCGCGCACCACCCGGTCGAGTTCCTCTGTGGTGACGCCCGGCTCGACCAGGTTCGCCATCTCATCGAGGATTTCGGCAGCCAGCCGCCCCGCCTTGCGCATGCCCTCGAACCCTTCCGGCCCGTGCAGCTTGATGGTGCCATCGCGATAGACGGACATGTCCTCGGTTACGTGCTGGTATTGCGTCATGCGCGCCATGTAGGCGCATCGGCGACCAAATGCGAGCAGGACGAAGGTCCGCTACCCACCTGCGCCGAATGCCTCGCGATATTCGGGCTTCACGGTGGCAAGCAGGTCCGCATCGACATCGAAGGTGAATTCGTAAGCGCCCTCTGCATACGGCCCGGCGATGTAGGGAGCGATCTGGATGCCGATCCGGTCGAAATGCCTGCTGCTGCGAGAGCCGAGCAGAAGGTTCGTCTCGTCGGGTTTCACGCAGACATTGAAGCTGTCGCCTGCCCTTGGATCGACTGGAATACCGCGACGCTCCTCGCGCGCGGCATTGAGAGCCTCGCACAATCGCTCGCCAATGGCCTCGTCCAGTGCTTCGGCGGAAGTGAAGAAGGCGACCGGCTCCATCGCACGCGCTTCCTCCCGATCCCAGACGACCGAATCGAAACCGTAATTGCCGTGCGCCCCGCCCTGGTAGCTGTCCAGGCTTGCCGACAGGCTGAGCCAGCGCGGCAGGTCGGCAATAACCTTCCAGGCCGTCCCGCTCGAATATTTGTTGAACGGGAAGCCGTTATCGCGCGCCTCTTCCCGGCCCTGCGCCGCGCGGCGGGCGAGTTGCTCGCGGTCCCGGTCGAGCCGCCGGTCGAGCCATGTGGCCAACCCCGGCTCTTCTCCCGCCGCCTGCGGATAGGAGTATTCGAAGAGGAAGGTATCCGTCTGGTCGACCACTTCGCGCGCGCCGCCGACAGGCTGGCCATCGTCGGATGTGCTGGCACTGGGTGTTGGCGTTGCCGGGGCGCTGGCCGTGGCCGCTGCGCCAGGCTGCGGGTCCGCGCTGCCGGAAAACCAGTCGCAGCCCGCGAGGGCAAGCGCAGGCGCCAGCGCGAGGGCCGGAACCACGACCCCGATGAATCGATGAGTCATCACATCGCCAGCCTTTCCAAACGCGCGCGAAAACGGCAAGCGATATTCGATGAGCATTGCACCAGACCTGATCCAGCCCGATCGCGGGCAAGACGCCACATCGATCCACCTCGTCAACAAGGACGGCTTCGAAGATTTTGCGAAGCGCCTATCCGGTCCGCAGCGCACTGCGCTCGCTGCGCAACGGTTCGACGGCAGCGGTTACCAGACCGGCATCGTGCCCGACGGCGATGGCTGGTTCGCGGTGGGCGGTGTCGCCGATCCGGAAGAGCTTTCAAGCTGGTGCCTTGCCGCTCTGGCGGAAAAGCTGCCCGAAGGTACCTACCGCCTCGACGGTCGGCAGCCCGGACCGGCCATGTTCGGCTGGCAGACCGCGCAATATCGCTTCGACCGTTACCGCAACGACGAGGGGGCCGAGGGTGCGCGCGTGCTGCTGACAGAGGATGTCGCAAAGATCGACCTCGTCATTGCCGAGGCGCAGGCCAGCGCGCTTGTCGCGACGATGGTCAATACGCCGGCCGAAGACATGGGCCCCGCCGCCATCGAAGCCGAGGCCGAACGTATCGCCAAGGCGCACAAGGCCGATTTCGAAGTTGTGCGCGGAGACGCGCTCGAAACCGGCTACCCGATGGTCCACGCCGTGGGACGCGCGGCAGACCGCAAGCATGCGCCGCGGCTGATCCAGTTCACTTGGGGCGATGCAAGCCACCCGCGCGTGGCCGTTGTCGGCAAGGGCGTCGCGTTCGATTCGGGCGGCCTCGACGTCAAATCGGCGTCCGGGATGAAGCTGATGAAAAAGGACATGGGCGGCTCCGCGCATGCGCTGGCTCTTGCCGAGCTCATCATGACGGCGGGCCTCAAGGTGCGGCTGCATTGCATCGTACCTGCCGTCGAGAACGCCATTTCCGCCAATGCTTTCCGACCCGGAGATGTGCTGGCAAGCCGCAAGGGGCTTACGGTGGAGATCGGCAACACCGACGCCGAAGGTCGCCTGATCCTCGGCGATGCGCTGGCGCTGGCAAGCGAGCACGATCCCGACCTCATCCTCGACTTCGCCACGCTCACCGGGGCCGCGCGCGTCGCGCTCGGCCCGGACTTGCCGGCGCTCTTCACAAGGCGCGACCAGACGGCGGAGCAGTTGATCGAAGCAGGCCGCGCACATGACGATGCAACGTGGCGGCTGCCCATGCCCGATGTCTATGCCGAGTACCTGAAAAGCGACATCGCCGACACCAACAACGCGCATGGCAACGCCTTTGCAGGCGCAAGCGTGGCGGCGATCTTCCTCGACAAGTTCGTGGGTGAAGGGATCGACTGGGCACATTTCGACACCTTCGCCTGGCGCCCCGCGCCCAAGCCCGGGAGGCCAAAGGGCGGCGCGGCGCTTGGCCTTCGCGCCGCCTTCCACATGCTGCGCGGGCGTTACGGATAGGGACATGGCCTCCCGCCCGTCTTGCCCTGCGCCCCGCCCGCAGGTAACGCGCCGGAAATATATCGAGCAGGGGAAGGGTTGCCGGTTTTGAGCGAGGGCATAACAGTCGCCGGGCATCACGAAGCACAGGGTCCCTTTACCCTGTCCGGACCCGTGTCGCGCCCCGATCCGGAGAGCACGCCGCTGCGCGGTGACCTCGCGCATATCGCGCTCGCTGGTAAGCATTTCGTGCCACATTACGCCGTGCCCCAGCCGCGCACCGTGTTGCCGGGCGGCGCGTCGCTCCTGAAAAGCAATCATGCGAGTGCCGAAGAGCTTTGCTCGCTGATGGAAGGCGACAGTTTCGAGGTTCTCGACGTGGCGGGTCAGTGGGCTTGGGGCTGTCTCGGTGTGGAAGGGCCGGTCGGCTATGTCGCGCTCGAACGGCTGGAGCCGGTCGGCTGATGGCGCATACGATTTTCATCGACGGGGCCGAAGGCACGACCGGTCTGGAGATCGTCGAGCGGCTGGAAGGCCGCGAGGACTTCGAACTCGTCCGCCTCTCCGACGCGGAGCGCAAGGACGGCCAATGCCGCAAGCAAGCGCTCGACTATGCCGATTTTGCAATCCTCTGCTTGCCCGACGATGCGGCGCGAGAGGCGATAGCGCTGCTTGGCGAAGACAGTACGACCCGCGTGATCGACGCCTCCTCCGCGCATCGCAACACGTCAGGGTGGATTTACGGCTTTCCCGAACTCGTCGGGCCAAGCGTGGTCGCGGGCGCCAACCGCGTCGCCAATCCGGGCTGCTTCCCGACCGGCTTTCTCGGCCTGATGGCGCCGCTGGTGCGCGCCCGCCTTTTGCCGCGCGACTGGCCCTATAGCGTTAACGCCGTCTCGGGCTATTCGGGGGGCGGCAAGTCGCTCATATCTCGTTTCGAGAAGGACGAGCCCGACATCGCCTTCCGCACCTACGGCACCGCGCTCGATCATAAGCACCTGCGGGAGATGCGCAAGAAAGCGGGGCTGGACCATGCGCCCGTCTTCGCACCCTCCGTAATTCCGGCGTTCCGCGGCATGATTGTCGAAGTCCCGCTGCCCATCACCGCCATGCGCAGCGCGTCCGCACCGGACAAGCTGCGCCAGGAACTTGCGCGCTATTATGCAGAAAGCCCGGTCGTTACCGTATACCAGGACAACCCGCCCGAATTGCTGATCCATGAGGATCAACACGCGTCGGACAGGCTGGAGTTCTGGGTGCTGGCGGACGCGAAGGGCGAAACCGCGCGGCTCGTCGCCCGGCTGGATAATCTTGGCAAAGGCGCCGCGGGTGCGGCGGTGCAATCGCTAAACCTGATGGCGGGGTGCGACCCGCTGGCGGGCCTGCGCCTCTGACCTGCGCGCGCGCCTGACTGCACAGGCGTTGGGCAACCCTGCCCGCAAATGCGCCACCAGCCCAAACCCGTGCGCACGAAGATTCTGCGAACGGCCCGCGCCCGGCAGCGAATCTTCCAAATCCGCCCTTTCGGACACGCGCGCGATTGTCTAACCCATGCCCGCAGGCTCTGGCACGATTCTTGAACTTTAACCGGCGAAAGATCGCAGCGGAGTTGCAGGAACCTCCGCCAACAGGGACTATTCAGCCAACGTGAAAAAGATCGAAGCCATCATCAAACCGTTCAAGCTGGACGAGGTGAAGGACGCGCTGCACGAAGTCGGCGTTTCCGGCATCACCGTGACCGAGGCCAAGGGCTTCGGCCGACAGAAGGGCCATACCGAATTGTATCGCGGCGCCGAATATGTCGTCGACTTCCTGCCCAAGGTGAAGCTGGAGGTGATCGTGCCCGACAGCCTCGCCGACCAGACTGTCGAAGCCATCGCCGCCGCCGCGCAGACGGGCCGCATCGGCGACGGCAAGATCTTCGTCTCCGACATCGCCACCGCCATCCGCATCCGCACCGGCGAGCAGGATGACGCCGCGCTCTGAAGCGCAACCGCATCAGTAATAGACCTATACGATCAACCGAGAGGACCAACCCTATGGCCACCAGTGCATCCGACATCATGAAGCAGATTGAGAGCGAGGAGATCGAGTGGGTCGACCTGCGCTTTACCGACCCGAAGGGCAAGTGGCAGCACCTCTCCATGGTCGCGAGCGCGCTCGACGAGGACCAGCTGGAAGAGGGGCTGATGTTCGACGGCTCCTCCATCGCCGGGTGGAAGGCCATCAACGAGAGCGACATGATCCTGCGCCCGGATCTCGACGCGACCTATATCGACCCGTTCAGCGCGACGCCGATGATGGTGATCTGCTGCGACATCGTCGAACCCTCGACTGGCGAAGGCTATAACCGCGATCCGCGCTCGACTGCCAAGCGCGCCGAGGCCTATCTGAAGACCACCGGCATCGGCGATACCATTTATGTCGGGCCGGAAGCCGAGTTCTTCATGTTCGACGACGTCCGTTTCGAGGACGGCTATGCGGGCAGCGGCTTCCAGATCGACGATGTCGAATTGCCGACCAATTCGGGGTCCGAGATCGAAGGCGGCAACATGGCGCACCGTCCGCGCGCCAAGGGTGGCTATTTTCCCGTCGCGCCGGTCGACAGCGCCGTCGACATTCGCGGTGAGATGGTCGCGACCATGCTCGAAATGGGCCTGCCCTGCGACAAGCACCACCACGAGGTCGCCGCCGCGCAGCACGAGCTCGGCCTCACCTTCGGCACGCTGGTGGAAACGGCGGACCGGATGCAGGTTTACAAGTATGTCGTGCACCAGGTTGCCCACGCCTATGGCAAGACGGCGACCTTCATGCCCAAGCCGATCAAGGATGATAACGGCTCCGGCATGCACACGCATATGTCGATATGGAACGACAGCAAGCCGACTTTTGCGGGCAATGAATATGCCGGCCTGTCGGAAAACTGCCTCTTCTACATCGGCGGCGTCATCAAGCATGCCAAGGCGCTGAATGCCTTCACCAACCCGACAACCAACAGCTACAAGCGGCTGGTGCCGGGCTTCGAAGCGCCAGTGCTGCTCGCCTACTCGGCGCGCAACCGCTCGGCCTCCTGCCGCATTCCCTATGGTTCGGGCGAGAAGGCAAAGCGCGTGGAATTCCGCTTCCCCGATGCAATGGCCAACCCCTATCTCGCCTATTCGGCGCTGCTGATGGCGGGCCTCGACGGGATCCAGAACAAGATCCATCCGGGCGACGCGATGGACAAGAACCTCTACGACCTGCCGCCCGCCGAACTGGCCGACGTTCCCACCGTGTGCGGCAGCTTGCGCGAGGCGCTGCTGGCGCTGCGCGACGACCACGAATTCCTGCTTGCGGGCGACGTGTTCACGAAGGACCAGATCGACGCCTATTGCGATCTCAAGTGGGAAGAAGTCCTGCGCTTCGAAACCACGCCGAGCGCGGTCGAGTTCGACATGTATTACAGCGCCTGATCCACCGGTCAGGGGGCACGCGAAAAAGGGCCGCGCGGCGATGCCGTGCGGCCCTTTCTCTTGCCCCCTTCATTCCCCCGTCGCCCCGGCGACCTGCGCGCGTCGCCACCCCCCTCGATAGCGAACCGCCGATCGGTCGGACCCGCGCCTTGCGGCACCTGTCGCCGGGGTGTCTTGTGGTCGTAAAGCCCCTGACCGATGCGATGTATGATGCAACGGACACGAGTCGTATTGGAAAAAGGCGACACCTCGCAGGTGCGTCTGGGCCTGTGTCAAAAAGGAGCAGGTATTCTGCGCATAATGGTGAGCGGCTCGCTGTCCGCCGCCGGTACGACGATCTCGGTGAACTGCTCGCCCAGCCAGAGCGTGAGCGCGCCGTCACTCTCTCGCTTGATACGGTTGAGCGTCAAGTATTCGACGTTCAGCCGCGTAGAGGCATCCGACCGGCAGACCCGATTGCGTTTCGTCGCGACATGAGAACGCGCGCGCCGAAGTCTCGAATTCGCGGACCAGCCGGTGCATCGCGACCGCCTCCTCCCCCGCAAGCCCTCAACGCATCTCCATCATCCCGCGCCTGCCCACGACGATGAAGGCGGCAAGCAGCAAGAGACTCCAGAGCATGGTCAGCCAGTCGAGCGGCGCGGGTGCCGAGGCGTAGCCGAGATGCGCAAGCAGCGCCCAGGTTCCCCCGACCAGCCCAGTGAGATAGAATGCAGTGCCTGCACCCTCTCGCCCGACTGCGCGCATCAATTCGTCCTGATACTTCATCGAGGTGATGGACACCCAAACCCCGATCACGGCCAGCACGCCGAAGATCGCCAGTGCCACTCCGGGGGCGATCGGTCCCGCGGGTGCCGCCATCGCAGCGACGAACAGGGCAAGCCCCATGGCCACCATGCCGAGCGCGCTATAGCCCAGCATCGCCTTCTGTTCCCGCAATTCGTCGGCATCCTCGACATTCAGGAACTTCGCCCCGGCGCCCGGCGCGATCAGGCCGAAGCCAACGAAAGCGCCGGTCACGAAATAGAGCATGCCGACGAGCGCGGCGATCTCGCGCGACGGGTCGAGCGCTCCCAAGACGCCCGCATCGCCCAGCTTCAGCACCGCCATCGCCCCGAGGAAACCCACGATCCCGCCGAGCACCAGCGCGAATATCGTCTTCTTCGTCTTGCGCGACTTCTCCGCGCGCGCGTCCAGTCCTTCAGTCATGTCCCCGGCTCCCAATCGTCAATGAAAATGTCCGGCACTCCGACGGCGAACAGCTTCGCCATGCGCAAGGCCAGCGGCAGGGAGGGATCGTACTTGTCGGTTTCGACCGCGTTCACCGTTTGCCGCGACACGCCGAGCCGACGGGCAAGTTCGCCCTGGCTCCAGCCCGCAGCCTCACGGAAATGTTTTACGCAGTTATTCACCGAATCGCCTCTCTGCCTGTAAAGAGCTCTTTACTGACAAGAAGTCTTTACAGTCAAGAGGTCTTTACAGGCGCAGGCAGGGCTGTCCTACAGACACGCCTGACGCATACGAGAGATGTCCTGGTTTGGAAAAAAGGACAACGGGCATGGACAGCACGGCGTTACTGGATTTTCTCGGACGGATTTTCCCCGGCCCGGTGCGGCCACCGGAGGCGTGCGACGCGGCGGTGGAGAATTTGCCTCAGGACAGTGTAAGACCTGTAAGACCTTCCGATCTTACGCTTCCCGGCAAGCGGCAAATCGGGCCGCTTGGCATCAACCTGATCAAGCGGTTCGAAGGCTGCGCGAGGCGGCGGAAGGATGGCATGGTGGCCGCTTATCCCGATCCGGGCACGGGCGGCGAGCCATGGACCATCGGCTGGGGCGCGACGGGGCCTGACGGCGCAGGCGGGCGGATCGGGCCGCATACCGTGTGGACGAAGGAGCAGTGCGATGCGCGGCTCGAGGCGGACCTCGTGCGCTACGCCAAGGCGGTCGATCGGGCGCTGGACGATGCGCCCACCACGCAGGCGCAGTTCGATGCGCTGACCAGCTTTCACTACAATACCGGAGCCATTGCCCAAGCGACACTGACCCGGCTGCACAAGGCGGGCGACCAGGCGGGGGCGGCGCGCCAGTTTGAACGCTGGGTGAATGCAGGCGGCAGGGTCATGAAAGGCCTCGTGCGCCGCCGCGCCGACGAAGCGAGCCTGTATCGAGGCAAGGTGTGATGCGGGGGCAAGTATGGCTTGCCCTGCGATGAACCGGAACCGTCTGGTCCGTGCTGCCGTTCTTGGGGGAAAGGAGCACACCTCGTGAAACTGATAGTAACTGCAGTATCGGCCCTGGCCTTGATGAGCGCCCCGGCGATTGCGCAGGGCAATGGGAATGGCAACGGAAACGGTGGCGGTAATGCCCAGTCCGAGCGCGGCAATGGCAACGCAAATGCCAATCGCGGCAATCGCGGCGGCGGGCAGGACCGTGCCGAGCGCGGCAATCGCGGTAATGGTAACGCCAATCGCGGCAATGGCGGCGGCGGGCAGGATCGCGACATCCGCGGCAATCGTGGAAACGGGAACGGCAACGCCGCCGTTCGCCAGCAACGCCGCGAGGTGGAACGCCGCGTAGAACGTCGCGTAGAACGTCGCGAGCGCGACCGTCTTGACGACCGCCGCGACCGGGACCGCGATCGCGACCGCAGCGACTTCGACCGCGACCGCGACCGCTTCGACCGCCGCGACCGCGACGGTCGCCGCACTGTAGAGCGCGTGATTTACCGCGATGCCGGCTTCGTGAACGGGTGCCCTCCCGGCCTCGCGAAAAAGCGCAATGGCTGCAACCCCCCGGGCCAGTTGCGCAACCGCGCAGACTATCGCGACCGCGACCGGTTCGACGACCGCTACAGCTATCGCTACTCGCGCTATTCGCCCGACTGGTGGGGCCTGCCCTATTCTCGCGGCAATTACTATTATGACGATGGATACCTGATGCGATATGACGGTAATCGCGTGACGAGCTATATCCCTCTGCTCGGCGGCGCGCTCTCCATCGGCAACACCTGGCCAACCGATTACGGCTACAACCGCGTGCCGGACTATTACAGCAGCTATTACGGCCTCGGCCAAAGCTATCGCTATGCCGACAATGTCGCATACAGGCTCGATCCCGAAACTGCCGCGATCACTTCGATCGCCGCGCTTCTGACGGGCGATGAGTTCACCGTCGGCCAGCCGGTGCCGCGCGGTTACGATGCCTATAATGTCCCCTATGGCTATCGCGACCGGTATTACGACCGCCCCGATGCTCAATACCGTTACAATGACGGCTATGTTTACCAGATCGATCCGGAAACGCGCCTTGTGGCGGCAGCCATCGAACTGCTGACCTGACGGGGAAAATGACAATGTACACAACACGCTTGAAAGGCGGTGCTCTCGCCGCATGCGCTTCCCTCGGCCTGCTGGCGATCGCCGCCTGCAGCGAGGCCGATGTGGTCGCCAATGAGGAAACCGCCGAAGTCGAACCGGGCAGCGAGAGTATCGCCTCGCTGATTGCCGGGGCAGACGACCTGTCGCAGGTCGAAAGCCTCGTCGAGGCGGCGGGCCTGTCGGGCACGTTCGACGGCACGCCCAACTATACGATATTTGCACCGAAGGATGCTGCTTTCGAGGCGATGGGCGAGGACTTTACCGGCGAAGAAGCGCAGCCTGCGCTGATCGCCGTCCTGCGCGAGCATGTGGTGCCGGGCTATCTGACCCCGGAAGACATCGCAAATGCCGTCGAAGCGAATGGCGGCACCATCGAGATGCAGACCATGGGTCAAGGCATGTTGACTTTTGCGATGGACGGCGACGCCCTGACGGTCGCGACGACGAGCGGAGCGCCGTCGCGCGTCGATGGCGCGCTGCTCGGTTCGAACGGTGTCGTAATACCGGTCGATGCGGTCCTGAAGGATCTCGCCGCCGACGAATAAGCGAGTCACGATATGACGAAAGGGGAGCTGCCCATAGGGGCTGCTCCCCTTTTTTTAGCTTAGTAATCCCGCCGGTACTCCGCCGCCGCCGAGTGTCG
>JBARVT010000188.1:0-3699 GCA_049646405.1 Alteraurantiacibacter sp.
CGTCCTGTCAGGTGAAAAGGAGAAACGACCCATGAGCATGATCAATTCAGGCAGCGCGACCTATGAGGGCCTCGGAAAAGGCGGAAAGGGCCATGTATCCACCGGCTCCGGCGCGCTGGCAGCCCAACCCTACGGATTCCAGTCGCGGTTCGAGGATGGGGCGGGCACCAACCCCGAAGAACTGATCGCAGCGGCTCATGCCAGCTGCTTTACGATGGCACTCAGCTTCAAGCTGGCCGAGGCGGGTCACGAGGACGGTTCGCTGGCGAGCTCGGCGGAGGTGACGCTGGAGAAGGTCGATGACGGATTCCGCGTGGCAAAATCCGCGCTGTCGACCAAGGGCAAGGTGCCGGGCATGGATCGCGAGACGTTCGAGAAACTTGCGAAGGAAGCCAAGGAAGGTTGCCCGATTTCGAAACTGCTCGACACCGAGATCACGCTGGAGACCGAATTCGACGGTTAGGCGATCACCGCAATTGCTTCTTCCGCGTGGCGGCGCGGGTAAGCCGGCGGCGGATCGGCGCGAATGTCTCCCCGTCAACAGATGGGGCGAAATACAATGTTCGCTCTTTCCCGTTCCGCCGACCGCAGTGCCACCGCCATGCTTTCGGGCACGTTGCTTAGCTTCGTCTCGCCGACGGGCGTCGTGGGCGCGTTGCCCACACCGTCGCTGCGATGATGTGATTAGTCCCCGGGCGGGCGCGGCGCGGCGAAGAGCCACGCGCCCAGCCCGGTGGCCAGAACCGCCCCTGCAAATTGCGCCGCCACGAAGGCGGGCACGTCCGCAGGCGCGATGCCGGCGAAAGTATCGCTCAGCGAACGGACTAGCGTAATCGCCGGATTGGCGAAACTTGTCGAGCTGGTGAACCAGTATGCAGCCGTTATGAACAGCGCCACGCCCGCCGGAATTGCCTCCGGGCGATGGCGCAACAGGCCAAGTATCGTGAGCACCAACCCGAAAGTGGCCACCAGCTCCCCAGTCCACTGCCCGATCCCGGCGCGCGCCTTGGTCGAATACTGCAGTATCGGCAGGTCGAACATCAGGTGGACCACCAGCGCTCCGGCAATCCCGGCCAGCACCTGCACCGCCAAATAGGTCGCGCCCTCGCTCCAGCCGATCTCTCGCCGCAAGGCGAAGGCGAATGTCACCGCCGGATTGAAATGCGCGCCCGAAACCGGCCCCAGCATGGCGATGAGCACATAGAGGATCGCGCCCGTCGCCGCGGTGTTGGCGAGCAGCGCGATCGCGTTGTTGCCCCCCGCAAGCGCCTCCCCCATCACCCCCGATCCGATGACGCCTGCGAAAAGGAAGAAGCTGCCAAAGCCTCTGCCCCCAGGCGGCGCGGCAGGCCGGGCGCGGCCTCGCTCATCGCGCTTCGCTCAGCGTTGCACAGCCCGCCGCTTCCCCGTTCTCCTCGCTGCTCCCCAGTTGAGCAAGGACGAGCACCCCGCCCACCAGCAGCACGGCGAAAACGAAGGTCAGCAGGCCGAGATACTTGTCGATGATCGCCTTGATCGGGCGGCCGAACAGGCGGAACAGGACACCCACCGTCATGAAGATGAGCGAGCGGCCCGCAAGGCTCGCCAGCAGGAACGGCACCAGCGGCATTTCCATGAAGCCCGCAGTGATCGTCAGCAGCTTGAACGGCACCGGCGTCGCGCCGGCGAAGATCACTGCGGCCACGCCGTATTCCTCGAACGTGCATTGCGCCTGCGGGAAGGCTTCGGCGAGCCCGAGCATCCCGATCACCTGCGCGCCGACGATGTCGTACAGCCCCCAGCCAATGGCATAGCCGAGCAACGCGCCCGCGACCGAGCTGAGCGTGGCGATGACCGCGAAGCGGATCGCCTTGTCCGGCGCGGCAAGGCACATCAGGCCGAGCAGCGGATGCGGGGGAATCGGGAAGAAGCTCGATTCGACGAAGCAGAAGAAGGCCAGCCACCACACCGCATGCGGATGCGCGGCCTTTTCCATGGTCCAGTCGTACAGACCGCGCAGCAATGTCATCATGGGGAGAATCGCATCCCGAGCGAGAGAACGCCGCGCGTCTAGGCCAGCCCCCGCCCGCGCGCAAGTCCAACAAAGTAACCGTTATGGCACTTTTGCATTGACATCGTAACGCTCTTTGGTTAGAGAAGCAGAACATCGCGATAGAGCGAGTCGGCAGCACGATGCCAGCAAGGGCGGTCCCGGACGGGAGCCGCCCTTTTTCGTGCCCGCTTGCATCGCACGGGACCGACGGAGGCGGGAAGATGGCAACACGGGTCAAGGCGCGGCAGGGGCAGCAGGGCGCGAGCCTGAAGGCGAACTGGCGTCACGTATTCCTCGAAAGACTGGCGGAAACATCCAATGTGACGCAGGCCTGCGCCGCCTGCGAGGCGGAGCCGTCCTTCGTTTACAAGGTGAGGCGCGAATTGCCCGAATTCCGCAAGGCCTGGGGCGAGGCGCTGCTCGAGGGATATGAACACCTTGAGATGGAGACGCTGCATCGCCTGCGTTTCGGGACCGGGCCGGACGATCCGAAATTCGACATCCCCAACGCGCTGCGCCTGCTCGCCGCGCACAAGGAGACGGTGGCGCGCGAACGGGCGCGGCGCGGCAAGCGCGACGAGGCTGAAGTTCTCGCCAGCCTGAAAAACAAGCTGGAAGCCATGCGGCAAAGGCAGATTGCGGCAAAGAAAATGCTCATCGAGGACGGGCGGACGATCGACGCGGGCGCAAATGCCGGAGCCTGATTATCGGGCGAGCCTGCTCGGCATGGCTGGGGAAGAGCGCGATGCTTTTCTCGCCGAGTTACCAGACGACGAGCAAGACAAGCTCCAGCGATACTGGCCCTTCTGGTCGCGCGCGAACCAGATGCCTCCCGGTGGCGACTGGCGTGTCTGGCTGATCTGCGCCGGACGCGGTTTCGGCAAGACACGCGCGGGTGCAGAATGGGTGCGCCATATCGCGCAAGTGGAGGAAGAAGCCCGCTTCGCACTGGTCGCCAGCTCGCTGGGTGAAGCGAGGCAGGTCATGGTCGAAGGCGAAAGCGGCATCCTCGCCTGCTGCCGCAACGACAGCGACGCGCCCTATTACGAACCGTCCCTGCGCCGCCTGACATGGCCGAGCGGGGCGCAGGCCACACTGTTCTCCGCCGGGGAACCGGAAAGCCTGCGCGGCCCGCAACACAGCCATGCGTGGTGCGACGAGATCGCCAAATGGGATAATTCGTCCGAACGCGCCATGTCTGCCTGGGATAATCTGCAGCTCGGCCTGCGGCTGGGCGACCACCCGCAGGTGTGTGCCACGACCACGCCGCGCGCCGTGTCACTGATGCGGCGGCTGGCGGGGACGGACGGGCTTGGCGGCGGCGACCCTGACATTGTCGTGACGCGCGGCAGCACCTACGACAATGTCGGCGTGCTCAATGCCGATTTCGTCGCTTCGGTCCGCCGTCAATACGGCAGGAGCGCGCTCGGGCGGCAGGAGCTTGACGGCGAACTGCTCGCCGATGTCGAAGGCGCGCTGTGGACCCGCTCGCTGATCGAACGGTGCCGCGAGGAATGCAATGTCGAAAGCCTCGTGCGGATCGTGGTCGGCGTGGACCCGCCCGCCTCCGCACGCGGCGACGAATGCGGCATCGTGGTGGCGGGCGTGACCGCAAACGGGCGCGCCAAGGTCGTCGCCGATGCCAGCATCCGCCGCCCCAGCCCCGA
>JBARVT010000189.1:0-10827 GCA_049646405.1 Alteraurantiacibacter sp.
CGACGATATCGCCAAACAGGTCCGTCAGGGCCTGCAGGATATCATCGGCGGGCGCTGGGAAGTGGTGCGCGGTGAAGGCGAGGGCGCGCCGACCTTTTACGAGACGATGGAGGCCGCGAGGCAGGCCGAGCAGGAGCGCATCCGCAACCACCCGCTCGTCGCCGCCACATTCGCCGCCTTCCCCGATGCGCAGATGGTGGAGGAGCAGAACGCGCCGGAAACCGGCGAGGACTGGTCAAAGCAGGCTTGATTTTGCTGCGCCCGTGCAAAGCTAGGGCGAAGACCCGAAAAAGGACATACGACATGCAGAACATGGAAGAGATGATGAAGGCCGCGCAGGAAGCGGCAAGCAAGATCCAGCAGCAGATGCAGGATGCGCAGGTCGCGCTAGACAATATCGAGGTCGAAGGCCAGTCGGGTGGCGGCCTCGTCAAGGTCCGCGCCAGCGCGCGCGGGCGCATTATCGGCGTTTCGATCGACGACAGCCTCTTCAAGGAAGAGGAAAAGACGATGCTCGAAGACCTCGTCACCGCCGCTTTCAACGATGCGCGTGACAAGGCCGACCGCAAGGCGGGCGAGCACATGGCGGAAATGCAGCAGGGCATGGGCCTGCCGCCGGGCTTCAACCTGCCGGGCATGGGGTAGGTCCAACGTTGGGGGCGGCAATGGGACGAAGACTGGCGATGGCGCTGTTGTGGTGCGGCACGGTGACTAGTGCGAGCGCGACTGCGACGGCGCAGAGCATCGGTTCAGCGCGCACCGAATTCCAGCCCGTCACGCCATGGAACATCGACTACGCCGATGATAGCTGCGCGCTTGTCCGCCGGTTTAGCGATGGCGAGCGACAGATATGGTTCGAGCTGCGCGGGGTCGCGCCGGTCGACCGGGTCAGATTGACGCTGGGCACCGACCGGCTCGGCGTGACGAACGAGAATTTACATATCAGCGTTTTTCCGGGCCGGGAGCCGCTCACACCGTCCGCGCGGTTCATCGAAGGCGATAGTGATATCGCTAATGCTGTCGTCTCCACCGTATCGCTGAACGATTTTCGTGTCGCCTGGCATCGCTCTCTCGCAGAAGGCTCTCCGCATATCGCCGGTGAGGGGGACGTCAGAGAGGATCGACCCGCAGTGGCAGGCATCCAGGTCGCGGAAGCCTTCGACGAAACCCTCGTTCTTTGGACCGGTGATATGGAGGCCGCTTTGCAGGCGCTCGATGTCTGTATGGGCGATCTTGTGGGAAGCTGGGGTATCGATCCTGCGGAGTTGGCCCAAGCTGCGACCCGCCCGAGCGCTCTTGAGCGAGATGTATGGGAGCCTATGGTCCAGCGATATTATCCGCGAACTGGCAAGCGTCGCTCTCGCAATACGACCTTTCCGATCGTGCTTCTGGTCAACCCTCAAGGTGGCGTGGCTCGCTGCGCGTCTCCCAACGCAACGGGTGACGAGGATTTCCTGCAAGTCGCGTGTGCCGCGCTCATGGAATACGCCAGGTTCGAGCCTGCCCGGACTGCCGACGGGCGCGCCGTCCACGGCTTCTGGTGGACCGGCATGGTTTACGGGATTTACTGAGCCAAAATGCAATAGTGCTCGGGATGAACTAGCGTAAATGACGCTCGAAGTACCGCACGATTCAAGGAGTGACCAGATGATTCGCTTCGTTTTTGCTATCGCTACCGTCGCCACTGCGTCTCTTGGTTTCGCTGGTGCTGCGATTGGGAAGCCCGTCAATCCGGAGCCGACGACGCTTGCCCCGGTGATGAACTGGAATGTCGATTTTGCCGAGGATAGCTGCGCGCTGCGCCGCATGTTCGGGGAAGAAGGCCAGCGAGTCTATCTCGAACTGAGGCAGTACGAACCGGGCAATCCGCTCGTGGCAATGGTCGCCAGCAATGATTTCGACCGGCTCAATCGCCCCCGCGATTTTTCTTTCAGCTTCGCTCCCGATGCCGAGTTTCAGGAAGTCGACTTCCCGATGGGGATCGATAGTGACGATCTCGGTAAGGGCGCGATGTTCTACACCAGCCTGATGACGGCGGAGCAGCGCGCCCTGTCGGGCGAGTTGCGCAGCGGGCACAGTATCCCGCTCGCCATAGAGGACAAGGTGCGCGATACGCGTGAGGCAGCCATCACCCACGTGACGGTGAACGGTTTGTTCGAGGAACCGATCGTGCTCGAAACCGGGTCGATCCATCCGGCGATGGGTGTGATGCGGCAATGTATGGACGAGTTGGTCGAACATTGGGGCGTGGATGTCGAGGCGCATCGTACGCTGCTGCGCACCGTGCAGCCATTGGAAATGAACAGCTGGGTGCGCCGGGTGCAGCAATATTATCCGCGTAGTGCGCTGATGCGCGGGCAGCAGGCCTATGTCCGCATCCGGCTCAATGTTTCGGAAGAAGGCCGCGCCACCGATTGTGCGATCCAGGCGAGCTTCAACGAGGCAGTCTTCGACGAGGCTGCATGCCGCCAGCTGTTGCGTTACAGCCGCTTCGAACCGGCACTCGACGCGAATGGGGATCCCATTGCGAGCTATTGGCATACGGCGGTTCGCTACCAGGTTTCCTGACGCGTGCGAGGTCGATTGACTCGGCTCGGTTTCCGGCGCAACTTACCGGAATGGACTGGAAAATTGCGATCGCTGTGGTTGCGGGATCGGCTCTGTTTTGCAGCGCCCCCGCCACCGCGCAGGATGAACCCGAAACCTTGGCCCCTGTTTCGAGCTGGACGCTCGATTACGACGACGACAGTTGCGCGCTGTCCCGCGTCTTCGGCAACGAGGAGGCGCCTCTCGTCTTCGAGATGCGGCAATATGCGCCTGCCACGCCATTCTATGCGACGATTCTGTCGCAGCGGACGATGGTGGCGGAGCCGGATATCCGGCTGACTTTCGAAGGCGATACGCCTTCCGAAACCGCCGACACGCTCTGGATGCTCGATCCCGGGCAGGGAATGCGCGGGTTCCGCACGCAGCTCTCGACCCAGGCCCCGCGCGGGGAAATACCCTTCGCCATCGAAAATGCGGAGCGCGACGCGCACGAGGCTGCGATCACCTACCTCGATGTCACGGGGGCTTACGATCAGCCGATCCGCTTGCAGACGGGCGGCATGGGGCCGGCGTTGGCGGCGATGCGGGACTGTTCGCTCGGCGTGCTGGAGGAATGGTCGCTCGACGTGGAGGCGCACCGGTCTCTCAGTGCCAATGTCACCAGCGATCCGCAGCGATCCGGTTTCCAGCGCGTCTATCGCCGCATGTCGACCGAAATGCGCGAACAGTTCGTCCGCGGCAACCTGCCGGTGCGCTTGATCATCGACACGGAAGGGCGCGTGCAATCGTGCAACGCGCTGGTGCCGTTTGCGAATATCGAGCAGACGAGCACGTTCTGCGAAGCGGCCACCGACTATCTTCGCTTCATACCCGCAAAGAATGCCGCGGGTGAGGCGATCCCCAGTTTCGAAATTTCGGGTGTGTATCCGTTGCGCACGGAGCGGCGAACGGCGCGGTGAGATTTCGCAGCTTCCTTGGGGCGATTGGCGCTGGATTGCTGGCGGCAAGCGCCTCTCCGGGTTTGGCGCAGGAGGCGTTCGACGACGCCAGTTTCCCGCAGCCGATCGACGTCGAGAAGTGGCGTGGGCAGATCGCCGACATGATGCCCGGCAACCTCCGCCGCGACGGGATTCCGGCGATGGGAATCGAGTTGACGATCGATATCGAGGGAAAACCGGTCGAGTGCGTCGCACTGGTGCGTGACCGTAGCGATGCCGCGTCCGGGCGGCAGGTGTGCGAGCTTCTTCGGCGCTTCGCCCGCTTCGAACCCGCGCGCAATCCCGACGGCACGCCGTTCGAAAGCATCTGGGTGGCGGAGTTCGGCGATGTCGATGCGGCCCGGGTGCTCGACGACGATTTCTGACCGGACGCGTCCTTCGGCTCCGCCGTCCACATCTGACTGTCCACAGCCGTTGCAGCCCTCGCGCCCGCTCCCCATATCGCTGGCCAAGCCATGGCGGTGCGCCATTCCGCCCCCGCAAAGCACACGGATACTTTATGAACGCCTACCCCCTTCTTCCCCTTCGCGACATCGTCGTCTTTCCCGGCATGGCCGTTTCGCTCTTCGTCGGGCGGGACAAGTCGGTCGCCGCGCTGGAGGCCGCGATGGAGGCGGACCGTGAAATCCTGCTCGTCAGCCAGCTTGATCCGACCACGGACGATCCGGTGCGCGAGGACCTTTACGACATCGGCACCATCGCGCAGGTCGAGCAGATGCTGAAGCTGCCCGACGGCACGGTGCGCGTCATGGTGGAAGGTCGCACGCGCGCGAAGATGAGCGAGATGCGGCTGGACGGCGATTTCTACCTCGCCCAGACCGCCGCGCTGGACGAGACGTCGTCGTCCGGCACCGAGGTTGCCGGGCTGATGCGCAGCGCGCTTGAACAGTTCGCCGACTATGCGCGCGCGAACAAGAAGCTGCCCGAGGATATTGAGGAAAGCCTTTCCGATATCGAGGACGCCGGCCAGCTCGCCGACGCTATCGCTGCGGCGCTGGCGGCGAAGGTCGACACGAAGCAACAGATGCTCGCCGAACCCGACGCGCTGAAACGCCTCGAAATGGTGTTCTCGGTGATGGAAAGCGAGCTCTCCGTCCAGCAGGTCGAACGCAAGATCCGCGGCCGCGTGAAGCGCCAGATGGAGAAGACCCAGCGCGAGTATTATCTCAACGAACAGTTGAAAGCGATCCAGAGCGAACTGGGCGGCGACGACGGAGAAGGCGGCGACGAGATTGCCGAACTCGCCAAGAAGATCGGTGAAACGAAGCTCTCCAAGGAAGCGCGCGAAAAGGCCGAGAGCGAGTTGAAAAAGCTCAAGGGCATGCAGCCCATGAGCGCCGAGGCGACCGTCGTGCGCAACTATCTCGACGTGCTGCTGGGCCTGCCCTGGGGCAAGAAGAGCCGCCTCAAGAAGAACATCGCCAAGGCGCAGAAGGTGCTCGATGCCGATCACTATGCGCTGGAAAAGGTCAAGGACCGGATCGTTGAATATCTCGCCGTCCAGGCCCGCACGAACAAACTGAAAGGCCCGATCCTGTGCCTTGTCGGCCCACCCGGTGTCGGCAAGACCTCGCTTGGCAAGAGCATCGCGCGCGCCACGGGACGCGAGTTCATCCGCCAGTCGCTCGGCGGTGTGCGCGACGAGGCCGAGATACGCGGCCACCGGCGCACCTATATCGGCTCGCTCCCGGGCAAGATCGTGTCCAACCTGAAAAAGGCGGGCACGAGCAATCCGCTGTTCCTGCTCGACGAGATCGACAAGCTGGGACAGGATTTTCGTGGCGATCCGGCATCAGCGCTGCTCGAAGTGCTCGATCCGGAGCAGAACAGCGCGTTCCAGGACCATTATCTCGAACTCGATATCGACCTTTCCGACATCATGTTCGTGACCACCGCGAACAGCCTTGACCTGCCGCAGCCGCTGCTGGACCGGATGGAGATCATAAGGCTGGAAGGCTATACCGAGGACGAGAAGGTGGAGATCGCCAAGCGCCATCTCATCGCCAAGCAGGTCGAGGATCATGGGCTCAAGAACGGTGAGTTCGAATTGACCGAAGCGGGGCTTCGCGACCTTATCCGCTATTACACGCGCGAGGCTGGCGTGCGCACGCTGGAGCGAGAGATCGCCAATCTGGCGCGCAAAAGCCTTCGCAAGATCCTCGAAAAGAAAGTCGAAAGCGTGACGATCACGCCGGACAATCTTTCCGACTTCGCTGGCGTGCGCAAATTCAAGCACGGTGTCAGCGAGGAAGAGGCGCAGGTTGGCGCGGTCACCGGGCTTGCCTGGACCAGTGTCGGCGGCGAATTGCTCACCATCGAAAGTGTCACCACTCCGGGCAAGGGCGAGGTGAAGACCACCGGCAAGCTTGGCGATGTGATGAACGAATCCGTGGCTGCTGCCTTCAGCTTCGTAAAAGCGCGCGCGCCCGCCTATGGTATCAAGCCGTCTATTTTCCAGCGCAAGAATATCCATATTCACCTGCCCGAGGGTGCAGTGCCCAAGGACGGGCCAAGCGCGGGTATCGGCATGGTCACGTCCATCGTCTCGACGCTCACGGGTATTGCGGTGCGCCCGGATGTCGCGATGACCGGCGAGGTCACTCTTCGCGGACGCGTGCTACCTATCGGTGGGCTGAAAGAAAAACTGCTCGCGGCATTGCGCGGCGGCATCAAGACGGTGCTGATCCCGGAAGAGAACGAGAAGGATCTCGCCGAGATTCCGGCCAATGTGAAGGAAGGACTCCAGATCGTTCCGGTCGGACATGTCGATCAGGTTCTCGAACGCGCGCTTACCGCACTGCCCGCGCCGATCGAGTGGACCGAAGCGGACGATCTCGCCAGCCAGCCAGCCGGGCAGGCCGGACAAGGCGCGGGAACCATCGCCCATTGACCCTGCATCCGCGAAAAAAACGCACCACTGTGTAACATTCATCATGTTCTGCGCCGGAATGCTTCGCTTCATCCGAAAAAAGCGTCCCCAACACCCGGAATGCCTTTGACAGCGAGGGGAAAACTCGCTCAATTCCGGGGAATCGTAATGCGATCGCCATTTGCCAGAACATCATACCATGTGAGGGGGTCTTCCAGACAATGAACAAGAACGAACTGATCGGTGCCGTTGCGGATTCCAGCGGCCTTTCGCGCAACGATGCGACAAAGGCCGTTGAAGCCGTGTTCGAGACGATCCAGGGCACGCTTTCGAAAGGCGACGAAGTCCGCCTCGTCGGGTTCGGTACCTTTTCGGTTGCCAAGCGCAAGGCCTCCACAGGCCGTAACCCGCGGACCGGCGAACCGATGACGATCAAGGCGTCGACCCAGCCCAAGTTCAAGGCTGGTAAGGGCCTTAAAGACGCAGTCAACTGATCCGGATCGGGAGGGAAGTCCGCGCGCTTCGGTGATGCGGACGCGAAGGGGGTCGCCTCGAAGGGCGACCCCTTTTCTATGTGCGAGTGGCGATGGCGTAGAGTGCGATGGCGCCTGCATTGGACACGTTGAGACTTTCCATCGCTTCGCTGATCGGCAAGCGAGCGAGTGCGTCGCAATGCTGCGCGACGTTGTGCCGCATGCCCTCGCCCTCCGCGCCGAGCACTACCGCGATCGGCCCGGTTGGCAGTGCTTCGGCGAATGTGACCTCCGCCTCTCCGGCGAGGCCAATACGCCAGTAACCTGCCTCGGCAATCTCTTCCAACGCGCGGGCAAGGTTGACGACGCGCACCCACGGCACCGTCTCCAGCGCCCCCGATGCGGACTTGGCCACCACGCCGCTTTCGGGCGGAGCGTGGCGATCCTGCGTGACGATGGCGGCGGCATCGAAGGCGGCGGCAGAGCGCAACAGCGCGCCGACATTGTGCGGATCGGTCACTTGGTCGAGCACGACGATGGGGCGGCGTGCATTGCCGTCGAGCACATCGGCGAGGTGGAGATCGTCCAGCGGTTCGCATTCAAGCACCAGCCCCTGATGCGGCGCGTCATTCGCCACCAGCCGGGCAAGATCGGAGACTTCGGCGCGCTCGAGCGGGAAATCGGGCGGCAGTTCGCCGGCGAGCGAGTTGAGACCCTCTAGTGTCGCCCACAATTTGCGGTGCTGGCGGTGCGGGTTCAACAGCGCGGCCTCTACCGCATGGCGACCCCACAGGCGCACTGCGCCCTTGCTCGCGCGACCCGAACCGCGCCCGCCCTGCATGCGCCCGGCACGCCCGCGTAGAGCCTTCTTGTTCTTGCCTTTGGCCATCATTCGCACCTTTCGCGCGCTCCCTGCCGGAAGGGCCATTGACAGGCAAGCGGCGCTTCGCCAAAGCGGCGCCTCTCGGCTGGATTGCCCCTGCAACGGGGACACCGACTGGCGGGCGAAAACCCGCATTCCGGCACTGGTGTGGACAGGTGGCCGAGTGGTTAAAGGCAGCAGACTGTAAATCTGCCCGCGCAAGCGTACGCTGGTTCGAATCCAGCCCTGTCCACCACCACATCGACTCCGAAAAGCCTTAAAAATCGCAGAAGACCAAGGGAATGTGCATTCTTCTGACCGGCCCTGTGCGCTGCTATTTGCCTGCAACCGGCAGTAAGTGTGGGGAAGGAAGTGGGGTTCCCAACGGTATGGCTCTCAGTTGGCTTCCAGAAATGTGGGTAACGAGAATGAGCAAACCTTCGGTGGTTTCAGCCGAGGCTACTCTGGCAAAGCGGGGCACCTGTCAGGACGGCGACGGGCGTTTCCCGAAAGTTGGAAAGACTGGCGCGGCTTCCTCGATTTTTTGACTTCAGCGTGATAGCAAGCGACAGGACATTGGTTCGGTCAGTGCGAAGATGGTTACGCTGGCCCAAGCGCGCGCTGAAGCTGCGGAATTGTAATTGGAATCTCTTGCTGAAGGCGTGTCGGGTGCGGGCGGACGTACTCCCCCACCCTGGTTTCGCAATTCGGTCCCGAAAAATTCTTGGGTTGGAGCCATTAAGCAAACCTGCGGCGAACGCGGACAAGTGCAGCGCGACCTATGAGAATCTGCGACCCAAGCTGAATCGCGAGCAGCGGGACGATGGTGTGGCAGCGTGTGACACGTAAACAACGGCAGTCTGGCATGATCTACCTCGCGTCCCATCGGCCCGGTTGCTGCCGACACATTCCGAACGCTGTCATCACCCGCAGATACAGGATCTGGCCTCAGACCTGTTGAAGAACTGCGCTTCGATTTCGCGGTCTAGAAATTGTTCGACATGTATTGCGTCTGCCCCTTCCACCGCCGGGTATTCTGACGGTACGAAGCTCTGGCCATTCTCCCCTTTGTAAGATGTGACAGGAACGAAACGCTTCTTGGCTCTGGCGCGACTTGCGGTGGCGATGCGGTCGACCAACGTCTTCGGTCGGGAGATCAGTTCATCGTGCGATACCAACAAGTGCCCGGTCGCACGCGATGCTACGTCGATCCAGTTGCCCAGTTTGGCAGTGCGCATTGCGATGGCGTTCGCAAACGGCATTCCGGTCTGCGGACAAAGTTCTTCCTCGATCGGCTGCCCGAACTTCGGATCCTTCTTGTGAATACCCCAGAAATCGCCATCCCATACGCTGCGCCACTCGGCCCTTATGAATTCGCCAAACTCCATTGACTTCAGGCTTGGATGAGCGTGCCATGGCTTTGCATGCAAGCTGCGCAGCCATTGGTCCACCTGACGGGCAATCACGATGACGAAGACGTCATCGGGTATCTCGACATCTCGTGGGACAAGCCAGTGTTTGAAGCCGATTTCCTCGGTGAACTCTAGTTTTTCCAGATTACGTTCGAGGAGTCTTATGAAGGCGTTGGTACCGCTGCAACGCTGGCCATAGACCTGGAAGCGCCTGAATTTCGCGATCGCCAAGAAGCTTCTCCAAAAAGTGCATGCGGCACCTAGCCTGCCCAACCAAAGCTTTCCGCATGATCGATGTTAAATCGGGGCAACGCTTTACCGTTCGGAGCGTCTCTAGTTTCATGACGGGAGAGTTCGACATCGATAACGGCGCTGGCGCGGCCGATGATCAAGGCGTGCTGGTCGATGCCTTGCGCGCGCACATCATCGAGGACGGTTTCCCCTGTGTGGGGGCGAAATCGGCCCTGGCGACCGGACGTTTGAAAGTATTGTCGGCTCGATCCATCGCCAGCGGCTGGAATGACATCGAAATCCATGACGCCCTGCTCAGGTGGAGCGAGATGTATGCACACGATTCCCGGGGCTTGCGCAGTCTTGCTGTCGTCTTCGCCGGGCCCGACGATCTTGGTGAGCTCGCATTCGAGCGGGCCATGTGGGAAAGGCTCAATTCGTTGGCTGCGAAGGACGAGTGGCGAGGGCAGGCATACGATCCTGACGTTAGCAACGATCCGGCCAACCCGCACTTTTCGCTAAGCTTTGGCGGCAAGGCATATTTCGTCGTCGGCATGCATCCCAACGCGTCGCGCGCGGCGCGGCGGATGCCGCATCCTACGCTTGTTTTCAATCTTCATGACCAGTTCGAGGCTCTGCGCACTTCGCAGAAATACGAGCGTATGCGCGAAACGATCCTGCGACGCGACGAGGCGCTTGATGGTTCTATCAACCCCATGCTTTCGCGTCATGGCACCTTGAGCGAAGCGCGCCAATATAGCGGGCGCGTGGTGAGCGATGACTGGAAATGTCCCTTTTCCGATCCGAGGGCTGGTAGATGATCCGCATTCCCCCGCGAACGGGCACCGCCGTTGAATTGTCCAAAGGGATGGTGCTCACCGTGATGGATCCCGAAGGCGGGCAGGTCAGCGATCTCCTTGCTGTCTCCAGAGCCGATCCCGGAGAAATTCTCTCGAATGGGAGGACGTTCGATTACGAAGAGCGGATCATGCTGACTTCCGGCGCGCGACTATGGTCGAACCGATCAAACCCGATGCTGACGATCCTTGAAGACACGGCACCTGCGCACGATTTTCTCCTTACGCCTTGCTCCGAAGACACTTTTCTTCACTTTTACCCGGACAAGCCGGTCCATCGCGGCTGTTTCGGAAATCTGGCGCATGCACTGGCGCCGTATGGAGTACCGCGGGATGCCATACCGACGGCCTTCAATGTTGTCAGGAACGTGCCTGTCGGTCGAGACGGTGCAATTTCGGTCAATCCACCCCAGTCGCGCCCCGGCACCTTCACGCGTTTCCGGGCCGAGATGGATCTCGTGATCGGATTGACCGCGTGTGCGGCTTATGCGTCGAATGGCGGCACATTCAAACCCATCGATTACGACGTGCGAGGCTGAGGCAATGTTAGACGTGCTCGAATGGTATGGCGCCATCGC
>JBARVT010000190.1:0-11764 GCA_049646405.1 Alteraurantiacibacter sp.
CCCCAGCTATATCGAGCCATATCAGGGCGCAGCGACAGGTGTTGGCGGCATCTTGCGCGACGTGTTCACCATGGGCGCGCGACCGGTGGCCAACGCGAACGCACTGCGTTTCGGGCGGCCCGACCACCCCAAGATGAAGCACCTCGTGCAGGGCGTGGTCGCAGGTATCGGCGGTTACGGCAACTGCGTCGGCGTGCCGACCGTGTGCGGAGAGACGAACTTTCACCCCGCATACGACGGCAATATTCTCGTCAACGCGATGACCGTAGGCGTGGCGGATGCGGATAAGATCTTCTATTCGGCGGCGACAGGTGTCGGCAATCCGATCGTCTATGTCGGTTCGAAGACCGGGCGCGACGGCATCCACGGTGCTACGATGGCCTCCGCCGATTTCGAGGAAGACGCCGACGCGAAGCGCCCGACCGTGCAGGTGGGCGACCCCTTCACCGAGAAACTGCTGATCGAGGCCTGCCTCGAGCTTATGGCGACCGACGCCATCGTCGCGATCCAGGACATGGGCGCGGCAGGCCTTACCTCCTCCAGCGTCGAAATGGCGACCAACGGCAAGGCCGGCATCCGCCTCGACATGGACAAGGTGCCGTGCCGCGAGGAGGCCATGACGCCTTATGAAATGATGCTGAGCGAAAGCCAGGAGCGCATGCTCATGGTGCTGAAGCCCGGCAAGGAAGAAATGGCGAAGGCCATTTTCGAAAAGTGGGAATTGGATTTCGCAGTGATCGGCGAAGTCACCGATACGCGGCACATGGTGCTCGAATTCGGAGGCGAGGTCGTGTGCGACATCCCGCTCGGCCCGCTGGCCGCGGACGCGCCCGAATACGACCGGCCCTATCTTTCGATGGACGAGTATCTCGATTGGGCGCGCATCGCGCCGATGGGAGAGCGGCCCGACAGCGCGGATGTCGGCGCGGATTTGCTGACACTGCTTGCCAGCCCCGCCCTCGCCAGCCGCGCATGGATCAGCGAGCAATACGATTCGCAGGTCGGCGCGGACACGCTGCAGACCGGCGGCGATGCGGGCGTGGTGCGGGTGCACGGCACCAAGAAAGCGCTCGCGATCAGCACCGACTGCACGCCGCGCTATGTCCACGCGAACCCGCGCGAAGGCGGCAAGCAGGCGATTGCCGAGGCATTCCGCAATCTCTGCGCAGTCGGTGCCCGTCCGCTGGCGGTGACCAACTGCCTCAACTTCGCGAATCCGCAGCGGCCCGAGATCATGGCGCAATTCGTCCACGCGCTGGACGGCATGGGCGCGGCATGCCGGGCGCTCGATTTCCCGATCGTGTCGGGCAACGTGTCGCTTTATAACGAGAGCAAGGCGACGGGTGGCGGCTCCGCCATCCTGCCCACGCCGGCCATCGGAGGCGTCGGCCTGATCGACGATTACGCGCAGATGATGACGATGCCGTTCAAGTCGGCGAGCGACACCATTTATCTTATCTGGCCGGAAGCCTGGGCCACCCCCGATCCCGAACGCTCGCACCTTGGCAAGTCGATCTGGCTTTCCGAAGTCCATGGCCGCGACGAAGGCCGCGCGCCGCCGGTCGACCTGGCGCTGGAAAAGGCCGCGGGCGAAATCGTGCGGCAGCTGATCGGCGATGGGCTGGTCAACGCCGTGCACGATATTTCCGACGGCGGCATCGCCGTCGCGCTGGCCGAAATGGCGATGGCGGGCGGGCTGGGTGCCGAGGTGGAGGCGCATCCCGACTACACCGCCGCACAATGGTGGTTCGGAGAGGACCAGGGCCGCTACATCGTCACCGTGCCGGACACGGACGCGCTCAACCGCCAGCTTGCCAGCGGCACGCAGGACGAAAACCACGCCCGCGTCGGCTTCCGGCGATTGGGCACGGTCGGCGGCGACACGCTGTTCGGCAGGAGCGTCGATGAATTGCGCGCAGCGCATCGCAGCTTCTTTGCGGAATGGATGGGTTGACCGACCAGCACCACCCCTACCCGCATTTGCCCGAATATTCGGATGAGCAGCGGATCGCGCGCGCCGCGCAGGCATTAGAGCGATTGCGCACGCGGCGCTCCTGCCGCTCTTTTACCGACACGCCTGTCCCGCGCGAGATAATCGAATACGCCATCCGCGTAGCCGGAACCGCTCCCAGCGGCGCGAATCACCAGCCGTGGCATTTCACCGTCGTCTCCTCGCCCAAGAACAAGCGCGCCATTCGCGAGGCGGCTGAGGCGGAGGAGCAACGCTTTTACGGCTCGGACGGCGACGCACCCAAAGCAAGCGAGGACTGGCTGGGCGCTCTCGCCCCCATCGGCACGGACGCACGCAAGCCTTTCCTCGAAACCGCGCCCTTCCTCATCATATGCTTCGCCCAGCGTACCGGGGGTATTGAGGAAGACGGTGAGACGCAGAACTACTACGTCAACGAGAGCGTCGGCATCGCCTGTGGCCTGTTGATTGCGACCTTGCACGAGGCGGGGCTGGCGACATTAACCCACACGCCTTCACCCATGGGCTTCCTGCGCGATATTTGCGGGCGTCCGAAGAACGAAAAGCCGCTGATGATCGTGGTGGCGGGACTGCCTGCGGAAGATGCGAGCGTGCCGGATCATGCGGTGAAGAAGAAACCACTGGAGCAGATTTCGAGCTGGCTCTAGCGGGTTTCGTTAATCCCTTCGTATCGAGCACAGATGTCTAGCGAACCCGGGACGTCGCAGTCGAGATACGCTGGCTTTGGCGCGAGGTGTATCGATAAGCGCATCTCGGCTTCGCTCGATGCTGCTCGACACGAACGGGTTTTGGACAGCTCTAACCAACCCAGTCCTTCTGCGGCACTTCGAGCAGCTTCAGCAGGCTCGTCAAATCGCCGCGTTCCACCCAGCCATTCGCCGCCGCATACGCTTTCGGCTTGGCGCGATAAGCGATGCCATACGTGGAAGCCTCCAGCATCGGGATGTCGTTCGCCCCGTCGCCTGCTGCCATGCTCACCGCCCCTGCGGCACGCTTGCCAAGCTCCTCCTCGAGCACGGCCTTTTTCGTGGCGCTGTCGGTGATGGCACCGACGAGGCCACCGGTCAGCTTGCCGCCTGCCACATCGAGCCGATTTCCAACGACACGCTCAAAGCCGAGCTGTTCGGCGACACGATCTGCGAAATGATGGAAGCCGCCCGTCACCAGCACAGTGCGGCAGCCGCGCGACTTAAGCGTCTCGACGAGCACTCGCGCGCCCTCGATCGGACGGATGCGCTCGGTGAGACAGCGATCTATCGCGTCTTCTTCCAGCCCTTCGAGCAGGCCCACCCGCTCGTGCAGCGCACTTTCGAAATCGAGCTCGCCCTGCATGGCGCGTTCGGTAATGGCAGCAATGCGGTCCTTCAGTCCCGCGAAATCGGCCAGTTCGTCGATGCATTCCTGCCCGATCATAGTCGAATCCATGTCGGACACGAAGAGATCGGGCACGCGAATGGCATCGCGCGCGATAAGGCCATCGCTTTCGGGAAAGTGCTCGTCGAGTGCCGCGCGCAGGGTGGCCATGTCATCGCCGGGAGCCTCGATCTGCAAGACGTCGCTGCAGAAATCGAGCATCGCGGCATGCGCCACCGGTACATGCGTTTCGCGCAGCGCATCGGTCACCGCGTCGAGTGCGCTTTCCAGTGTGGCAGGGTCTGCTATCAGGCGGGCGATGAGCACGGGGGAGAACCTTTCGGAGAACAGGCTGGCGCTCATCGCAGGGCCGACCGCCAGCGGCAAGAGCGATCTGGCGGTGCGGCTGGCGCAGGCGCTGGACGGACCAGCAGTGGTTATCAATGCCGACAGCGCGCAGGTCTATTCCGATTTGCACGTGCTCTCTGCTCGTCCGACCGAGGCGGAGACGCAGGGCGTGCCGCACCGCCTGTTCGGCGCATGGGACGGGGCACAAGCTTGCTCTGCGACAGACTGGGCAGCGGCGGCGAAGCGGGAGATAGGGCAAGCGCATTTAACCGGCGCGGTGCCGATTCTCGTCGGCGGGACGGGGCTTTATATCCGTACCCTGCTGGAAGGCATCGCGCCGATCCCGGAGATCGACCCGCGGGTGCGCGAGGATGTGCGGGCGCTTTCGACCGCCGATGCCTATTCCGCCTTGCAGGGTGCCGATCCCGAGCGCGCCGCTATGCTTCATCCGTCGGACAGCCAGCGCATCGCCCGTGCGCTCGAAGTCGTGCGCTCGACGGGGCGGACGCTGGGCGAATGGCAGGCGCGAAAGGAAGGCGGTATTGCCGATGCGGTCACCCTCGCCCCGCTTGTCCTGTTGCCCGAGCGAGAGGCGCTTTATGCTCGCTGTGACGCGCGGTTCGCAGCGATGATGGAGCAAGGCGCAGTCGGGGAGGTCGAAGCCCTGATCGCGCGTAGGCTGTCGCGTGATCTACCCGTGATGCGCGCCATCGGCGTGCCGGAAATCGCAGGCTGGCTAAGCGATGAATGGTCGCGCGAAGAAGCGGTTGCAAACGGCCAGCGTGCGACGCGCAACTACGCCAAGCGCCAGTTCACCTGGCTCCGCCATCAGACACCTCCAGAGTGGCCGCGACGCTTGCCCAACGACCTCGAACTCGAAGACGTATTCGCAACAATATTACAACTATAGCTGTTGACAGGATATTTTCTAACCCATACTGCGGGCGCATAGAGAAAGGTAAACCGGCCCGGCAGGAGCAATCCTGCCGGGCCTGCTTTATCCGGCGAACCGAGCAGGAGCGAAAGCCGTGACCGAAGAACGCAGCGGCGCTGCGATATTGGTGGAAAGTCTCGTGCGGCAGGGGGTCGAATTCGTGTTCGGCTATCCTGGCGGCGCGGTGCTGCCGATCTACGACGAATTGTTCGGCGACGAGCGGCTACGCCATATCCTCGTCCGGCACGAGGCGGGCGCGGCGCATGCGGCGGAAGGTTACGCCCGATCCACCGGAAAGCCCGGCGTGGTGCTGGTGACGAGCGGCCCGGGCGCGACCAATGCCATAACCGGTATCGCCGACGCTTTCCTCGATTCGATCCCGATGGTGGTCATCACCGGGCAGGTGCCGACCAACCTCATCGGCACGGACGCGTTCCAGGAAGCCGACACGGTCGGCCTGACGCGCCATTGCTCGAAGCACAATTACCTTGTGAAAGACCCCGAAGACCTCGCCGCAACTATCGAAGAGGCCTTCGAAATCGCGACGACCGGACGGCCCGGCCCGGTTGTGGTGGACGTGCCCAAGAACGTGCAGATCGCCACCGCCGCTCTCGCCGACGGCCCTGCCCCGCGCAAAAAGCGTTACCAGCCCCGCATGGTCGGCGCGGCGGACGAGATCGCCGAGGCCATCGAGATGATCGCCAATGCCGAGCGTCCAGTGCTCTACACCGGCGGCGGCGTCATCAATGCGGGGCCAGAGGCTAGCGAATTGCTGCGCGAGTTGCAGCGGCTCACCGGCGCGCCCGTTACCTCGACTCTGATGGGCCTTGGCGCGTTTCCTGCGGATCACCCCGACTGGCTCGGCATGCTCGGCATGCACGGCACGTTCGAAGCGAACATGACAATGAACCAGTCGGATGTGATGGTGTGCGTTGGCGCGCGGTTTGACGACCGGGTGACCGGGCGGCTCGATGCGTTTTCTCCGGGCTCGAAGAAAATCCACATTGATATCGACCGTTCCAGTATCAACAAGATCGTGCCTGTCGATCTCGGCATCGTCGGCGATTGCCGTGCGGTGCTCGAACAGCTCGTCTCGTGCTGGGGAACGCGAAAGGGCCGCGATCTTGGCGAATGGAAGGCGCGCATCGCCGGATGGCGCGCGCGCGACAGCCTCGGCTATCCCGAAAAGTCGGACGCGATCATGCCGCAACTCGCCATCGAGCGGCTGTTTGCGGCAACCAAGGACCGCGACCCGATCATCACAACCGAGGTCGGCCAGCACCAGATGTGGGCGGCGCAGTATTTCGGGTTCATGGCGCCCAACAAATGGCTCACCAGCGGCGGTCTCGGCACGATGGGCTACGGGCTGCCCGCCGCCATCGGCGCGCAGCTGGGCAATCCGGGATGCCTCGTGATCGATATTGCAGGCGAAGCGTCGATCCAGATGAACATCCAGGAGCTCGCCACCGCGAGCCAGTTCCGCCTGCCAGTAAAGGTGTTTATCCTCAATAACGAGTATATGGGCATGGTCCGCCAGTGGCAGGAACTGACCTATGAAAGCCGCTATTCGAACAGCTATTCGGACAGTCTGCCCGATTTCGTGAAACTCGCCGAAGCCTATGGCTGGAAAGGCATCCGTATCACCGAAGAGGCGGGGCTGGCCGACGGAATCGCCGCGATGCTTGCGCATGACGGACCGGTGATGGTCGATTGCCAAGTGGCGAAAGAGGCGAACTGCTACCCGATGATCCCTTCCGGCGCGGCGCATACCGAGATGCTGATGTATGGCGACTGCACCAGCGGCATCATGGCCGACGAAGCAAAGGCGCTTGTGTGACATGAAAATCGAACACCGCCAGTCCGAACGGCACGTGCTCACCGTCGTGGTCGACAACGAGCCCGGCATCCTTGCCAAGATCACCGGCCTGTTCACCGCGCGCGGCTACAATATCGACAGCCTGACAGTGGCCGATATCAGCGAGGACCACGCTATCAGCCGCATCACCATCGTCACCGGCGGGCCGCCGCAGGTGATCGACCAGATCATGGCGCAGCTCGATCGGCTGGTGCCGGTCCACCGCGTGATCGACCTCACCGAGGAAGGCCCGCATGTCGAGCGTGAGCTGGCTCTGGTAAAGGTGCGCGGCACGGGGGAAAATCGCGTGGAGGCGCTGCGCACTGCCGAGGTTTTCCGCGCCAGCGTGGTCGACACCACGCCCGAGAGCTTCGTCTTCGAACTCACCGGCTCCAGCAGCAAGGTCGACAGCTTCGTCACCCTCATGCGCGGGCTCGGGCTTGTCGAGGTCGGCCGCTCGGGCATAGTGGGCATGATGCGCGGAAGCGAGGGGGCCTGAGCGGCCCCGCAACGATTACCAAAAAGATACAAGGAAGAACATGAAAGTCTATTACGACGACGATTGCGACCTCAACCTTATCGCCGACAAGACGATCGTCGTGCTCGGCTACGGCTCGCAAGGCCACGCCCATGCTCAGAACCTGCGCGACAGCGGGGTAAAGGACGTGCGCATCGCGCTGCGCGAAGGCTCCGCCACGGCGAAGAAGGCCGAAGACGCGGGCTTCGAAGTGCTGTCGAACAAGGAAGCCGCAAAGGTTGCCGACATTCTCATGATCCTCGCGCCGGACGAGCACCAGGCAGGGATCTGGGCCGACGATCTGAAGGGCAACATGAAGCCTGGCGCCGCGCTCGCATTCGCGCACGGCCTTAACGTACATTTCGGCCTGATCGAGCCAACCGAGGATATCGACGTCATCATGATCGCGCCCAAGGGCCCCGGCCACACGGTGCGCAGCGAATACCGGAAGGGCGGCGGCGTGCCGTGCCTGATTGCCATCCATCAGGACCAGTCGGGCAATGCGCACGACATCGCGCTCGCCTATGCCAGCGGCGTGGGCGGCGGCCGCTCCGGCATTATCGAGACGAATTTCAAGGAAGAGTGCGAGACCGACCTGTTCGGCGAACAGGCGGTGCTGTGCGGTGGCATCAGTCACCTTATCATGGCCGGGTTCGAAACGCTGGTAGAGGCCGGCTACGCGCCTGAAATGGCCTATTTCGAATGCCTCCACGAAACAAAGCTCATCGTCGACCTGCTCTATGAAGGCGGCATTGCCAACATGCGCTATTCGATCAGCAACACCGCGGAATATGGCGACTATCACACCGGCCCGCGCGTCATCACCGACGAGACGAAGGCGGAGATGAAGCGGGTGCTCGACGACATCCAGCGCGGTAAATTTGTCCAGCGTTTCATGCTTGATAACGCCATCGGCAATCCGGAAATGAAGGCGGCGAGAAAGCGGCAGGCCGAACATCCGATCGAGAAGACCGGCGCGGAACTGCGCGCAATGATGCCATGGATCACTGCGAACAAGCTGGTGGACAAGGAGAAGAATTGAGGAACTGGGCGCCAAGCGCAGCGTTTCGGACGGCTGCAACCTAAGGATTGCCAATGAACACTGCTGCGCTTGTTGCCCCGCTCGCCCTGCTGCTCGCCGCCTGCACCGCCGGCGAAGGCGATCTGCCCGAATATAGCGCTGCAGAATCGGACGCCACCGACCCGGCAAGCACAACGCCGACCGAACCTGCAACGGTTGTTGCGCCGGATGGCGAACCGCAAATGCCCGAAAATCACACCTCTTCGGCGCCGGACGAACTGGCCGACGCGTGTGGTGCACGCAAGGTCGCACCCTGGATCGGGCAGGATTCCACTGTGCCCGTCCGCCGCGCGGTGGCTGAAGCCGCCGGGGCGGAAAGCGATCGTTGGATCTATCCCGACAGCGTGGTGACGCAGGACCGGCGCATGGATCGCCTCAATGTGGTGATGAAGCGCGGCACGGACCTCATCGTGCGCGCATATTGCGGCTAGTCGGTCTGGCGCTGCGACGGCCTTTGGTCCGGCGATAGATTTTCTGTCTGGCATTCCTCCGGCCCGGTCCCATCTTGATGAGGAAGACACGGACGGAGATAATCATGCGCAAGAGCCTTTTCCTCCTCACCGCCGCCGGCACCCTCGCCGCCTGCGCCACGGCGGCGGCGACCAGTCCCGCGCCCGCTAACGAGCAGGCCGCAGTTGATCCTTCGGTCATTGAATCCGGCACCTACACCACCGATCCAGCGCACACGCTGGTCGAATGGCGCGTCAGCCATTTCGGTTTCAACGACTATTTCGGTCTGTTCGGCGATGCAGAAGGCACGCTCGAGCTCGACGCGGACAATATCGCCAGCAGCTCGGTCGATATCCGCCTGCCGATAACCTCGCTTGCCACGGTGAGCAGCGGCCTGCGCGATCACATGCTGCGCGCCGGGGCGGATGGTGGCGAGCCCGACTTCTTCGGCCCCGATCCCGACGATGCCCGCTTCGTCTCCACAAGCGTGACACGCACCGGCGACACGACCGCAAATATCACGGGCACCCTGACCCTTAACGGCCGCACGGCACCAGTCACCATTGCGGCGGAATTGTCTGGCAGCGGCGACAATCCGATGAGCAACCGGGCCACAATCGGATTCCACGGCACCACGACGCTTATGCGTTCTGAATGGGGACTGGACTATGCCCTGCCCGCCATCGGCGATGCAGTGGAATTAGATATTACGGTCGCGTTCGAAAAGGACTGAACCTGCTGTTCCGTAGCCGGGCACAGCGGCGGTTTCAGGATTTCGCGAAAGCCTCCGGCCGTCGTATCGCCTGAAACTGTATTCGCGCTTTACGCTGCGCGCCTGCACGGTTAGCTTTGCGGACCATGCGCACCGGCATCCGCCCCGACCTGCTGCTACGACTTACGCGCCCTTAGGTGTGCCTATCGCCCTGCGGCCGTGCAGGGCAGCCGCCTGAGGGCTTCCCCATCTCGCCGACAGACCGCCCCCTCGACAGAGGTTGACGACATCATGCCAATGCTCCGCGATCCGAGCGCCAAGTACCGCCCCTTTCCGCAAATTCACCTGCCAGACCGGCAGTGGCCCGCGCGCACCATCACCGCCCCGCCCCGTTGGCTCTCGACCGACCTTCGCGACGGCAACCAGTCGATCATCGACCCGATGGACCGCGCGAAGAAGACCCGCTTCTTCGACCTGTTAGTGGAGCTAGGCGTGAAGGAAATCGAGATCGGCTTCCCGGCGGCGGGCGAGACCGAATTCGGCTTCATCAACTGGCTGGTGAACTCCGGCAAGGTGCCCGAGAACGTGACGGTACAGGTGCTCACCCAGTCGCGCGCCGACCTCATCGCCCGCAGCTTTGAAAGCCTTGAAGGCGCGCACCGCGCTATCGTCCATCTCTACAATGCGGTAAGCCCGGCATGGCGTGACATCGTCTTCCGCATGAGCCGCGAGGAGGTGAAACAAATCGCCATCGACGGCGCGCACCAGCTGGTGGACGAGGCGGCGAAGCGGCCTGGCACCGACTGGCATTTCCAATATTCGCCCGAGACCTTCAGCACCGCCGAGCTCGATTTCAGCCTGGAAGTGTGTGAAGCGGTCATGGAGACAGTCGGCGCAACGGTGGATCGCCCCGTCATCCTTAATCTGCCCGCCACTGTCGAAGCGGCAACGCCCAATGTCTATGCCGACCAAATCGAGTATTTCTGCCGCAACCTGCCGAACCGGGAGGCGGCGGTCATCTCGCTCCACACCCATAACGATCGCGGCACCGGCGTCGCGGCAGCGGAGCTTGGCTTGATGGCAGGTGCCGACCGGATCGAGGGCTGCCTGTTCGGCAACGGCGAGCGGACGGGGAACTGCTGTCTCGTGACCGTGGCGCTCAACATGTACACGCAGGGGATCGACCCCGGCATCGACTTTTCCGATCTCGATCGCGTGATCGAGACGGTCGAATACTGCAACGCCATCCCCGTCCATCAGCGCCATCCCTATGGTGGCGAGCTGGTCTACACCGCCTTCTCCGGCAGCCATCAGGATGCAATCAAGAAGGGGTTCGAGGCACAGGAGGTGCAGAACGACGAGAAATGGCGCGTGCCGTACCTGCCCATCGACCCCGCCGATCTCGGCCGCGATTACGAGGCAGTAATCCGCGTCAACTCGCAAAGCGGCAAGGGCGGCTTCGCCTGGGTCTTGCAGCAGGGCCAAGGGCTCAAACTGCCCAAGAAGCTGCAGGCCGATTTCAGCAAGCATGTGCAGCACATGGCGGACGAACTGGGGCGCGAACTCAATGCCGCCGACATTTGGGACTGCTTCCGTTCGACCTATTACCTCAAAGTGGAAAAGCGCCGCTTCCGGCTTGTCGATTACGAGGAAAGCCGGGCGGCGGACGGCACGCGCATCTTCACCGGCACTGTCGAGGTGGACGGCGAGGCGCAGCGTGTCAGCGGGCGCGGCAAGGGTCTGATCTCGTCCGTCTTGGCTACGCTCAGGGACAGTTTCGGGATGGAAATGGACGTTGTCGACTATTCCGAACACGCGCTGCAAACCGGGGCCGATGCCCGTGCGGCAGCTTACATCGAATGGGCGGCGCCCGATGGTCGCTTTGGTTGGGGCGTGGGTGTGGACGAGGATGTGGCGAGCGCCGGCGTGCGCGCGCTGCTCTCTGCCGCTAATGCCGCCTCGCAAGGGCCGGGGACGCCGCCGTCGTGAACGGCGACCGGCGCGCGTATACGGAATGATGCGGAGGATGCCGCCCAGACGGTGGTAGCGAGGCCGCGATTAGAGCGGCGGCATGACGACCCTCATCCTCTCGCTCGCCCTTGGTGCCAGCCTGCTGGTGCTCGCCGGTGTCGGCTTCGTTCACTATCGCCTGCGCCGCGTATGGATGGCGCAGGACGAGACGCGGCAGACCTTCACCGCGCTGGCCGATGTCGCCCCCGCCGGCATCTGGCGAACCGACGCGAAGGGCCGATGCATCTACGTCAACAAGGCGTGGGAAGATGTGACGGGTCTGACTGAATGGGAAGGCGACGGTTGGGCTGCGGCGATCCATCCCGAGGATCACGAGCGCGTCATCAAGAGCCTGATGACAAGCGTCGCGCGGGAAGAAAATGTCGACATGGAATGGCGCTGGCGCCGCCCCGACGGCTCCACCGTCTGGGTCAAGGGACTTGGCGCGCCGGAATATGACGAGGACGGCGAAGTCAGCGGCTATGTGGGGATCAATATCGATATCCAGCGCAGC
>JBARVT010000191.1:0-4139 GCA_049646405.1 Alteraurantiacibacter sp.
CCTCGAACACGCAATAGGCAAGCCCGCGAAAGGCGGGGCACTGGCTGCCCTCGGCGCTGGCGATCAGCGGGTCGGGTGCCTGGTCGCCGTGGCCGGTATAAAGCCGCAGCGTGCCGCCCACCTTGAGGTCGCCCGCCGCGCCGCGCAGCAGCGTCCCGTCGGACCAGATGCGCCCCAGCCGCGCGATGGGGCGGCTCGCCAGGGCGACGGCGAAGGACGCGGAATAGCTGTAGGTGACGGTTGCTGGCGAATTCTTGCCGCCTCCTCTTTTCTCGCTCGATTCCTTGAGGTCGGTCGCCCACACGATGGTGCCCGCCGCGCGCATCCTTCCGAAATGGCGTGGGATGGGCGTGCCATAGCTCGAAGTGGTTACCTTGAGTTCGGTGAGGCGTGGTCCTTCGTTCTCGTCCACGCCGAAAATTCCCGCATCGATGGAGCTGCCGATCTTGCCGCCGAAAATGGCGCCGATGGGTCCGGCGACGAACGTGCCGACGGCAGAGAGGACAAGAGTGGCCATGGTTGGGATTCCGGTTCAGGTCAGGCGCCAGCGGGCGCGGATGTCGTCATGCTGCGGCAGCGGCGAGAGCGTCACGCGGCCGAGCCCGGCATGGGCTTGTACGATGGCGTGCGGGCCAGTCACGATGGCCAGATGCGCCTGCGCGCTCGACGGGCGGAGCAGCAGCAGGTCCCCTTTCGCAAGCGTCTCGCGCGTTTCGGCAAAGCCTGCTTCTGCAAGCAAGGGCAGGAGCGGGTGCGTGTCGAGCTGGCGCATCGCGTAATGCGGGATCGGCGGCGCGGGCCTGTCGATGGCGGCGAGCGCCACCGTGACAAGGCCGACGCAATCGACACCTGTTTCGGGCGAGCGACCGCGCAGACGGAAGGGCGTTCCGATCAGTGCCAGAGCGCCGTCGGCGAAGGCGGCGCTCATTTCGGGTAGCGGGCGAGCAAATCGTTGCCCGGCAAATGCGGCTCGCCCCGAAAGTTAGCGGCATTGCCGAAGCGCGCTGCGCAGGTCGCGATCGTATGGTCACAGCCCTCGCGCAGATAAGCGCGGTGGCCGGGGGTGAGGCCGTCGGGAAGATCGAGATCGGTCACCCAGCCGCTTGCATCCGCGTCGATGACCTGCATCCGCACGCCCGCTGCCGGGCCGTCCAGCCAGCGTAATTCCCCCCCTACCATCGCATTCGGGGCAAGAGCTCCGGAGAAGGCGACGCGATTGGCGGCAAGATTGACCGACGCAACTTGCGCGAGATGCGTATGCAACGCCGGGTTCACCCCGCATTGCGCATCGCAAAAGGCGGCGCGGCAGGTCGGGCTGGTGCGCGGCACCAAATCCACTTCCAGCCTTGCCTTGGCAGAGCGCAATTCGGCTTCGAAACTGCCATCCTCGCGTGAAATGTCGCCCAGTTCGCCGTGGAAGAGCGTGGTGCGCTCGAGCGTTTCCCAATCAACCACGCCCACGGCAATCCGCGCCCCGGCGAAGCGGCCTGTGGCGAGGTCTTCCTCCGCTATCGAATCGTGCGCGAGCACGCCTTCCACTTCCACTGCGTCGCGCTCCACGCTGGCGGTGCGGCGGATGGCGGAAGGCACCATGCCCGGCGCGGCGCGGTGGGTAAGGCCGTCCAGCACGAGGTCGCGATCATGGCTGGTGAAGCCCAGCGCCATGCCGTCGCGGCGCTTGATGCTCCACCAGGTCGCGACGCCTTCCAGCTCTGTGGCGAGGAATGCGTGGCTCATATTTCCTCCCGCACTTCGACGAGCGGCACGCTGGGCGCTTCGCCCGCCGCAAAGGTCGCGCCGGTAATGTCGAGCCGGTCTTCGGCGAAGCGGACCGGCACGTCGAACAGGAAGCCCGCGCGCACTTCGGCACCTTCGGGCGGCGCATCGGTGAAAACGACCCGGCCGCCCTCTTCCAGCGTCCAATCGGTGACCCGAACGCCGCCGACGCTCACCACCACCGTTTCGCCACGCGGGCGGGTGACAAGGCGGCGTTGCGGGTCGTCACCGGTGCCGTAGGTCTTGGCGAGGCGGAAGGTGGCCGCGAGCCCGTCGCCGATGCCGAGCAATTGGTCGGTCGGCGAGGGCTGGCCGGTCAGGCCGTTCGACGAGTGATCGAAAGGGTCCGCCAGCCGGAAGGCGCGCGCCGGGCCGCGGCGGGCGCGGAAGAATTCGAGCAGCACGCCCAGCTCCGCCTGCCCGCGAATGCCGGGGCCGACATCGTAATGCAGCCGCGCATCGCTCCACTGGCTGTTGCGTCGCTCGTGGCCGGAAGCCGTCAGCGCGATGCTGGTGGAAAATTCGGGGCTCACCGCCGCATCGCGCCCCAGCGCGAGCGGGTAGTGCACATCGTCGAAAGCGTTCACATCGTTCTCCCTCGGAGGCAGGCGGACATATCCGTCGCGGCAGACCTGCGGCAGCGCCCAGACGAAGCGGCGGGGCACGCCGCGCCGTGCCGCTTCGTCCAGACCCGCATCGATGCGCGCCCAGAAGGCGGGCGCATCGGCCGGATCGAGCACGAAGCCCGCCATGTAGTCCTGGTTTGCAAGCGGGTAGCCGAGCCGCGCATCGACGGTGGCGTAGCCCTTGCGGCGCAGTGCTTCGGCCCCGGCCGTCAGCCAGTCGTAATCTTCGACCTGCAACCGGTCGAATGTGGGGTGGTCCCAAAATTCGGGCAGGTTGAGCCGGATCGCCTCGGGCATGGCGGGGTCGAGCACGGTCGGCGTGAAGGCGAGGAGATAGCACCGCGCATCGCTGCCCAGCTGCTGCTTCACCCGCTGCGCAACCGAGCGGGCGGCGAAGCCGAGCATCTTGCCCGCTTCCTCCAGAACCGCAATCTGCGCCGCGCCGATCGGGCCGCGCATGTCGGTGATGTCCGCCACGCCCGCCCCGAAGGTCGCCCGCGCGGCGTCGTCGTAGATGCAGGGCGCGCCGTCTTCGGGGCGGATCCACCACCACGGCTCGCCCACCTGCACCACTACATCCATGCCCATCTGCTGCTGCATCAGGGCGAAGCGCGTCGCCGCGCCGCGCACGAAATTTTTCGCCGGGCCGCTCGCCGGGGTGAGCAGCGCGGACGGCGGGACCCAGCCGGTGAGCGCAGGCCCGCCATCATGCGCCCGTTGCTGCCAGTCGGCGGGGCAATGTTCGGCGAACAGTTCGAATGAGACCGAGGCGATGATCTGGTATTCGAGCCGCACCGCTTCGGCGAAAAACGCCGCGTGCCAGCGTTGCGCCGGATCGCACAGCACGCCGTTCGGATCGGCGAGCAGCAACCCGTCTGCTTGGCGCTCGAGCCGGAAGAAATGGCTCATGCCGACATAGTGGATGATCTCCTCGCGATAGCCGAGATGCAGGGCATTCCTGAGCAGGCGCGAGGGGGCGAGGTTGTAGGCATCGTCGTATGCGGTGGCGATGAAGGTATCGTGCGCCGGCAGGATCGCATCGCCGACGGTCAGCATCGCGTGCTCCCCGTCGCAGGCGATGCCCGAGAGTTCGACCCATCCAATCGCGCGCGCCGGAAGCAGGGCCGGGTTTGCCGGATCGTATCCCGGCGGGACGAGCGAAAGAAACATCCGGTCGATATCGGAAGGATGCACCGCCGCCCCGTCCGCCGCCCAGCCTTCGCGCAGGTTCGAGAACGGCAGCGTCACCGTCGCATCCTCGGGCGAACCGACCGCATAGTTCCATAGCCGGACATACCATGTGCGCGCGTGCCCTGCGGCATCGCGGCCTTCGATGGTCAGCGTCGGCCCGTGCACGGCATCAAGCGCCAGCAGGCCGCCGGACTGCCAGCGGAAAATCAGCGACGTGTGCGCGTAGTCACGATTCGTATCGTAGGCGAGCAGCGGATGGTCCCAGCGGTCCTCGCTTTCCCAGATCAGCCCGGCGAGAGCGTCGCGGTGATGGAACTCAAGGTCGACGCGCAGGGAGTCCGGACCGGTCGCGACGACGCAGCCCATCGTGGGACGGGGGAAGTCGATCGTCCAGAAGCGCGGATCGAAACGCTGCAGGAAATCCGTCTCCTGCCCTTCGCGCTTTTTGGCGAGCCAGTAAGCCATCGGCCTCTCCTCAGCTTTCTCTCATCGCGCGCGCCACGGCGGCGGCGACCTGGCGGCCCGAGCGGCGCAGCATTTGCGGGC
>JBARVT010000192.1:0-8977 GCA_049646405.1 Alteraurantiacibacter sp.
AGCGGTGGCGGCGCGTAAATAAACCGCCCTTCGAAAACTAGCCGGCGTTTCGCGACAGACCGCTAATCGGCGAATGCCCTCATGCTGACCTCACCGCTGACCCTTGTTAACGGAAAGGTTTGCGGCAGCTTCAAGGCAAAGTTCGGTTTTGCTGGAACGGCCGAAAGTAGGGCGCAAAGCGGACGCTAAGAGAGCAGGAGCCTCGGTTAAACTTATGCTTCCACAAACGCCGCGCGAATTGCCTGTCTGATCTCGTAGCCCAAGCTCGTCTGCGGCACCTTGACCTTCTCACATAACAGGATACATTCCAAAACACTCTTGCAGAAACTCACGGTTATCTGCGGTATTCAGCGAATTGTATTTGAGGGGCAGAATCCCTTCACCCGCTCCATTTTGCCGCGCTCCCAACAGGCCGATGCCCAGCTTGGCAAGCGCTACTTTGGCAGGAAACGCTACATGCCTATCCACCAACGGATGATGTAGGCAACTGCACCCAGCACGGCTACGCTGGCTGCCCAGATGCCCGCCATCCAGGCGAGACGCTGCCAGAGCGGGCGCTTGTCCGGCGTCACCTAGTGATAGCCTTCGTGGCCTGTCTTGCCGCGGAACACCCAGTATGCCCAGGCGGTGTAGGCGATGATGAGAGGCATGGTGACGGCGACGCCCACCAGCATGAAAACCTGGCTGCGTTCCGGCGCGGCGGCATCCCAGATAGTGATATCGGGTGGGACGACATTGGGCCACATCGTCACGCCAAGCCCCGCCATCCCGAGGAAGAACAGCGCGATGGAAAGCCAGAACGGCTTGGAATGCCGCTCCACCGACAGCGCGCGCAGCAGGGCGAACGCGATGAGGCCGGTGACGATCGGTACGGGCCAGCTGTAATAGATTTCCGGCGGAGTCAGCCAGGTGTCGGCATAGGCCGGGTCGAGCGTGATGTTGTAGAGGCTGACCCCGCCCATCAGCATCAGGGTTGCCCATGCCGCGCGCTTGGCGAGGTTTCGCGAGTGGTGCTGGCTCTCGCCGTCGAGCTTCCACACCAGCCACGTCGCGCCGAGCAGCGCATAGCCTGCCACCGTGCCCACGCCAGTCAGCAGTGTGTAGGGCGTCAGCCAGTCGAACCAGCTGCCCGAATAGGCGCGGCCCGTCACCTCGATCCCCTGCAGCAAGGCGCCCAGCGTCATGCCCTGCGCCATCGCTGCGACGAAGCTTCCTCCGGTAAATGCCGCGTCCCACAGCCGCCGGTGGCCGGGATCGCGCCAGCGGTATTCGAACGCCACTCCGCGAAAGACGAGACCAAGCAGCATGGCGATTATCAACGGATAGGTCGCGGGCAGGATGACGGCATAGGCGAGCGGGAATGCAGCGAAGAGGCCGCCGCCGCCCAGCACCAGCCACGTCTCGTTGCCATCCCAGACGGGCGCGATGGAGTTCATCGCCCGGTCCCGCTCCGGCCCTACCTCGAAAGTCGGAAAGAGGATGCCGATGCCAAGATCGAACCCGTCCATCACGACATAGGCGAAGACGGCAAATGCGATGATGAAGGCCCAGACCGTGGTAAGGTCGACATTCACGCTCATGGTGCTTCCTCCGGCTCTGTCTTCGCACCGGCAAGGTCGCGGCGGCTTTCGTCGGACGGGTCCTGCGTCGGCCCGGGGGTGATACCAGCGGTGCGGATCGGCCCCTTGTCGCCGCGCTTCACGCCCTTTTCGCCCGCATGCGGAGGCTTGTGCATCAGGTGCAGGATGTACCAGACACCCGCGCCGAAGACCGCGAAATAGACGAGCACGAAGGCAATGAGCGAGCTGGCGACGGCGGGCGCGTCTAATGGGCTGGCGGCCTCGCTGGTGCGCATGAGGTTGTAGACGACATAGGGCTGGCGGCCGACTTCGGTAGTGATCCATCCGGCCAGCACAGCGACGAAGCCGCTTGGCCCCATGACCAATGCTGCACGGTGCAGCCAGCGCCAGTCGTAGAGCCGGCCGCGCCAGCGCGCGACGAGGCTCCATAGCCCGATGCCGAGCATGGCGAAGCCAAGGCCGACCATGATCCGGAAGCTCCAGAACACGATGCCAACCGGTGGTTGCTCGTCATCCGGGATCGTGTCGAGGCCTGCCATCGGCGCGTCCATGCTGTGTTCGAGGATCAGGCTGGAGAGCTTCGGGATGCCAACCGCGTAATCGAGACGTTGCTCCTTGTCGTTCGGGATGCCGAATATGTAAAGCGGCGCACCGTCCGGGTGGCTTTCGTAATGGCCTTCCATCGCCATCACCTTTTGCGGCTGGTGCTCCAGCGTGTTGAGCCCGTGCATGTCGCCCGCGACGATCTGGATAGGCACGACGAGCGCGGCCATCCACATCGCCATCGAGAACATCTTGCGCGCGTGCGCATTCGTACGATCGCGCAGGAGGTGCCACGCGCCAGTCGCGCCGACGACGAAGGCGGTGGTGATATAGGCCGCCAGTACAGTGTGGACGAGGCGGTAGGGAAAGCTGGGGTTGAAGATGATCGCCAACCAGCTGTCGCCCGGGAGGAATTGCCCGTTCGCGCTCATTTCGAAGCCCGTCGGCGTGTGCATCCAGCTGTTGACCGAAAGGATCCAGAAAGCGGACACGAAGGTGCCGAAAGCGACCATCAGCGTGGCGAGGAAGTGCAGCTTCTTGCCCACCCGATCCATCCCGAACAGCATCACGCCGAGAAATCCTGCTTCGAGGAAAAAGGCAGTCAGCACCTCGTAGGCCATCAGCGGGCCGATTACCGGTCCGGCGCGGTCGGAGAAGACCGACCAGTTCGTGCCGAACTGGTAGGACATGACGATCCCGCTCACCACGCCCATGGCAAAGGCGATAGCGAAGATCTTCAGCCAGTATTTGAACAGGTCGAGATAGAGCGACTTGCCTGTCTTCAGCCACAGCGCCTCCAGCACCGCAAGGAAACTGGCGAGGCCGATGGAAAAGGCCGGAAAGATAAAATGAAAGCTCACCGTAAAGGCGAACTGGATGCGGGCGAGGACTATGGCGTCGAGACCGTCGAACATCGTTCAGCTCCGGATTTTTCGCTCTGTAGCGCAGCAAGCGGCGTTACGGAAATCGCAAGTGCGCAAGGGCTGTTGCGTTTGGCGCATCTCAAATCATGCCGCGCGCCATATCGTCGGGCGGAGGATCCTCGCGCCCGTCGTCTGCCAGCGCGTGGGCGAAAGCGCGGGCTTGCGAGAGCCAGACCTTACCGGTCAGCCCGTGGACGAAATGCGTGCGCTCCAGCCGGTCCATCACCGGGCCTTTCACTTCGGAGAGGTGCAGCACGATGCCGCCATCGGCCAGCCGGTGGCTGATCGCTTCGAGGCTTTCCAGCCCGCTCGCGTCGATGGCGTTGACCGCGCTGCACATCAGGATGACGTGGCGCAGTTCGGGCCGTTCGGCGACTTCCTCCAGCACGAATTCCTCCAGCCAGCGCGCGTTGAGATAGGTCAGGCTCTCGTCGACACGGATGGAGAGGACATGCGGCGCGGTGAAGACTGTGTGGCGCGCGATATTGCGGAAATGCTCGGTCTCCGGCACGCGCCCGACGATGGCTGCATGCGGGCGGCTGGCACTCCACAGGTAAAGCAGCAGGCCGATGCCGACGCCCGAGATCACGCCCATTTCCACGCCTGCCAGCAGGGTAATGCCGATGGTGGCGGCATGGGCGGCGAAATCGGCCCTGGAATAGCGCCACAGCTCGCCCGGTGCCTTCAGATCGACGAGGCTCAGCACGGCAACGATGATTGTCGCGGCGAGCGTCGCGATGGGTAGCGAATATAGCAGTGGGGTGAGGAAGAGCGAGGCGAGCGCGATGCCCATCGCGGTATAGGCTCCGGCAGCGGGTGTTTCGGCCCCGGCATCGAAATTCACCGCCGAACGCGCGAAGCCACCGGTCACCGGATAGCCGCCGGAAAAGGCGCTGGCGATATTGGCCGCGCCGAGGCCGACCAACTCCTGGTCCGGCGAAATGCGTTGGCGGCGCTTGGCGGCGAGCGTGCGCGCGACCGAGACGCTTTCGACGAAACCAATGATCGCAATCAGCAGCGCGGGCACCCAGAGCTGGCCGATCAGGCCAAGGTCGGTGGAGGGCAACGCGAAGGGCGGCAGCCCTTGCGGCACTTCGCCGACAAGGTTCACGCCACGCGCTTCGAGGTCGAAGGCGATGGCGGCAAGGATTGTCGCGATGACGGCGAGCACCGGCCCGGCCTTCGCGGTGATGTCGGCGGCGCGCGGCTTCATGCCGAGCCGCACGAGCGCAGGCTTCAGTCCGCTGCGCACCCAGAACAGGAACAGCGTCGCCGGGATGCCCACCGCCAGCGTCCAGCCATTGGTCTCTCCCACCGCGCCTGCCAGCGAGCCGAGCATGGCGGGCCATGTGTCGCCGCCAGCGGTCACGCCGAGGATGTGCTTCACCTGGCTCGTCGCGATCAGGATGCCGCTGGCAGTGATAAAGCCGCTCACCACGGGGTGCGAAAGAAGGTTGGCGAGAAAGCCTGCGCGCAGGAAACCCAACACCCCCAGCATTGTGCCCGACAGCGCGGCAAGCGTGATCGCAGCTTCGAGATATTGCGCCGTCCCCTGCGCCGCCACCGCGCCCGCTGCGCTTGCCGTCATCAGGCTGATCACCGCTACCGGCCCCACGGCCAAAGTGCGGCTGGTGCCGAATACGGCATAGGCGACGAGCGGCAGGATGCTCGCATACAGGCCCACGACCGGCGGCAGCCCCGCCAGCAGCGCATAAGCGAGGCTCTGCGGAATCAGCATGATCGTGACGATCACCGCCGCCACGAGATCGTTCGTCAGGATTGTGCCGTTGTAGGTCCGACCCCATTCAAGAATCGGAAAATAGCGCGCGAGCATGGTCCGCTGTCAGGCCGTGCCGACCGGTCTGGCCAACCACTCGCGGCCCTTGAGCATCGCGTTCCAATAAACCTTGGGCAGCACATCGGCCTTAAGCGTCCAGGCCCTCCGGGAGGGTGTGGTGCCGTCCAGCATCCATGCCGGGAAGGAAGGTAGCAGCTTGCCGCCATAGCCGAATTCGGCGAGCACGATCTTGCCGTGCTCGACGGTTAGCGGGCAGCTGCCATAACCGTCATATTCGCAAGGGAGCGGCTTGCCGTCGAGTTGCGCCAGCACGTTGGTCGCCGCGATCGGGGCCTGCTTGCGCGCCGCAGCCATCGTCTTGGCATTGGGTGTGCTGGAACAGTCGCCGAGCGCGAAGACGGCGGGGTATTTCACATGCTGCAGGCTGTGCTGGTCGACATCGGCATAGCCCGCCTCGTTGGCGAGCGGGCTGGCGGCGACCACCGCGTTCCCGGCCTGCGGTGGGCAGACATGCAGCAGGTCGAATTGCCGCTCCACCTCGCCATCTTCGGTCGCGAACCACGCCCGCTGCGAAGGCCCGTCGACGCGCACGAGGTTGCTGCCGAATTTCAGGGCAATGCCGTAGCGTTCGACATAGTCCATCAGCGCGGGGACGTAATCACCCACGCCGAACAGCACGCCGCCCTGGTTGTGGAACTCGACCTCGATATCGCCGAGCACGCCTGCTTTCTCCCATTCGGAGCAGCTGAGATACATCGCCTTTTGCGGCGCGCCCGCGCATTTGATCGGCATGGGCGGCTGCGTGAACAGCGCGCGGCCCTTGCCCAGCACCTGCACCATTTCCCACGTATAGGGCGCAAGATCGTAGCGGTAATTGCTGGTGACCCCGTTGCTGCCGAGCGTGTCCTCCAGCCCCTCGACCGCGTCCCACGCCAGCCGGTTGCCCATCGCCACCACCAGTACGTCATACGTCACGCGCCCGCCATCGCCGTATAGGACCGACTTGGTTTCGGGATCGAAGCCGGTTACCGCCGCTTTCAGCCACGTTACCTTGTCCGGCATGACGCTCGCTTCGCGGCGGCAGGTCTCTTCCTTTGCGAACACGCCGCCGCCCACCATCGTCCAGCCAGGCTGGTAGTAATGGACGTCGCTCGGCTCGATAACGGCGATGTCGAGATCGCCGCGCCGTTGCAGCAGCGAAGCGGCGGCGGCTATGCCGGCCGAGCCGCCGCCCGCGATGACGACGGAGAAATGTCCGGTGGGGGAGATATCGGTCATGGTCGGGCTCTTTCGTTTGTGAGGATTATCTGGCGACGAGCTTGTGCGCCAGCATGCCTGTCGCCATCGCGGCGACGAAGACAGCGGCGGGCAGCAGCGTGGTGCCGAGTGAGGCGATGGCAGGGCCGGGGCACAGGCCGGCAAGCCCCCAGCCGACACCGAAAAGTGCCGATCCGCCGATGAGCTTGCCGTCGATCAGCTTGGTGCCGGGCAGGTTGAACTCGGTGCCGATCACAGGCTTCGCCATGCGCCCCTGCACGACCCACACGATCGCCATCACCAGCACCGCGCCGCCCATGACGAAAGCGAGCGTCGGGTCCCACTCGCCGAACAGGTCCAGGAAGCCGCGCACCCGCGCCGGGTTCATCATGCCGGAGAGGGCAAGGCCGAAACCGAAAACGGCGCCCGAGAGGAGGGCCAGGACTGCGCGGCTCACCACCAAGCCCCTCCCAACGCATTGACCAGGGCGACGGTGGCGATACCCGCCGCGATAAAAGTGCCGGTTGCAACGAGCGAGCGCGGCGAGACGCGCGACATGCCGCACACGCCATGTCCGCTGGTGCAGCCCGAACCTAGCCGCGTACCGAAGCCGACGAGCAGCCCGCCCGCGATGAGCCAGCCATAGCCGGGCGGGAACGACGCTTCGACCGGCTCTGCGGCGAGCGCGAAGACCACCGCCCCCAGCACCAGCCCGCCGGTGAACAGCACCGCAGTCGACCAAGGCAGATTCCCGCCTTCGATAGTCGTTGCCCGGACGAACATGCCGGACACGCCAGCGATGCGGCCAAGACCGAGCAACATGATGGCGGCGGCAAGGCCGATAAGAAGGCCGCCGAGGAAGCCCTCCACAGGCGCAGCGTCGGGAAAGCCGGGGAGGGCGGTCAATGTCATACGGCGTTCACCGGTATCTTGATGTAACTCACGCCATTGTCCTCCGGCTCCGGCAAATGGCCCCCGCGAATGTTGATCTGCACGCTCGGCATGATGAGCTGCGGCATGGCGAGTGTCTTGTCGCGCGCGGTGCGCATGGCGACGAATTCATCCTCGCTCGTGCCGTCCTTCACATGCACGTTCTGCGTGCGCTGCTGGTGCACGGTCGTCTCCCATGCATATTCGTCGCGTCCCGGCGCCTTGTAGTCGTGGCACAGGAACAGGCGGGTTTCGTCCGGCAGGCGGAGCAGGCGGCGGATCGACTGGAACAGTTCGCGCGCATCGCCGCCGGGAAAGTCCGCGCGGGCGGTGCCGAAATCGGGCATGAAGATCGTGTCGCCTACGAACGCCGCATCGCCGATGATGAAAGCCATGTCTGCGGGCGTATGGCCGGGCACATGCAGCGCCATGCCTTCGAGCCTGCCGAGCCGAAACGCCTCACCATCGGTGAAGAGGTGATCGAACTGCGATCCGTCGCGCTCGAAATCGGTGCCGGCGTTGAACAGCTTGCCGAACACCTCCTGCACGCGGATGATGTCCTCGCCGATGGCCAGCTTTCCGCCAAGCTTCTGCTGGAGATAGGGCGCCGCAGAAATGTGATCGGCATGGGCGTGCGTCTCGATCAACCAAGTCACTTTCAGATTATGCTTATCTATGTATTCGACCATCCGGTCCGCCGACCCGTTCGAGGTACGGCCCGATGCAGCCTCGTAATCGAGCACCGAATCGATGATCGCTGCCTCGCAGCTTTCGGGATCGTGGACGATATAGCTGACCGTATTGGTGGCTTCGTCGAAGAAGCCGGCGATGCTCGGGCGCAAGGTGACATCGTCCATCGCGCGCTTTATCTGCGCGGCTGCGGCATTGAGATGGGGGTCGTCCGTAAACATGCGCGACTCCTGCTTCGCTTACACGCTTTATTAATATGTATTGCGAAGTACGAAGTCAAACGCTACTCTAGCCACCATGGACAGCCTGCCCGCTCCCCTGCGCATCGGCGATGTCGCGCCCGATTTCACCGCGCGCAGCACGGCTGGCGACATCCGCCTGTCGGACAATCGCGGGCGCTGGGTCGTTCTGTTTTCCCACCCCGCCGATTTCACACCGGTCTGCACCACCGAATTCGTCGCGTTGGCGCGGGAGGCAGACGCCTTTGCGGAACGCGATTGCGCGCTGATCGGCCTGTCGGTGGACAGCCTGTTCTCGCACCTCGCGTGGCTTTCGATCATCCACGACCGTTTCGGCGTGGAAGTGCGCTTCCCCGTCGTCGAGGACCCGACGATGGTCATCGGTCGCGCTTACGGCATGGTGGCGCAGGGCGATCCCGACAGCGCCACGATCCGCTCGACTTTCTTCATCGATCCCGAAGGCGTGGTGCGCGCGATCACGACCTACCCCGCCAATGTCGGGCGCTCCATCCCGGAGCTTCTGCGCACGCTGGATGCGCTGCAAGCGGTCGACGGGACGGACCTGCTCGCGCCTGCCGGCTGGCAGCAAGGCGACCCGCTGATGCGTCCTGCCGCGAATGAACTTGACGAGGTCTTCGCGGCGGGCAGCGAGGGTGGCTGGTTTCTGCGCGAGGCTAGCTCGTGACCGACGCGGCGCGGATCGAGGCGCTTCGCGCGCTCGCCCATCCGGTGCGCTATCGCCTGCTGCAATCGCTTGAAGGCGGGGAGCGCAATGTCGGCGAGATCGAGAGTGTGACGGGCGTCGAGCAGCCCGGCCTCTCGCAACAGCTCGCCGTGCTGCGCAAGGCCGGGCTGGTGGAGACGCGCAAGGAGGCGAAGCTCGTCTTCTATCGCCTGCATGGCGAGGCCCTGGGCAAGCTGGGCGCGGAGATCGGCGCGTTCTGCACGGCAGCCGCACCCTTTCGGCCCCGCCGCCGCACAAGCCCCGGCGCGGCGAATTTCGCGCGCCTCCATATC
>JBARVT010000193.1:0-2484 GCA_049646405.1 Alteraurantiacibacter sp.
CTGGAAAACCGCGTGAAGCGCGCGGTGATCATGGCGGATGCCAAACTGGTCGGCGCGGACGATCTCGACCTCGGCAATGGCGAAGAGGAGGATGCCGACGTGCTGAACCTGAAAAGTGCGCGTGAGAAATCGGACCGCAAGGTCATCCGCCACGCACTGGCGCGCAGCGAAGGCAATATCTCGAGCACCGCCAAGATGCTCGGCATCAGCCGTCCGACCTTGTACGATCTCATCAAGCAGTACGATTTGCAGACCTGACCCCGCGCGCTCAGCCGTGCGGGTTCAGGGTCTCTGGATCGGGGTTCTTCCGGTTGAAGCGGACGGACCACCACAGCGACAACCCGATCAACGCCGCGCCGATCAGGCCGGTGATGGTTTCGGGAATGTGGAAGCGCGCGGAAAACAGCATGATGCCGCCGAGCGCGATGATCGCCCAGAACGCGCCGTTTTCGAGGAAGCGGTACTGCGCCAGCGTGCCCTTCTCGACGAGGTGAATCGTCATGGAGCGCACGAACATCGCCCCGATGGAGAGGCCGAGCGCAATGACGATCATGTTGTTCGAGAGCGCGAATGCCCCGATCACCCCATCGAAGCTGAAGCTTGCATCGAGCACGTTGAGATAGAGAAACCCGCCAAGCCCGCTTTTCACCGCCGCCCCGGCAAGCCGCTTCTTCTCTTCGTGCAGTTCGAGGATCGCGTTGATGCCCTCAACCGCGATGAAGGTGACGAGGCCGAGGATGCCGGCGATGAGGAACGTCAGCGCCTTATCGTCAGGCAGCATCCCCGAGATGCCCCACAGCACCAATAGCAGGATGGCGATTTCGGCAGCGGGCAGGGCTGCGAATTTGCTCAGCCATTGTTCGATCTTCGCGATCCAGTGGATGTCCTTCTCCCGGTCGAAAAAGAACTTGAGGCCGACCATGGCAAGAAACGCTCCGCCGAAACCGGCGATACCGACATGCGCGCTCGATACGATGCGTTCGTATTCCGCCGGATCGTTGAGCGACAGGTCGATCGTTTCGATCGGACCGAGGCCCGCAGCGATGGCGACGATGGCCAATGGGAAAACAATGCGCATGCCGAACACGGCAAAGGCGATGCCCCATGTCAGGAAGCGGCGCTGCCAGACCTTATCCATGCTTTTCAGCACGCTCGCGTTCACGACCGCGTTGTCGAAGCTGAGCGAGATTTCGAGGACGGAAAGCACGGCAATGATCCACAGCATGGACAACATCCCGGTGACGCTGCCAGTGCTCGACCAGCCATACCACGCGCCCAGCCCGAGGCAGATCAGGGTAAATATCAGCGAGAAGCCGTAAAAGCGGCGAAGGGTCGACATCCGGGCGGGCCTTATTTTGGCTGGTAGAGCTGGTCGGGGCCGGGGAAGCTGCGCTCGCGCACTTCGGCGGCGTAGCGTTCGGCGGTCTCGGAAATGGTAGTGGCAATGTCGCCGTATTTCTTCACGAAGCGCGGCACGCGTTCGAACATGCCAAGCATGTCTTCGGTTACCAGTACCTGCCCGTCGCATTGCGCAGACGCGCCGATGCCGATGGTGGGGCACGCAACCGCCTCGGTCACGGCGATGGCGATCGGCTCGACCACGCCTTCAACCACGATGGCAAAGGCACCTGCCTCGTCCAGCGCCTTTGCATCGCCGACGATTTTCTCGGCCTCGGCATCGCTGCGCCCGCGCGCGGCATAACCGCCGAGCACATTCACCGCCTGCGGGGTCAGGCCGACATGGCCCATCACCGGAATGCCGCGCTGCGTAAGAAAGGCAACTGTGTCGGCCATCGCTTCACCGCCTTCCAGCTTCACCGCCGCGGCGCCGCTCTCTTTCAGGAGGCTGGAGGCCGCGGCGAAGGCGGTTTCGGGCGAAGCCTCGTAAGCGCCGAACGGCATGTCGACGACGACGACCGAGTGATAGCTGCCGCGCACGACGGCGGTGGCGTGGTTGGCCATCATGTCCAACGTGACGGGAATGGTCGAAGGCAGGCCGTAGATCACCTGTCCCAGACTGTCCCCCACCAGCAGCAGGTCGCAATGCGGATCGAGCAGCTGCGCCTGCCTCGCGGTGTAGGCCGTCAGCATCACAATCGGCTCATCCGTCGTGCCATCCATCTTGCGTGCGCGTATTTTCGGCACTGTCAGCCGCCGCATCGGCTGCGGGGTGGGGTTGGCGCGGCTGGTCGAGGTGTCGAGTGTGAAGGTGGTGGACATGCCATCCCCTTAATCGGACTGCCCCCTCGACGCGACCCCCTATCCATGCAAAGAAGCCGCAAATCTTGGGGTCGAGAGGATTTCACATGGCACTCAACCAGGCCGGGGGAACCGGCGAGCACTGGTCTTCGCGCAGCGCATTCATCCTTGCCGCCGTCGGCGCGGCGGTGGGGCTGGGCAATATCTGGCGCTTTCCGACGCTGGCGGGCGAAAGCGGGGGCGGGGCCTTCGTGTTGTTCTACATCGCCTGCGTGTTCCTGCTCG
>JBARVT010000194.1:0-2477 GCA_049646405.1 Alteraurantiacibacter sp.
GCGGCCAGCGGCGCGGCTACGGCCAACAGCGCCATACCGGCGAGAATGTTCACGGAAAGCTGCACTGTCCTGTTCGAGCCCTTGCGGTTCCGATATACTATGGGGGGAAACCGCTGCGAGCCACCCCCGCAACGGACAGTTGCGGATCGGACAGGCGACCCCCCCGGATACACCGCCAATCCCATGACAGGCACGTCAACCCGCGCATGTTCGTCGCTTCCCGCCGTGAAATCAACCGGCTTGTTACAAGGTCGCTCCTGGTTAGCGCAGCGTGTTGCGCGGATATGACAGTTAGTCGAGGTCTATAAGCCGTTGCTCGATTGCGTGCTGGACGGCCGGACGGCGCGCATTACATCCGCAATGGTGCGATTTGTCACGAAATGTTGCCCAAAGCCCACGCTTTCCGGGATGACAAGGCCGATGACAAAAGCATAATTGGAACACGGGCGTGTTCTCGCTAGGGATCGAAGGGGACGGGATAATCGGGGGTTTACGGGGAATGGGTCGCTTTTCGACACGGGCCTGGCATTGTGCCACGCTGCCGGCGCTGTTCGCGCTTGCGGCGTGCGCGACGCCACTGGCGGAGGCGCCTGCGGACCCGCGCGTCGACGTGCCTACCGACTGGGCACTGAGCGATCCCGCGCCGGTTTCCACCGATCTCACGCAATACTGGACACTGCTCGGCGATCCGCTGCTGACGGATTTCGTCGAGCAGGCCATCGTCGCGAATCGCGACCTTGCCGTCAGCGCCGCCCGACTGGACCAGGCACGCGCCTCGCTCGTCGGCGCGCGGGCCGGTTACCTGCCGAGCGTGAGCGGCAGTGGCGGCGTACGCCGCGATGTTGGCGACAATGCGCGCGACGGCGTGCAGCTCTCGCTCGGCGCTGATGCCGCGTGGGAGCTTGACCTGTTCGGCCAGATCAGCGGCAGCGTGCGCGCGGCGGAAGCGAACCTCGTGGCGTCCGGCTATTCGTTGGCGGACCTGCAGCGCCTGATCGTCGGGCAAGTCGCCATCGCCACGATCAATGCCCGCGCCAATGCGCAGCAGCTGCAACTGACGAGGGAGACGCTTGCCTACCAGGACGACAATCTCCAGATCGCGCGCTGGCGCAATCAGGCGGGGCTTGTCTCCAGTCTCGATGTCGAGCAGGCACGGGCGCAGCGGGCGCAGACGGCGGCGAGCATCCCGCAGCTCGAAGCCAGCCTCGCGGCATCCGCCAATGCCATCTCCACCCTGATCGGGGAGCCGCCGGGCCGCGTCTACGACGCGATCCTGGCCACCGAGCCTGCCCCCGTCCCTGCCCCGCCGCTGCTCACCGGGTTCGAAGCGCCAGCCGAAGTGCTGCGCCGCCGCCCCGACGTGCGCTTTGCCGAGGCCATCCTGATTTCCGACACGGCGCGCATCGGCGTGGCCCGCGCGCAACTCCTGCCGCTCGTGCGCCTCAGCGGCACTATCGGCGCAGGCTCGAATGCGCTGGACAGCCTGTTCGACCTCATCACCGGCAATCTCTTCGCGGGCGTCAGCCAGCTCATATTTGACGGCGGGCGCACCCGCGCGCAGATCGACAGCGCGGAGGCGCAGGCGCGCGCCTCGCTGGCGAGCTGGGAGCAGGCGATCCTGAACGCGCTGGAGGATGTCGAGACCGCCGCCGTGGACCAGCGCACCGCCGACGAGCGTGTCGACCTCAACGAAGAGGCACTGGACGCTGCCGGTATCTCCGCCCTGCTGGCGCGCAGCCAGTACCAGGCCGGCATCACCGATTTCCGCAACCTGCTGACGGCGGAGAACCAGCTTCTTTCCGCGCAGAACCAGCTCGTCGCTGCGCAGGCCGATCGCGCAACCGCCTTCGTTCGGCTGACGCAGGCGCTGGGCGGCGGCTGGAGCCTTGTGGATTACGACCTACCGCTGCCGGTGGAAGCCACGCAGCCTTCCGACGGGAACCCCGAATGAGCGAGACCGAAACCACCGCCACAACCGAAAACGGCGATATCGAGACCTATCTCGACAGCGGCAAGCCGAACAAATGGTACAAGCGCAAGCGCTGGTGGGCGCTCGGCCTGCTGCTGATCCTGATTATCGTCGCCGTCTCGCAATGCAGCGGTGGGGAAGATCAGCCCGACTATATTACCGCAGAGGTGGAGACGCGATCGCTCGACCTCACCGTCACCGCGACGGGCAGCTTGCGACCGACCAACCAGGTCGAAGTCGGTTCCGAGGTTTCGGGCCGGATCGACCGCGTGCTGGTGGACGTGAACGACCAGGTACAGCGCGGGCAGGTGCTCGCCATCATCAATACCGAGCTGATCGACGACCAGATCCGGCAGGGGCAGGCGAACCTCAACTCCGCGCGCGCGCAGGTGGGGCAGGCGCAGGCAACGCTGGACGGCGATCAGGCGCAGCTCAATCGCCTGCTGGAGGTGCAGCGCATTTCCGGTGGCCGCGTCCCTTCGGAGGCGGAGATCGACCAGGCCCGTGC
>JBARVT010000195.1:0-6300 GCA_049646405.1 Alteraurantiacibacter sp.
CCTTCACCGCGATGAGCCTGTTCGTAGCCTTTCCCGATTTTGCGCTTGGCACAATCGACGCCCTGAGCGGCGGTTGGTCGGGCGAATTGCGACCGGCAGAGATCGTCGCATGGGCCGTCGGGCTCGGCCTCGTCACCTTCCTCGCTTTCTGGGCGCTGCTCGGCTGGGATCCGCTGCGTTTCGCCATCGTCCCGTCCCCCATCAAGCGCCAGCGCGTGAACGAGCGGGCGATCCGGCATTTCAAGGTCGGTGCGGAAGGGCGCACGCATGGCAAGACGGGCGTGCTGCTCTATCTTTCGATGCGCGAACACCGCGCGGAGATTATCGCCGACGATTCCATCACCGCCCTTGTCCCTGCCGAGGTGTGGGGCGAAGCGATGGCGGACATGCTCGTCGAAATCCGCAAAGGTGCCGTCGCGGAAGGGATCGCGGCAGGCGTGCGCGATGTCGGGCAGGTGCTGTCCGAGCATTTCCCGCGCGGCCACGATGATGAAAACGAATTGCCCGACCGCTTGATCGAGGTCTGAGCCTCTCCTATCGCTGCGCGCCATGAGCACGCCAGACGCCGACGCACCCGAACAGATCGCCTGGCAGGGCAAGTGGATCGTCGCCAAGACACGCGGACGCTGGGAATATGCCAGCCGCCGCGCGCAGATCCGCGCTTCCGTTATCCTTGCCATCGAGAACGGCCACGTGCTGCTGGTCGAGCAATACCGCGTGCCGCTGGGCTGCAACTGCCTTGAACTGCCGGCGGGGCTGATCGGCGACGAGGATGGCGGAGAGGACGAGGACGCGATCTCCGCTGCAAAGCGCGAACTGGAGGAAGAGACCGGCTACGCCGCGGTGCAGTGGGACGTCATCGGCGAATTCTTCTCCTCCCCCGGCATGACGGACGAGGGGTTCACGTTGCTCAAGGCGACGGGTCTCTCCAAGGTGAGCGAAGGCGGCGGGGTGGATGGCGAGAACATCACCGTCCACCGCGTGCCTCTCGCCGATTTTCCCGCAACCGTCGCGGCCTTTCGCCAGCGCGGCGTTGCCATCGACACGCGAATGCTGCTGGCGCTCGGCCCTTCGCTGCTGGGAGACGCCTGATCGCGATGCGGGTGCTGGTGACAAGGCGCTGGCCCGAAGCCGTCGAGCGGGCGATGCGCTGTTCGTTCGACGTTACACTCAATAAGGGCGACGGGCCAATGAGCCAGTCCGAAATGGCGGCGGCGATGGGCGAGTACGACATCATCGCGCCAACCGTCTCCGACCGGATCGACGCAAAGGTGCTGGCGGGCGGCGACCGGGTAAAGATGATCGCAAATTATGGTGTCGGCGTCGATCATATCGACCTCGATACGGCCAAAGCGCGCGGGATCGCGGTGACGAACACGCCGGGCGTCCTCACCGACGCCACGGCGGACCTCGCGATGATGCTGGTCCTGATGGCGACGCGCCGCGCGGGCGAAGGCATTGACCAGGTGCGCGACGGCGCGTGGGATGGCTGGCAGCCGACGCATTTGATGGGCAGCGGACTTGACGGAAAGGTGCTCGGCACTGTCGGCTTCGGGCGGATCGGGCAGGCGCTGGCGAAGCGAGCGGCGCACGGCTTCGGCATGCGCATCGCCTGTCACGCGCGGCACGAAGTGCAGGGCACGGCTGTCCAGGCGACCTTTTATCCCGACCTGCACGAAATGCTCGCCGAGAGCGACGTCGTCTCACTGCATGTGCCGGGCGGCGCGGAGACCGACCGCCTGATCGACGCGCGGGCCATCGGGGCGATGAAACGCGGCAGTTACCTTGTCAACACGGCACGCGGCTCGGTGCTCGATCACCATGCTCTGGCAGAGGCGCTGTTGAGCGGGCACATCGCGGGCGCGGGCCTGGATGTCTATCCGGACGAGCCTGCGGTACCACCCGCCCTCCTCTCTGCGCCGAATGCCGTGTGCCTGCCGCACCTCGGCAGCGCGACCGTCGAGACGCGCGAGGCGATGGGCATGCGCGCGCTCGCCAATATCCGCGCCTTTGCCGCCGGGGAAAAGCTGCCGGACCGCGTCGCGTGACGGTGGAGGAGCTGATCGCGGCGGAACGGCTGCCGGATGATTACGCCGAAGTCGTCGAAGCTCACTGGAAGCCGCTCGCCACGCAGATCGCCCGCCGTGCGGCTTCTCGCAAACCGCTGATCGTCGGTATCAACGGGGCGCAGGGTTCGGGCAAGACGACGCTGTGCAAATTTCTCGAACTGCTCCTGCGCGCCCGGGGCTTGCGCGCGGTGAAGCTGTCGCTCGACGATCTTTATCTTACCCATGCCGAGCGGTTGCAGCTGGCCGCCGAAGTCCACCCGCTTTTCGTCACGCGCGGCGTGCCCGGCACGCACGCGGTGGCGATGGCCTTCGGCATAATCGAGGATGTGCTGGCGGGGCGCCCATTCGAGATACCCCTATTCGACAAGAGCTGCGACGACCGCAGCAACCAGACACGGCGCCTAACTGGCCCGGTCGATGTGCTGCTGTTCGAGGGCTGGTGCGTGGGTGCGGCGCCGCAGCCGCCCGAGGCGTTGAAGTGTCCCGCCAATTTGCTGGAGGCGGAGGAAGATCCCGATGCCGTCTGGCGTACGCTCATAAATCACTGGCTCGGCGAGGATTATGCGCGGCTTTTTGCACTGATTGACATGCTGGTGATGCTGCAGGTCGACGGGTTTGACGCGGTGATCGCGAACCGGCGGAGGCAGGAGCAGAAGCTGGCGGACCTCAACCCCCTCGGTCCCGGCCTGCTCGACGAGGAGGCGCTGCAACGCTTCGTCCAGCATTACGAACGGCTGACGCGGCATATGCTGGCGCAAATGCCAAGCCGGGCGGACGTGGTCGTTCCGATCGGACGGGACCAGCGCCCGCGCGGCTGACGCCTTCCCGGTGCGATCCGAAGGGGGAGTGAGGGGGTGCATCGCAACCGGAATGGGTGGGATGGAGGAAAGCGAGGCGGGAGGGAATGTGGGAGGTACGCCCCGCTTCCGGCTACGATGCGATATCCGCTGTAAACCCATCGCAACAATAGCAAATATGGACTTTGGGGCATGTCGCCCGCGCGGCGTTCAGATGCCCGCCTCTACCGCCAGCCGGATCATGTCCGCGCTGTTCTTCGCGCCGAGCTTCTCCATCGCCAGACCGCGATGCATCTTCACCGTCTTTTCCGACAGGCCCAGCTCGTAGGCGACCTGCTTGTTGCGCAGGCCTGCCGCGACCATCTGCAACACTTCGAGCTGGCGTTTGGACAGCCCCTTCACCTTTTCTGCGGCGCGCGCGCGGCGGGTGACCATCGGGGTTTGCGCGTCGTCGGGCAATTCGACCTGCGAGCCGTGGAAATATTCGAGCTCGCCGTCCTCGTCGAACACCGGCGCGACCACCACGGCATTGCGGAACGGCGTGCCGTCCTTCTTGTAATTGAGGATTTCGACAAGGACCGAGCGGCGTTCCCGCACACCTTCGCGAATGGCTTCGGTCAGCCACGGCTCGGTGCCCGGCCCGGCAAGGAAGCGGCAGTTGCGACCGAGGATTTCGTCCTCGGAATAGCCGGTCAGATCGATAAAGGCCTGGTTGCAGGCGATCAGTGGATTGTCGGCCAGGCGCGGATTGCTGACGACCGACGCAATCGGGCTGCTCGCGATCAGGTCGCGCGCGGCATCGTCGTTTGTATAAATTCCATCTATCACCAACAGCGTCCCTAGCGGGCTGTGCGGCGTTTTCCAATGCCTAGCTGGCGAGGCGCGCTATGCCGTTTTCGACGACTACGCGCATATCGGCTTGGTCGATGGCGTTGAGGGAGTGCGAAACGAGCAGGACAATGCGCTGGCCGATATCTGCACGAAGGCGACCGACGATACGGCGTTCCAGTCCGGCGTCCATTGCCGAGGTCGCCTCGTCGAGGATCAGCAGGTCAGCACCCCGCAACAGCGCGCGGGCGAGGCACAGGCGCTGGCGCTCCCCGCCCGACAGGCGCGCACCGCCGTCGAGCAATTCTTCGTCGAGATTGTTCGGAAGGGTGTTTACGAGATCTGCCGCCTCGCACACCTCGAGCGCGTGCCAGATCGCCTCGTCGTCCGCGGAGCAATTCGGCCAGAGCAGATTTTCGCGCACCGTCGCGTCGAACAGGAACGGCTCCTGCGGGGCGAAGGCAAGCTGGGCCTGCCATGTTCTTCGTGTTTCGGCGCCGAGCAATACCTCTCCGCGCATGACGGTACCGGAGGCAGGCAAATGCAGTCCTGCCACCAATTCGGCGAGCGAGCTCTTCCCCGCGCCGGACGGCCCCCCGATATGCACAAGCGTTCCGGGCGCGATGTGCAAGCGGTCGATTGTGACAAGCGTCTTGTCCGAGCCATTCTCGCCCGCCACGCGCACGCTCGCGCCGTCGAGCACCAATGCAATTCCAGCAAGGTCAGGCACCTGCGCCGTCGCTTTGGCAGGCACGGAGCGGGCCGCGAGCAGCTCCCCCTCCAGCGCGCGGATCGCGTCGAAGGCGGGCAGCGCGAGCGCCACCATCTGCATGTTGCCGAACGCCGCCACCGCACTCGGCGCGAGGCGCAAGACGATGGCGGCCATCACCAGCAGCTCGCCACCCGACATGCCAAGCCAGCCATAGCCCACCAGCAGCACGGCGAAGGCCGCGAGCGAGGCAACGATCTGCACGCCGTTGCGCAGCCGCCCCTGCTGGCGGACGAATTGCACCGACAGCGTGCGTGTTTCGGTTATGCGGTCGACGAACCGCTCGGCCAGAGCGTCTTCTGCATTCGCGGCCTTGGCGGCCTTCATGCCCTCCAGGAAGCGCGTCGTCTCCGCCATAACCCCCCGATTGGCCCAGTTCATCCGCTCGCCCAGCGCGCGGCTGCGGGCCGACCATGCCAGCGCAAAGACCACGCCCAGCGCAACAAGCACCAGCAGCGCGAAACCGAGCAACGTGCTCACCACGAAGCCCGCGACGAGGAACGCTACTGCCATCGCCACCGTTACCGCGCCGCTGGTGAGCGCGTGCATCGCGCCCGCCAGCCGCGCGATATTGGTCGTCATTGCGTCGAGCAGATGCGCCTTGCGCAGCCGCTTGATGACAGGCCAGTCTGTCGCGGCGAGCAGACCGAAGAAATCGGCGCGCGTGCGGTCGACGAAGCCCTGCGCCAGCTCCGCCATCATCGTGTCGCGCTTCAGCAGGACGAGCGCGCGCAGCACGGTCAGCACGATGAACACCGCACCAATTGCGGCGAGGTGACCGGCAGTGCTGCGAATGCCCAGCGCGCCCAACCAGCCGACTACGCGGCCCGTTATGCCGTCTGGTACCGCGCCCTCGGCGGCAAACAGCGTTTCCGCTACTGGCAGGACCAGGACAAGCCCCACGCTCTCCAGCGCGGCGGCAAGCACGACGATGCCGAGCACCGGCCACTGCCGCGCGCCGACAGAACCGCGGATCGCCGCCAGCAGCGCAGTCAGCCCGCCTCCGCTGGCAGCGGGCCTGCTCAGTCTTCCCACCAATAGGCCGCGCGGCGGCGGTCTCCGGTCACCGTCTCGTTGAGCGTCTGCGCATCATAGGCACGTCCGCCCAACACCACGGTTTCAACCCGCTCAGTGTTGCGGATGTTCTCCAGTGGATTGCCGGAAAGGATCACGAGGTCGGCCAGCTTGCCAGCCTCGATACTGCCGATCTCGCTCGCCATGCCGAGGCTGCGCGCGGGCGCGATGGTGGCGGCCTGCAACGCCTGCAACGGCGTCATCCCGCCGCGCACGAAGCTCCAGATTTCCCAGTGCGAATCCACGCCAGCCTGCTGGCCGTGCCCGCCGATGGATACCTCGACGCCGCGCGCGGCCACCCGTGCCGCTTCACGCGCGACATCGTCATCGACGAAATCGCCTTCGGGCGCAGTCGTGCGCCGCGCGGTCTGCGCGCGCAGGATCGCGGGCGGCGTGTGCGCCATCAGCAGCGGCTGCTCGAACACATTGGTTGCCTGCCGCCAATAGGGATCGCCTGCGAGGCCGCCGTATCCCACCACCAGCGTCGGCGTGTAATTGGTGTCCGCGCCTTCCATGAATTGCAGCACGTCCTCATAGAAATGCTCGACCGGGATATTGTGCTCCAGCGTCGAATTGCCGTCGGCGATCAGGTTCAGATCCATGCCGAACAAGGAGCCGCCTTCGGCTACCACCAGCATGTTCTCCCGCCGCGCGGCCTCCACCACCATCTGCCGCTGTTCGCGCCGCGGCTGGTTGTAGTTCTTGACGCTGGGCGCCCCTTCCGCACGCAGGCGGCGGACATGGTCGAGCGCGTCATCGAGGC
>JBARVT010000196.1:0-5692 GCA_049646405.1 Alteraurantiacibacter sp.
GGCCTGCACCACAACAGGAGACACGATGACCGCCCGCACGACCGATACTGCCACCACCGCTGCCGCGCGCGTTGCCTCCACCCCCCTGATCCCGCGAGAAGACCTTTTCGGCAACCCGACGCGCACGGGCGGGCAGCTCAGCCCCGACGGGCAATGGGTCAGTTGGCTGGCGCCGCATCAAGGCGTGCTCAACATCTGGATCGCCCCTGCAGATAATCCCGATGCCGTACGGCGGCTGACCTCGGCGACCGACCGCCCCATCCGAAACAGTTTCTGGGCTCCCGACAGCCAGAGCGTACTCTACATCCAGGACAAGGGCGGTGACGAGAATTTCCTGCTTTACGGGATCGATGTCGAGAGCGGCACGGAGACGACGCTGACGCCGTTCGAAAACACGCGCGTACAGCTGGTTGGTGCGTCGACACAGATGAAAGACAAGCTGCTTGTCGGCCTCAACAATCGCGATCCGCGCCTGCACGACGTGCAGATGCTCGATCTAAACACCGGCGAGCTGGAGATGGTATACGAGAATCCGGGCTTCGTCGGCTTCATCGCGGACGATACCCTGACGCTGCGCTATGCGCTGATGCAGAACGCGCAAGGCGGGACGGACGTCTATCGTTTCGAGAACGGAGAGGTCGGCAGCGAGCCAGTCGAAAGCATCGGCATGGAAGATGCGCTGACAACCAGCCCGGCAGGCATCACCGCGGACGGCAGCACGCTCTACTGGCTCGATTCGCGCGGGCGCGACACCGGCGCGCTCTATGCGCAGGACGTGGCGACGGGCGAAAAACGCCTGATAGCCGAGGACGCGCGCGCGGACATCGGCGGCACACTGTCTGATCCGGTGACGGGAGAGGTCGAAGCCTATTCGGTCAATTACCTGAAGACGGAATGGACCGCGCTCGACCCCGAAACCGGTGCCTCGCTGGACTGGCTGGGCGAGCGGCTGACGGGCTCCTACGGGGTCCAGAGCCGCACCGAGGATGACCGGACATGGCTTGTCTGGAACGACCCGCTGACCGCGCCGATCACGAGCTATGTCTATGATCGCGACGCCGACACGCTGACCGAATTCTACGTCTCGCGGCCCGATCTCGTGGGCGCACCGCTCCAGCCGATGCACCCGCTGGAAATCCCCTCGCGCGACGGGCTGACGCTGGTGTCCTACCTCACCCTGCCGCCGGGATCGGACAGCAACGGCGACGGCGTGCCCGATGCGCCGGTGCCGATGGTTATGCTCGTCCATGGCGGGCCGTGGGCGCGCGACGGCTATGGCTACAACACCACGCACCAATGGCTCGCCAATCGTGGCTATGCGGTGATGAGCGTCAACTTCCGCGGCTCGACCGGTTTCGGCAAGGATTTCATCAATGCCGGCAATCTCGAATGGTCGGGAAAGATGCATGACGACCTGCTCGATGCGAAGGCATGGGCGGTCTCGCGCGGCGTCGCGAGCGAGGACGGCGTCGCCATCATGGGCGGCTCCTATGGCGGCTACGCTACGCTCGTCGGCCTCGCCTATACGCCGGACGAGTTCGCCTGCGGCGTCGATATCGTCGGCCCGTCCAACCTCGAAACGCTGCTCGAAACTATCCCGCCCTATTGGGAACCGCTGGTAAAGCAGTTCCACACCCGCATGGGCGATCCGAATACCGAGGAAGGGCTGCAGGCCCTGCGCGATGCGAGCCCGCTCTACCGCGCGGGCGATATCACCAAGCCGCTGTTGATCGGGCAGGGTGCCAACGATCCGCGCGTGAAGCAGGCAGAGAGCGACCAGATCGTCTCCGCCATGCAGGAGGCGGGCATTCCCGTCACCTACGTCCTCTTCCCAGACGAGGGCCACGGCTTTGCACGGCCCGAGAATAACATCGCCTTCAACGCGGTGGCCGAGAATTTCCTTGCCGAATGCCTCGGCGGACGGGCCGAGCCTCTGGGCGACGTGCTTGATGGTTCGACGGCCGAAATCCCTGCGGGACGAGAGTTCGTCGGACTGTGACCGATTATCGCAGTATCCTCATCACCGGCGGCGGCAGCGGCATCGGGCGCGCGGTGGCGCAGCGTTTTTCGCGCGGCGGCTGGTTCGTCGGTCTCGCCGATGTAAACGAGGCGGGGATGGCGGAAACGGGCGCGCTGCTTCCCGAAGGCACATGGTCGGCTCACAGGCTCGACGTGCGCGATCCGGCGCAGTGGGAAGAGGCGTTAAAGGCCTTTCACGAAGCCTGCGGCGGTCGCATCGACGTGCTGGCGAACAATGCTGGTGTGCCGCTTGGCGGGAAGCTGGCCGACCTCTCGACCGAGGAGATCGACCGCACTCTCGACGTGAACCTCGCGGGCGTAATCTACGGCGCGCGGGCGGCCTATCCCTATCTCAAGGAGGCCGCGCCCGGCTCCTGTCTCGTCAACACATCCAGCGCGGCGGGGCTATACGGCCAAGGCGGCATGACGATCTACTGCGCCAGCAAGATGGGCGTGCGCGCCATCACCGAAAGCCTCGATATCGAGTGGGCCGCCGACGGCATCCGCGTCTGCGATGTCATGCCGAGCTATATCGACACGCCGCTGCTGCGACAGTCGAGCCATGCGAAGAGCAACAAACCGATCCGCGAGAGCGTGCAGTCAGCCGGGCTGGAATTCACGCCGGTGGAACAGGTCGCGGAAACCTTCTGGCGCGCCGTGCACAGCGACACGCTGCACAATCCCGTCGGCAAGACCGCGCGCACGATCGCCCGCGCCGCGCGCTGGATGCCTTCCTACATCCGCAGCCGATCCCGCAAGCTGGCGAACGAAGGCGCGAAGCTGATGGGGTAAGCGGGACTCGCTTCCCCTCTCCGTTCGTCCCGGGCAAGGTCGAGGGACCGGTTCGAGCGAAGCCGAGAACCACCTACCCGAAAATAATCTCGGCTTCGCTCGCCCAGCCCTTCGACAAGCTCTGGGCGAACGGATAACCAGGTTGGGAAAGGGTTGCCTGCAATGCACCAGAGCATCTTCATCACCGGCGGCGGCAGCGGGATCGGGCGCGCCATCGCGCAGCATTTCGCCGGAAAGGGCTGGCTTGTCGGCATAGCCGACCTCAATCGGCAAGGCATGGACGAAACCGTCGCACTGCTGTCCGACGGCGCATGCCTCGCCTACGAATTCGACGTCACCGACCGCGCCGGATGGGATGAGGCGCTGTCCGACTTCACCGGCCACACACAAGGCAAGCTCGGCGTGCTGGCCAACAATGCCGGCCTGCCTTCAGGCGGGCCGCTGGCCGAGGTGACTCACGAAGAACTCGACCTGCTGCTCGACGTGAACCTACGCGGCGTATTCTACGGCGCGAAGGCGGCCTTCCCTTACCTGCGCGCAGCCGCGCCAGGATCGTGCCTGCTCAACACGGCGAGCGCGGCAGCGATCTACGGCATGGCAAACCAGAGCGTCTACGGCGCAACCAAGGCGGGCGTGCGCAGCCTGACCGAGAGCCTCGATGCGGAATGGTCGCCCGACGGCATCAAGGTGCGAAGCCTGATGCCAAGTTTCATCGACACCCCGTTGCTCCGCCAGCCGCCCAATCGCAGCCGCAACACGCCCATCCGCGATGCGGTGGTCAAAGCCGGGCTGGAGTTCACGCCGGTCGAAACCGTGGCGCAGGAAGCTTGGAACGCGGTCCACGGAAAGGACACGCATGTGCTCGTCGGCAAGACCGCCCGGTCGATGAAATTTGCCGCCAAGTGGTTCCCCGGCAGACTGCGCAAACGCGCGCGCACGCTGGCCGAAGCGCACGAGGCGAGCGAAGGCCGCCCGGCGCAGGTTTAGTCGATCTCGGCAGCCATCGCGGCAAGCTTTTCGACTGTGTTCATGTTGCGTTCGGTCCCCGACTTGGCGACAGGAACGACCCGTTCCGACTGCGCCATTCCGCTCGGAAAATGGATGAACAGTTCGCGGCCTTTCGCCTGCAGTACCTTGTCAGCCACGTGCCGCGTGCCATCTGCCGTGGCCGGCTCGTCGCAGAAGATCGCAAGGACCATGTTGCCGGGCGCGTCCGGGAAGGGGTTGGCTCATTGCGCCGCCGCCATCTCCTCGGCAGTGCGCAAGATGATGTTGGGCGCAGCGCCGACTTCCGTTTCGATTGCTTTGCAGACGATCGAGCGGACGGCATCCGCATCGTCCGGCCCGCCGAAGACCAAATTGCCACTGGCGATATAAGTCCGCACACCGGTGAGATCAGTCGCCTCCAGCGCCTTTCGCAGCCGCGCCATCTCGATCTTGCCGGTGCCGCCGACATTCACCGCGCGCAGCAGGGCGACCCACGCGGTCATCGCATCAGCGCATCAATGCTGGAAGCCAGTTCGAAATCGCGCTCGCTCAGCCCATCGCAATCGTGCGTGGTCAGTTCGATCTCGACGCGGTTGTAGACATTGGACCATTCGGGGTGGTGGTCCGCTTTCTCCGCCAGCATCGCCACGCGGGTCATGAACCCCCATGTCTCGACGAAATCGGCGAACTTGAAGCTGCGTTTGATCGCCTCGCCCTCGCGGCTGAATTCCCAACCTTCGAGCGTCGCCATCTCGCCTTCGGCCTCGGCTTGGGAAAGTTTCGCCACCATGTCGCTGCACTCCGTTTCTTGCGTGTTTCGGCTTCCATGCCCTAACGCGGGCGACGATGGAACCGTGCCGCATCGCTGCCGACAATCTCGCCTGCCGCCGCGGGGAGCGGGTGCTGTTTGCGGGTCTGTGGCTGGCGCTGGAGAGCGGGCAAGCATGCCATGTTACCGGGCCGAACGGCACGGGCAAGTCGAGCCTCATCCGCATTCTCGCCGGACTGCTACGCCCGTTTGCGGGTAGCGTGACGCGCGCAGGATCGCTGGGGCTGGTCGATGAGCGGCTGGCGCTGGACGAACACATGCCGCTGGGCCGCGCGCTCGCTTTTTGGAAGCGACTTGACGGGTGCCATGACAATACGCGCGCGCTGGAGGCAATGCAGCTCACCGACCTGCTCGACGTGCCGGTGCGCTATCTCTCGACCGGCCAGAGGAAGCGCGCGGCACTGGCGCGGCTGCTGGATGGCGGGCGACAGATCTGGCTGCTGGACGAACCGTTCAACGGCCTGGATGCCGAGGCGCGGCAGGGACTGGAAGCGCTCATCGCGCTGCATTGCGGCGGCGGCGGCATTGCGCTGGTCGCCAGCCACCAGCCCATCGCCTTGCCCGGGGTCACCGCGCTGCACCTGCCGGACTACGCCGCATGAAGGCGCTCGGCACGCTCTTGCTGCGCGATCTCACGCTCTTCCTTCCCGGATCGCGGCGCGGCAACACGCTGCTGCCGCTGCTCTTTTTCCTTGCCGTGGCGATGCTCTATCCCTTCGCCGTCGGGTCTGAGCCGCAGCTGCTCGTCGCGACCGGTGGCGGGGTGATCTGGGTCGCCGCGCTGCTCGCCGCGATCCTGCCGCTCGATCGGCTGCTCGCGCCCGATCTCGAAAGCGGCTTCTTCGACCAATGGGCGCTCCGCGGCATTGCCGAGGAGGTGGTGGTGGCGGTGCGCCTGCTCGCCCACTGGCTGGGCTTTGGGCCGTTCCTCATCGCTGCCGCCTTCCCCGCGGCCGTGTTGCTTGGCATCGACACGGCGACATTACACACCGTGCTGCTCGGCCTGTTGGCGGGAACGCCCGGCCTCGCCGCCATCGGCATCACGATAGCCGCGCTCACCGTGGG
>JBARVT010000197.1:0-2639 GCA_049646405.1 Alteraurantiacibacter sp.
TTCCCGCCTTGCAGGCGGCGACCGATCCGGCGGCAGAGGGCGGCGACTATTACGGCCCGCGCGGCCTGCTCGAAGCGCGCGGGAAGACCTCGGGCCGCGCCTTCGCGACCGAGCGGGCGCGGGATGAAGACATGGCGAAGCGGCTGTGGGAGGTGTCCGAGGAGGTGACGGGCGTGGACTTCCCCATCTGATCGAAATCGACAGGCGAGTCCTTCGCGCCACACCACGACATATCGAGTCCCAGCGCCGCATCGGGACTCAACATCTTGTGCCGGACTCGCTTCGTTCTCCCCCAAGCGTAGCGCCCAGCGGCAAATTTGCCGCTAGACCCACAGAGACCGCGCGGGCCACACCCTGTGGATAAGTCGAGGGGAAGACAGTGGGTCAACTGACGAAAATCCGCGCGCCGAAGCGTGCCAAGACAACAGTCGCGGTCGAAAAGATGGACCTGCCGCTCGGGCAAATCCTCGATGGGGACTGCGTGCAGCGTCTTCGCGAACTTCCTGACTCCAGCGTCGACCTCGTCTTTGCCGATCCGCCCTACAATCTCCAGCTTGGCGGCGATCTCAACCGGCCTGACGGCAGCCATGTGGACGCCGTGACCGACGACTGGGACCGGTTCGACAGTTTCGCGCTTTACGATGAATTTACAAAAGATTGGCTGGTGGAGTGCAAGCGCGTTCTCAAGCCTGACGGCGCGCTGTGGGTAATCGGCAGCTATCACAATATCTACCGCGTCGGCGCGATCCTGCAGGATCTCGGCTTCTGGATCCTCAACGACATTGTCTGGCGCAAGACCAATCCCATGCCCAACTTTCGCGGCACCCGCTTCACCAATGCGCACGAGACGCTGTTGTGGTGCTCGCAAGGCGAAAAGGCGCGCTACCATTTCAACTACCGCGCGATGAAGACGCTCAATGACGAACTGCAGATGCGCTCCGACTGGACCTTCCCGATCTGCTCCGGCGGCGAACGGCTGAAGGACAAAACCGGCCACAAGGCGCATCCGACGCAGAAGCCCGAAGCGCTACTCTACCGCGTGCTGCTGGCGACGACCGAGAAGGGTGACGTAGTGGTTGATCCGTTTTTCGGCACCGGCACCACCGGCGCGATTGCCAAGCGGCTTGGCCGCGAATGGATCGGCTGCGAGCGCGAAGCGGCCTATCGCGAGGTTGCCCGCGCGCGCATCGAAAAGGAACTGCCGCTGGATGAAAGCGCACTCACCACGATGCAGAGCCGCAAGACCCAGCCGCGCGTCGCATTTGGCGCAGTGGTGGAAGCAGGGCTGCTCAAACCGGGCAGCGAGATCTTCGACAAGAAGCGCCGCTGGCGGGCGATCGTGCGCGCCGACGGAAGCATCGAATGCGGAAAACAGTTCGGCTCAATCCATGGCGTCGGCAAGGAGCTCCAAGGCGCGCCCAGCTGTAATGGCTGGACCTTCTGGCATTACGAAGCGGGCGGCGAGGTGAAGCCCATCGATGCGGCGCGCGGCCTGTATCTGCTGGCGAGCGAGGATTGAGCGCACAAACTACGAGAATCTTTCTACGTCGTCCCGGTCCCCTCGCCGGGCTCAGGACAGGCCCAATCCGGTGGTTGGGCTTGTTTATAAGAATGAAGCACCGATCCCGGCCCGGGATCATGTGGGAGGGGATGCGGGACTGTCCTACACGCAATGCGCGCCCTACACCGCGCCGGATGCTCCGCGACTTCGCAACCGTTGACCTGCCGCGCTCGCTCGCCAAGATGGCGCGCTACCCGCGCCCGCCCGGAATTCTCTCTCCAGGACTGTGTAAGACCTGTAAGACCTTTGCAGGAAACCCGCTAGAAAGCTGAACGCATGACCGCAGATCGCCTGTACATCCTGCCCCTCACCACCGTTTCCGGCCCGCAGGCGGTCGAGGGCGATGCCGTGCGGCTGGCGGGCGGCATGGTCTATGCACGCGAGTTCGTGGTGATCGTTCGACGGGAAGACGCCGTTGTCAGCCGGGAGGTCGTGACGGCGGCGGGGCTCGAGGGCGCACTGGCGCGGCTGCCGGAAGAGCTTCGCGGCGAAGCGGAAACCCAGTGGTCCAACCTGCGCATGGCGCATCCTGCGCTGGCGCTGGGCGAGAGGACCATACGGCTTGACCAGCCGCAGGTCGTCGGCATCCTCAATGTCACGCCCGACAGCTTCAGCGACGGCGACAGGTTCATGGACGATCCCGAGGAGATGCGCGCCCATGCCGCCGCCATGCACGAGGCGGGTGCGGCGATGATCGACGTGGGCGGCGAAAGCACGCGGCCCGGTGCGAAACAGGTTTGGGAAGGGCAGGAAATCGAGCGCGTCATCCCTGCCGTCGAACATTGCGTGAGCATGGGCGCGGCGGTGAGCATAGACACGCGCCGACCCGCGGTGATGGAGGCGGCGCGCGCGGCGGGCGCGCATATGGTGAACGACGTGTCGGGCCTGCGCTACGATCCGCGCAGCCTGGAGTTCGTGGCGGCGAGCGATATGCCCGTCATCCTCATGCACGCGCCCGGCACCGGCGAAGACCTGCATGCGGGCGGCGATTATGACGCGGTTGTATTCGACGTGTTCGATATGCTGAAGGGCTTGCGCGACCGGGCCATCGCGGGCGGGGTCGCGCGCGAGCGTATCC
>JBARVT010000198.1:0-2960 GCA_049646405.1 Alteraurantiacibacter sp.
GCCGGACTGCTGGTGGGCGCGCTGCTGATCGAAACGTGGTGGACGCTGGTGCTGATCGGTGTCGTCTATCTCGGCCTGATCGCCTGGTCGGCCACGCGCTATGCGAAGATCAGGCGGGAGCGTACGGCCAAGCTCAAGCCTGAGCAGCCAGAGCGAAAGCCTCTTTCGGTCGACGAAGTGGAACGATCGCTTTCGGAGCATCCAGAGCGATAAGCTCCGCCCGGATGGCACGATACAGACTGAACGCACGCGCTAGCGAAGACCAGCATGCGATGAGCGCGACTGCGGCGACGAGGCCGAAGAATGTCGAGATCGCGATTGCCAGTACCATGTCGAAAATCCTTGGCGAGTGGGCCGGAGCCGTTTGCAAAATACGCAAATCCACAGAATGTTCCGGGTTCTGCGGGCTGTGAGCGTTTTGTTCCACCAATGTTCCGGCGCGTCAAGCGATTTGTTCTCACTGTGTTCCATGTGGCGTGATGTAGCACACTCGGTAAGGTGCTAAGAAGCCGACAATTCCGCCGTCGAAGCACGAAAATCGGCGGCCTCTCGCTTTTTCGGTGGATTTCTTCGTGAGCCACCGTTAAAGGCGCGCCCGCCGGAAGGTCCGTCGTGCGCATTTTGCGCCGACACAGCCCGACCGGCAAATTCACATGGAAGGCACATATACCGGTGCCGCCTGCGGCTTTACCCCGCAGCCGGTTCCCCGCTTTCCAGAGGTATAACCGGAAAGGAATTATCTATGGCGGGCCCTACCGTCACCATGCAGCAATTGATCGAGGCCGGCGCGCATTTCGGCCACCAGACCCACCGCTGGAACCCGCGGATGAAGCCGTATATCTTCGGCAACCGCAACGGCGTTCACATCATCGACCTGTCGCAGACCGTGCCGCTGTTCGCGCGCGCTCTCGATTTCGTGCAGCAGACCGTTCGCGCGGGCGGCAAGGTGCTGTTCGTCGGTACGAAGCGCCAGGCGTCCGAGCCCATCGCAGAAGCTGCGCGCTCGTGCGGCCAGCACTTCGTCAATCACCGCTGGCTGGGCGGTATGCTCACCAACTGGAAGACGATCTCCGGCTCTATCCGCGAATTGAAGACGCTCGAGGAACAGCTTTCGGGCGACACCAGCGGCCTGACGAAGAAAGAAGTGCTCAACCTCACTCGCAAGAAGGACAAGCTCGAAATGTCGCTCGGCGGCATTCGCGACATGGGCGGCGTTCCCGACGTGATGTTCGTGATCGACGCGAACAAGGAAGATCTCGCGATCAAGGAAGCCAATGTGCTCGGCATCCCGGTCGTCGCCGTGCTCGACACCAACGGCGATCCGAGCGGCATCGCCTTCCCGATCCCGGGCAACGACGATGCCAGCCGTGCTGTGCGTCTGTATTGCGATGCAATCGCCGATGCGGCGCGCGCGGGCAAGGGCGAAGGCGTGACCGATTCGGGTGCCGATATCGGCGCGATGGACGCTCCGCCCGCCGAAGCGGCTGCTGAAACAGCTCCGGCTTCCGCCTGACCTGCCGCGGGCCGGGCGATTCGTCGCCCGCCTGTCACACTTTCCATTCATGGCGCCGGTCCTGCGAACTGCGGACCGGCGCCGCATGACATTTCAAGAAGGACGAGTACGATGGCTGCATTCACCGCATCCGATGTGAAGGCCCTGCGCGAGAAGACCGGCGCGGGCATGATGGACGCCAAGAAGGCGCTGGAAGAAGCGGATGGCGATATCGAGGCTGCGGTCGACGCGCTGCGTGCCAAGGGCCTCGCCACCGCGCAGAAGAAGTCGAGCCGCACCGCCGCCGAGGGGCTGGTGGGCGTTTCCGTAGCCGACACGAGAGGTGTGGCGGTGGAGGTGAACTCTGAAACCGACTTCGTCGCCAAGAACGACCGGTTCCAGGATTTCGTGCGCGAGACGACCAATGTCGCCCTCACGCTGGATACCGACAATGTCGATACGCTGAAAGCCGCCTCCTATCCTGGATCTGACGGCACCGTTGCTGACCGACTGACAGAGAATGTCGCTACCATCGGCGAGAACCAGCAGGTCCGCCGCATGAAGAGCGTCTCCGTTTCGAACGGCGTGGTCGTGCCCTACATGCACAACGCCGCCGCACCGAACCTCGGCAAGATCGGCGTGCTCGTCGCGCTTGAAAGCGAGGCGGACAAGGCCACGCTGGAGGGGCTGGGTAAGCAGCTCGCGATGCACATCGCCGCCGCCTTCCCACAGGCGCTGACCGCCGAAGACCTCGACGCCGACGTGATCGAGCGCGAGCGCAAGATCGCTGCTGAAAAGGCTGCCGAAAGCGGCAAGCCCGAGCAGGTGCAGGAAAAGATGGTCGAAGGCGCGGTTAAGAAATACGCCAAGGAAAATGCGCTGCTTAGCCAGGTCTTCGTGATGGACAACAAGACGCCGATTGCGGATGTCGTCGCCAAGGCAGGCAAGGATGCCGGCCACGAGATCGTGTTGAAGGATTATGTCCGCTTCCAGCTCGGCGAAGGCATCGAAAAGGAAGAAAGCGACTTCGCTGCCGAAGTGGCGGCCACTCGCGGCAGCTGATTGCTTCTCTAATCGACACGCTAAAAGGCCGCCGAAGTTCGCTTCGGCGGCCTTTTTCATCGCCGGCCTGTTCGCAGGCTGCGAGGGCATGGCGCTTTGCTCCGGGGGACGCATGTTCAACCTAGGAAAGCTAGGGCACCAGCTCCACCACCCAGATTTCCGCCCGCGTGCCGAAGCGCAGTGGCAGCAGGTCTATTCCTCCACCTCGATGATCTTCTTTCTACGTGTAAGAAGCACGAGGATACCCAGAATGATGTCTCCAAGTGCCCAGAGAACGATCAGCATGCCGATGCCGAGGGTCGAACCGATCGCCGCACCTGCCCGCTCTGCATCATTAATCGAGTTATTCATCGACTCTCCGGCCGCTCCAAAGCCAAAAATCACCCAAATCAGCATTAGGATGTTG
>JBARVT010000199.1:0-4390 GCA_049646405.1 Alteraurantiacibacter sp.
CCGCCACCACCACCGCCGCCGCCGCCGCCGCCGCCCACTCCGTCAAGCATCGTCAGCGTGCCGTCGAAGCCGCGCAGCACGACTTCGGTCGAATAGCGGTCGTTACCCGACTGGTCCTGCCACTTGCGGGTTTGCAGCTTGCCTTCGATGAAGACCTTGCTGCCCTTCTTCAGATACCGCTCTGCGACGTTCACCAGCCCTTCGGAAAAGATCGCGACCGTGTGCCACTCGGTCCGCTCCTGCCGTTCTCCGGTATTGCGGTCTTTCCACGTTTCGCTCGTCGCGATGCGCAAATTGCAGACCTTGCCGCCGTTCTGGAAGCTCTTCACTTCCGGGTCCTGGCCCAGATTTCCGATCAACATGACCTTGTTGAGACTGCCCGCCATGATTCGCTTGTCCTTCGTCTGTTCGGATGCTGGCCTATCGGAAGGGTGGGCGAGTCTCCACCCCCCTCGGCGGTCTGTGTCCACAATGGCGCTAGTTGCAAAAGGCTAAAGCCCCAGAGCGACGGCGCTCCAGTAAGTGATGCCCGCGAAAATATACGCCAGTGCAAACAGGTACACGACCATCACGACGGGCCACTTCCACCCGTTCGTTTCCCGCCGGGCCACGGCGATGGTGGAGAGGCATTGCGGGGCGAAGACGAACCACGCGAGGAAGGCGAGCGCGGTGGGCAGGGTCCAGCCGGATTGCAGGCGCGGGATCAGGCGGTCGGCCTCTTCCTCCTCGTCATCCGCATCGACGGCATAGGTTGTCGCCAGCGCGGACACCGCGACTTCGCGCGCCGCCATCGCCGGGATAATCGCGAGGCTGATCTCGCGGTTGAAACCGATTGGGGCAAGAACGGTGTGCATCCCGTCCGCGACGTGACCGGCAATGCTGGCGTCTAGCTGGCTCTCGCCCGGATCGGCCTTGGGGAAGCTCAGCAGCACCCAAAGGGCGATGGTCGCGGCAAAGATGATCGTGCCCGCGCGGCGCAGGAACACCCAGGCGCGCTGCCACAAGCCAATCAACAGATCGCGGATCGGCGGCCATTGATAGCGCGGCATTTCCATGATGAAGCCGCTCGCCGCACCCTTGGTCGCGGTTTTGCGCAGCACCAATGCCACCACCATCGCGCCGATGATGCCCGCCATGTAAAGCGCGAACAGCACAAGTCCTTGCAACCCGATGCCCGGCCCTACCGGCGTCTCCGGAATGAAGGCGGCGATGATCACGGCATAGACCGGAAGCCGCGCAGAACAGGTCATCAGCGGAGCGATCAGGATCGTGGTCAGCCGGTCTTTCGGATCGGCGATGGAGCGGGTCGCCATAATGCCCGGAATGGCGCAGGCGAAGCTGGAGAGCAGCGGAATGAAGCTGCGGCCCGACAAGCCGACATAAGCCATCAACCGGTCCATGATGAAGGCGGCGCGCGCCATGTAGCCCGATTGCTCCATCGCAAGTATGAAGGCGAACAGGATGATGATCAGCGGGAGGAAGACGACGACCGAGCCGACACCGGTCAGCACGCCCTCGGTGATGAAGTCGCGCACCACGCCCTCGCCCATCGCGCCTTTTACCGCGCCGATCAGCGCGGCGATCCCGCTTTCGATCGCGTCCACGAAAGGCGTCGCCCAGACGAACACCGCCTGGAAAATGATGAACAGGAGCGCGAACAGGATCGGGGGGCCTAGCCAGGGGTGGAGCAGCACGCGGTCAAGATGCGAATGGAGCCGCCGCGCGGTGCTTTCCGAAAGGATCGCGCCGTTCGCCATGTTGCGCGCCGCCAGCCGCCGCTCGGGCAGCGTCAGGTCCGCGACGCGGTGGCGAGTGGTGAGGTCCTGCCCACGCGCCGTGTCCATCGCCCCGGCCAGCGCGTCCAGCCCCTTGCGCCGCACCGCGACCGTGGGGACGACGGGCACGCCCAGCGCATCGGACAATGCGGCGGGATCGAGCGCCAGCCCGTCCCGCTCTGCCATGTCGACCATGTTCAGCGCCACCACGGTCGGGCAGCCCAGCGCGATAACTTCTTGCGCGAAGACGAGGTGCTGTTCGAGGTTCGCTGCGTCGATCACGACCACCAGCAGATCCGGCGTCGCCTCGCCTTCGAATTCGCCGAGCACGACCTGCCGCGTCACTTCCTCGTCCGGGCTCGCAGCGTCGAGCGAGTATGAGCCGGGAAGGTCGATCAGTTCCACCGGTTCGCCCGACGGCAGGACCATGCGGCCCGCCTTCCGCTCCACGGTGACGCCGGGATAATTGGCGATCTTCTGCCGCGCGCCCGTCAACGCGTTGAACAGCGCGCTCTTGCCGGCATTGGGATTGCCGACCAGCGCCGCGGTGCGCCGCTCGCTCACAGCGGACGCACCGTCATGGCGCGGGCATGGGCACGGCGCACGGCGACAGTGGTGCGCCCGACGATCAATGCGATCGGGTCGCGCCCGAAAAACACGCCGCGATGCGCGATGGCGATGCGCGCCCCGCTGTCGATGCCGAGCGCGCGCAGCCGCTTGCCTTCGTCCGGAGCGAGCCCGCTCCAGTCGACGGATAGGATTTCGGCGCGTGTCAGAGGCGCGAGGCTGTCGAGAGTCGTCGGCGTTTCCACAGCGCGCCCGTCGCATGGACCCGCGCTAATTGCAACTGGTTCTCATTAGTAAATCAGCGTTGCGGGTAGCGCAGCCTGCCGAGGAAACGCGCCACGTCGAAATGCTCGCGATCCTTGCCGAGGAGCTGCGCCTTCGCCTTCTCGAATTTCATCACGCCTTCGATCCGCCGGTCTAGGAACGCGGCGGTGTCGGCCTTGTCGTCGCTCGCATCATCTTTCCAGACGGCCAGCGTCGCGCCGTAAATCGAGGCGAGGATCGCGCGCTTGGTGTAGTGATTGTAATCGGTCGCCGTGTCGCCGGCGAGCCGCCACATCTTATCCGCGCTCGACCAGCCCTGCTTCACCGCGCTGGCGACGTTTTGCGGCATGGCCTGCACCGTCATGGCGCGAGCAAGCGATTCCTCCAGCCCGGCAATCGCCTCCAGCCGAAACCAGACGAGACTGCGGATCCGCTCACGGATTGGCATGGTATCGAGCCGACCACCGGCAAAATGCGCGATCATCCGCGCATCGACCGAGGCGACCCACGCGTCGATCATGTCCATCGCCCGGCCGCCGAAGCCCTTCGCCGGAAAGGCCAGCCGCGCTACTGCAGGATACACGTCCATGCTCTGCGCGGCGCTTTCCAGCGCGGCGTCGCTCCACCCGTCGAACATCGCGGCGAGCGCAATCGCGGGCGCGAGTTCGAGCCGCAGTTCGTCGAGCGTCAGATCGTCCGCGTCCATCCTTTACTGCACCGGCCCGTAAACATCGGCGGCCTGGTTGCCAGCCGCGTCGCTCGCCTCGATCGCGGAAAGGATGCGCGGCGGAACGCCGGGCTGGCGCGCATGATCGCGCGCACTGCGGCCGGTATTGTCGGTCCGGTCCGGATTTGCGCCGTTTTCGAGTAGCAGGGTCAGGAGATCCGTGTTGCGTCCGAGGACCGCGGTGATGAGCGGCGTTTCCCCGGCCCGGTTGGGCGTATCGACCTGCGCACCCTTGTTCAACAATACCTCGACCGCTTCGAGAAAGCCGCTGTCGATAGCGGCCATCAGCGGCGTGCGTCCGCGATTGTCGGCGACGTTGGGATTGGCCCCTTCCTGCAACAGCCAGCGTGTCCATGTCAGGTCGCGGCGACCGATCGTGATGTGAAGCCCGGTCTCGCCGCTCGATAGGTCGCGTGCATTGATGACCGTCGTCCCGGGTTCGCGAAGCATTTCGGTCGCTTCCTGCCCCTCGCGATCTTTCACCGCTTCGAGGAACTGGTAGCCCTCGGAATAGGCCTGCGCGGCGGCGGGGGCCGCTGCGGCGAGGCCGAACCCGAGCGTCAAGCTGGCAAGAAATGTGCGAAAGGCGAGCCGGACCACCCCATTCTCCTGTTGTGTCGTGCGCGAAAAATCCCCCTGCGGGACGTCGCACCACCTTGCGGAGCGGGCGTTAGCAGAGCATGAACCGTACGTCATGTCTCCTGCTTCGAAAACGCTGGCAAGCCTTCTCGCCTGCACCCTGCTGGCCGCCTGTAACGATCCTGCACCCGTAGAGGATGCGCCTCTGTACGGCTCTGCCATCACCGGTGGATACGACCTTGCCGATGCGCAAGGAAAACTGGTGAGCGACGCGGATTTCGCCGGGCGATACCAGATGGTCTATTTCGGATATGCCTATTGCCCTGATGTCTGCCCGTTCGATGTGCAAAAGATGATCGGCGGCTACAACGCCTTTGCCGCAGAGCATCCCAACCTTGCCGACGACGTGCAGCCAATCTTCATTACCGTCGATCCCGAGCGAGACACCCCTGAGGTCATCGCGCAGTTCACCGCCAAC
>JBARVT010000200.1:0-9923 GCA_049646405.1 Alteraurantiacibacter sp.
CTCCAATGCCGAACTGGACGGCGACGCGCTGGAGACCCACGCCACTCCCGACGAGCCGGGCCGCGCCCTACTGATGCAGGCCGCCGACGCGATGAGGTTATCGGCGCGCGGCTATGTGAGAATGCTCCGGGTCGCGCGCACGATTGCGGACCTTGCGGGAGCGGAGCAGGTCGGGCGCATCCACGTGGCCGAGGCGCTCAGCTACCGCCGGCAGCCGCCGCGGGCTTGACGGGATCAAAAGGGAGCAAACTGATGAAAAGGTATTTCTTGTTCGTCGCCATGCTGACGACGCTTTCGGCCAGTCCCGCCTCGGCTCAGCTTTATATCGACGGAGTTGCCAGCGAGCCGGAAAGGCAGTCGCTCGACAGCTTGATGCAAGCTGCGCAGACCACTTTAGCGAGCGATCGCTTTCGCACGAACCTGCTCTCCCTTTCGACCGATTACCAAGGCATCTTTGCGCGAATCGATGGCATACCGCCATCCCATACCCGGCGCGATATGACCGTTGTCGAACTGGCGGACATGCTGCGTTCGCAACAGCCGTTCCGCTATGTCCGCACGCCGGTCTCGCTGATCGGTGCAGGGAATTTCTACTACGCTTTGTCCGGAATAACCGGGGATGGCGTATCGGCCTCTTTCACGCTTGGGCGCGGCAATCTCGCGAACTGGATGTCGCCGGATACGGTCCAGCGGTCCTGCGCGGTCAACACAGTCGCGCATGAGCTATCGCATCTCATCTCGTCCGATCCTGCCAATTTTAGCCAGAATACACAACCTATCCGGGATCGGTATGCCGGCAACAATTCAGGGACAGACGCGGTCGCGAGCTATCTGATCGGGACCGCCGCACAATGCACATGGCTGCAGGAGCAGAACTACACGCCAACCGTCGATTTCCGCGAATGCGTAACCGTCTTCGGATATCGCGGCTTCAATGGTGGTCGCTGTACACAATTCGCTTCGGGGCAGGCGATAGAATGGCGTAACGGGCTATATGCAGAGCACGTGATTACAGATTGATACGCACCCCGAGTATGAAACATTTATGACAGTCCGCCGTTGGGCTGCCATGCTCGATTATTTCATGCCTGATACCTTGACATGGACCGATGCGCTGGTGCGCATGGGGGCAGCGACGATCTTGCCGTTTTTCATCGGCCTCGAGCGGTTCCTGCGCGACAAACCGATCGATTTCCGACCCTTTATCATCATCTCGGTCGGTTCGGCAGGGCTGTTGATGGCGGCGATCGAGATGCTGGCGGCAACCAGCGACAGCCAGACGCGGATCGATCCGACGCGGGTGATCGAGGGCGTCATAACGGGCATCGGCTTTCTCGGCGCGGGCGCGATGTTTCGGCAAGGCAATTTCGTGCAAGGCGCAGGCTCGGCAGCAGCGATCTGGAGCGCGGGGGCCATCGGCCTCGCCTGCGGGATGGGCGAGATCTGGCTCGCCATCATGATCGCGGCCATCGTGCTCATGGTGCTGGTCGCGAGCGGCCCGTTCACCAAGAAATGGGATGCCGAGCACCAGCCCGGCGGCAGCGATCAATCGAGCGAATCAAACCAGTCCGCATAGGGCGTGTTCCTGGCCATATGCCGGTTGAAATCAGGCGCGCCATCGTTCCACCAGACGGGGCCGCGCTCGCCCAGCGCGACCTTTGTCGCATGCACCCGCGCCCGTGCCGCTTTCAGCGCTGCCGCATCACTTTTGGCATCGCGCACCGCGCGCCTTGCACACATGAGTTCGTCGACGAGGCGCTGGCGCTCCGCTTCCGGAAGCGCCGGATTGCTTGCGCGCCACAGCCGCCCGCGCACGACGATATAGCGCCCGTCGGGGGTGCGCGGCGGAGTTGCATCACTCACGCCTTTTCGGCGGAAGCGGTTTCCCTCCAGGCGATGTCTTCCCAGCCAAGCTCGCGCCCGTCATGCGCGTGCATGCGGATCGGGGCGACCGGCTTGCCATCGCGCGTATCGACCAGCACCAGCTGCGGGTTGATATTCGCACCATAGCGCTCACCCCACTGGCGCAGCGCGAGCATGGCGGGGAGCAGGTCCCGCCCCTTGGCGGTGAGGCGATACTCGACCTTGCGCCGGTCGTCCTCGCAAGGCGTGCGCTCCATCACCCCGTGCTCAACCAGCTTGGCCAGCCGGTTCGACAGGATGTTGCGGGCAATGCCAAGCTCGCTCGAGAACTCCTCGAAATGGATGAGGCCGTTGAAGGCGGCACGCAGGATCATGAAGCTCCAGCGTTCACCCATGACCTCGAGCGCATGCGGCAGGCCGCATTCGGTCAATTCGCGCAGCGGTTCCCTGATGCCCATGCGTTACCCGTGTCTCTCCTGTGTCCGTCCTACAGCCAAATGGCGGAAAGCCAAAAATATTCGCAGGAAGAGTTGCGAATCGAAACTCGTTAAGGTAGGTAGCATTTCAATACTGGTATCCAATCGCTACTTTTCTCGACCCGGAGGAACTCTGCCATGACCTCGCTCGCCACCCGCCTTCTCGCCGCAACCTTGTCGCTAGCTAGTATCGCCGCCACGCCTGCGCCGATCAGCCCTTATTACGAGGCGGAGCTTGCCGCGCCGACGGACGAAACGCGAGCAATCGCGGGCGGTGTCGTGTTCGCCTGCGAAGGCAATGTGTGCCGCGGCCCGCAAAGCAACAGCCGCGACCTGCGTGTATGCAGCCAGCTGCGGCGCGAAGTCGGCCCGATCGCCAGCTTCACCGTGCGCGCAGAAGCGATGAGCGAGGCCGACCTTGCCCGCTGCAACGGATAACGCCTGCCCTTCCCGCCGCCTTCTCTCCATCAGGCGGCACCCTCATGCCCCGGCGCGAACCCCTCGCGCCGGGGCTTCTTCGTGGGATCGTCAGCCTAGCAGGCCCCGCGTCTTCAGGTCCGCTTCCAGCCGCGCCGCGTCCTCGAAGACATGGCCATGCCAGCTCCGCGCCTTGGCGGCGGCGATATTGTCGGTTTTGTCGTCGATGAAGAACAGGTCTTCCGGATCGTGCCCGAAGCGCCGCTCAGCAATAGCGTAGATAACCGGATCGGGCTTGGCGACTTTCTCCGTGCCGGAAACGACGATATCGCCGAACAGGTTGAACAGCGGCTCCGTCGGGCGAAAGATCGCCCAGAATTCCTGTCCGAAATTGGTCAGCGCAAACAGCGGCACGCCGCGTGCGTGGAGCCGGCGGACGATATCGTGCGTGCCGGGGACGGGCCCGGGAATCGTCTCGGTGAACCGCACCGCATAGGCGCGGATCGTGTCGGCATAATCGGGGAAAAGAGCCGCGCGCTCTTCTACCATCTCGCCGATAGGACGGCCCTCGTCATGCTGGTGGTGCCACTCTTCGGTGACGACATTGGCGAGGAACCAGTCGAGCTCCTGCGGATCGTCGATCAGCTTACCGAACAGGCAGCGCAAGTCCCAGCGGATGAGCACGCGGCCCACATCGAAGACGACGGCGGAAGGTTGGTTTGTTTCAGACATGCAAAAAGCCCCCGCGGTGGCGGGGGCTCCTTATAAGATGTGTCGATCTAACCATGTCGGCAGGTGGATCAGATCGGAGCGAATTGGTGGCGACCGAGACCCGGAGCGGCGCGCACTTCTGTGCGAGAGCACCGCAAGCGCAGGATGCCTCCATTTGCAGCCCAAGCTGGGCCGCCTGACGATATGGTTAGCCCTGGCGGGCCTTGAAGCGACGGTTTGTCTTGTTGATGACGTAGGTCCGGCCGCGACGGCGGATGACGCGGCAGTCGCGGTGGCGGTTCTTCAGCGACTTCAGGCTGTTGCGGATCTTCATGGTCTTTTCCCGAAAATAATAGCGGCACCGGAGATGGTCCTCCGATGCCGGAATTTCAAGGCGCGCCACTAGGGTGCACCTCCCGATGAGTCAAGCGTCGGCGCGCATATCGGCCAGCCTGCGCTCCCACGCAAGCGCGGTCGCGACGATGGTGTCGAGATCGTCGTGGCGCGGCTGCCAGCCAAGTTCAGCCTTGATGCGCGAGGGGTCGGCGATGACGCAGGCCGGGTCTCCCGCGCGTCTCGGCACCATCACGCGGTCAAGTTTGCGATTGGTCACCCGGTCCACCGCGTCGAGCACTTCGAGCACCGAATAGCCGTGGCCGTAGCCGCAATTCAGCACCATCGAACGCTTCGGCTCTGCCACCAGCGCTTCCAGCGCCAGCATATGCGCGTTGGCAAGGTCGCTCACATGGATGAAATCACGCACACCGGTGCCGTCGGGCGTGTCGTAATCGCTCCCGAACACCTCCACGCCCTTGCGCCGCCCGAGCGCGGCATCGAGCGCGACCTTCAGGAGGTGAGTCGCGCCCGGCATGGATTGCCCGCTGCGCCCCGCCGGGTCCGCACCCGAGACGTTGAAATAGCGCAGCGCGCAGTAATTGAGCGGATGCACCGCCGCAGTGTCCGCGAGCATGCGCTCGGTCATCAGCTTGGACCAGCCATAGGGGTTGATCGGTTCCTGCGGCGTGTCCTCGCCCACGGGCGCGTCACTCGTCATGCCGTATGTCGCCGCCGTGCTGGAAAAGATGAAATGCGGCACGTGCGCCTGAATGGCAGAGGCGATCAGCGCGCGGCTCTTCACCGTGTTGTTCTCGTAATAAAAGAGCGGGTCGGCGATGCTTTCAGGCACCACGATGCTGCCTGCGAAATGCATGATCGCGCCGATACGCTGCTCCGCGAAGATGCGCGCGAGCAAATCGGAATCAGCGATATCGCCTTCGTAAAGCGGCACGTCTTCCGGCAGGGCAAAGCGGAAGCCAGTCGACAGATTGTCGATCACCGCGACCGGCCAACCCCTATCGCGCAGCGCGAGCACGGCGTGGCTGCCGATATATCCGGCGCCGCCGGTGACGAGGACGGGGACGGGGACGGAAACGGAGACGGGGAGTTTTGCGGTCATCCTGCCATGTGCGCTAGCAGGATAAGGTCAACGCCCCGTTACCCATGCGTTGCATCTCCGGCACCGCAAGGGTTTTCGCGCGTTATCCGATACATGAAACGCCTCGCCCTCCCCCTGTTCGCCGCGCTCGCCCTTTCTGCCTGCGCCACTCCCGCATTTGTCTCGCCGGTCGAAGTCACGCGCTTCGTCGGCGCGCAACCGGCCTATTTAGGGCAAGGCACGATAGAGATCGCCGCCGCGCCCGGCATGGCGGAAGCGGGCATGGGCGCGGACAGCTTGCGTTTCTCGGTCTATGCCGATGCCGTGCGGCGCGAGCTGGAACAGCTTGGCTACCGCGTCGTCGCGCAAGGCGGCGCGCAGGTGGCACAGGTGAGCGTCGAGGAAGGCGTGTCGGTCGAAGGCAGGCGGCGCGGAAGCGGTGTGGGTGTAGGTGCAGGCGCATCGACCGGCGGCTATCGCTCGGGCGTGGGCGTCGGCGTCGGCGTAGACGTTGGCAGCTTGCTCTCCGGCCCGCCACCCGAACGCATCGACCGCACCGTCTCGGTCGCCATCCGGCAGGACGGTGCCGCGCAGAACCTGTGGGAAGGGCGCGCGAGTATGACCGCGACGAGCAATAGCGACTATGCCGACGACGACTCCGCCGCCGCGCGGATCGCCGATGCATTGTTTGCCGATTTTCCCGGCACCTCTGGCGAAACCGTCGAAATCGACTAACTCGCACGGTATGAACACACAGGACATCGTGATCGACGCCGGTTTCGACAGTGGCAATATAGACGTGGTGAGCGTCAACGGGGCGAGCGCGCATCTGCGCATCCCCAACGACCGCAACAGCGAATTCGCGCAGTGGTTTCACTTTCGCGTCTCCGGCGCGGCGGGGCGCGAACTCGTTCTCACCATCGATAAGCTGAAGGATAGCGCCTATCCCGAGGGCTGGCCCGGTTACCGCGCCTGCGTCTCCGAGGACCGCGCTTACTGGGGCCGCGCCGACACCGAATATGACAATGGCACGGGCACGCTGACGATCCGCTACGCGCCTGCCAGCGATGTGACGTATTTCGCCTATTTCGCGCCCTATGGCATGGAGCGGCACCACGACCTCGTCGCCGAAGCTACCTCAGCCGAGGGCGTGACCTACCGGCGACTTGGCGAAACGCTCGATGGGCGACCGCTCGACTGCCTCGAAACGGGCGAGGGAGAAACGCAGGTCTGGCTCTATGCGCGCCAGCATCCGGGCGAAAGCATGGCCGAATGGTGGATGGAGGGTGCGCTCGAAGTCCTCTCCGACCCCGCCGACGTGGTGGGCCGCGCGCTGCGCAAGCACTGCCGCCTGCATGTCGTGCCGAACTGCAATCCCGATGGCAGCTTTCGCGGCCACCTGCGCACCAATGCCGACGGCGTGAACCTCAACCGGGAATGGGCCAAGCCGAGTGCCGAACGCTCGCCCGAAGTGCTCGCCATCCGCAATGCGATGGACGAAAGCGGGGTCGATTTCGCGATGGACGTGCATGGCGACGAAGCCATCGCCGCCGTCTTCCTCGCCGGATATGAAGGCATCCCCTCATGGTCCGGCGCATTCGGCGAGCGGATGTATCGTTACCAGCGTATCCTCGACCGACGCTGCCTCGATTTCCAGACCGCCAAGGGCTATCCCAAATCCGCGCCCGGCACCGCCAACCTTGCGATCAGCACGAACCAGGTCGCCGAACGCTATGGCGCCGTGGCGATGACGCTGGAAATGCCGTTCAAGGACAATGACGACTGGCCGGATGCGGCGCAGGGCTGGAGCCCGGAACGCTGCAAACTGCTCGCCCGCGACTGCCTCGCTGCATTGGTGGAATGGCTGGAGAGCGAGGAAGCGCAGACCTCCGCCTAGTTCTGCACCACAACCCAGCGCATCGGCTCTCCGTTCGCCGGGTTCTGCAATGCCCCGTTCGCCGTCCACAACGTCCACGGCCGGCCCGCATAGTCGGGCTGCAGCCAGTCCTGCTCCAGCCAGAGATTGCGCTCGATACGAGAAGCGATTCCGTGCGCGCGTTCGAAATCCTCGCTTACCTTGAGTACTACGGGCTGGCCGGCATGGCCTTCGACCTGGTTGATGAACGTCGTCAGCTCGCTTTCCACCGCAGCTTCCAGCACCGGGTCGTTGCAGGCGGTGGCGGGAGCATCGAGCGCGATGGCGGGCGGCAGCATCGCCGGATCGCGCGGTACGATAGTGACGAAATTTGCCGCCTGCTTTTCCGCCGCGACGCATGGGTCGTAGGTATGAACCGCGCCGAACGGAATGCCCGTATCGGCCAGCGCGGCGAGGTTGCGGCCGAACAGCTCGTCGCGCCCGTCGGCTCCGCTGCTCGCTTCGAGATAGACGAAATCGGCGCGCGCGGTGCGCAGGGCGGAAATGTCGACCACGCCCTCCCCCGCGCCCGTAAGCATGCCTTGTGTCGGATATTCGGCGCGTTCGGGGACCCAGTGCCGCGTCTGCCACCACAGCACCCCGCCGGTCGCCACCAGGCCAACGACCAGCAGCGCCTCGATCCAGAAGCGCAGGACGCTCTTTTTCTTCTTGCCCATCGGGTGCGACCCCTAGCGTGCCATCGAAAGCGTGGGAATCACGCCTTGATGTGAAGCACGCAAATCAGCGTAAACAGCCGCCGCGTCGTCTCGAAATCGGTTTCGACCTTGTTTTCGAGCGCTTCGGCCAGCTGGCGCGATCCACGATCGTGGATGCCGCGCCGCGCCATGTCGATCGTCTCGATCTCCTGTGCCGATGCACGGCGCAGCGCCTTGTAATAGCTGTCGCAGATGGCGAAATATTCGCGCACCACCCGGCGCAGGCGGGCAAGCCCCAACCCGATGGTGCCGGCATCGGCCCCGGCCCGGTCCTTCAACCCAAGCGCCAGCATACCCTCGACGATGCCGAGATGGACGTGCCACGGCCCGTGATGCCCCGCCTCCACGGCGCGCAGGGGCCGGAAGCGGTTGTCCTCGACGAGATCGCGCAGCGCCACTTCGCGCTCCTTCTCGATCTCTTCGTTGCGCGCGATGACGGTCGCTTCGTCCAGCGTGATCGTTTCGATCCGGTCGTCGTCCTCGCCCTGCATTGTAAGCCCCTCCTGCCGAGCGGGCCGTCATATTGCAATTGCGAAAAGACCGGCGCGTCGCTTCGTCCCCGCTTTCCACAGGCAGGCTGGCGAAATTACCGCACCTCGCCGCTTGCGGGCAGGGCGCGCGGTCTGCATCAAGGCGCGCAACGAAGGGCCAACAATGTCAGCACACGATCTCCTCACCCGCGACGAAACCGTTTCCGAATCGAAGGAATCCGGCGGCCTGTCGCTGCCGACCAACCTCGAGGCCGAAGCCGCCTTCCTTGGCGCGGTGCTGATCGACAATGGCGTGCTGGAGGAATTGCCGGTCGAGATACGCCCGCAACATTTCTACGCGCCCATTCACGCGAAGATTTTCGACCGCATCCTGATCGGGGTCGACCGGCAGATGATCGTCACCCCGGTGACGCTGAAGCCCTATTTCGAAAAGGACGAATCGCTCGCCGAGCTGGGCGGCACCGCCTATCTCGCGCAGCTGACTGCCGACGGGCAAGGCCTGCTCGCCCCGCGCGAACTGGCGCAGCAGATCTACGATCTGGCGTTGCTGCGCGAACTGGTCGGCGTGGGCCGCGAATTGGTAGCAGGCGCGCTCGACACCTCCGAAGAGGTCGAACCGATGCGCCAGATCGAAGGGGCCGAGGCGCGGCTGTTCGAAGTGGCCGAAGGCGCGACGAGCGAAAAGACCGGCACCAGCTTCCGCTCCGCCTCGCACGAGGCGATCCGCATGGTCGAGGCGGCGATGAATTCGGGCGGCGGCCTGTCGGGCAAGACGACGGGGCTGGAAGGCATAGATCGCAAGACGAGCGGGCTGCACAATTCGGACCTCATCATCCTCGCCGGCCGGCCGGGCATGGGCAAGAGCTCACTCGCCATGAACATCGCCTTCAACTGCGCCGAGGAATACCTCAAGCACCAGCGCGACGGCGGCCCGCACAGCTACGGCGCGCCCGCTGCCTTCTTCAGCCTGGAAATGAGCGCGGACCAGCTGGCGACGCGTATCCTTGCCGAACAGGCGGAGGTTTCGTCGGAGGCGCTGCGTTCGGGCAAGCTCAACCGCGAGGAATTCCAGCAGCTCTCCTTTGCGGCGCAGCGGCTGGCGGAGCTGCCGCTTTATATCGACGACACGCCCGCGCTAACCATCAGCGGCCTGCGCACCCGCGCGCGGCGGCTGAAGCGGCGGCACGATATCGGGCTGATCGTGGTCGATTACCTCCAGCTGCTCTCCGGCTCGGGCCGCAGCAACGACAACCGCGTAAACGAGATTTCGGAAATCAGTCGCGGGCTGAAAACGCTCGCCAAGGAATTGCAGGTGCCGGTGATCGCGCTTTCCCAGCTGAGCCGCGCGGTGGAACAGCGCGAGGACAAGCGACCCATGCTGTCCGACCTGCGCGAATCGGGCTCGATCGAGCAGGACGCCGACATGGTATGGTTCATCTACCGCGCCGAATATTACCACGAGGCCAGCCGTCCCGACATGGTGACCGAGACGAGTTCGGAATCCGACAAGGAGAAATACCGCGTCTGGGAAGACCGCTATCTCGAACTGCGCAACCGCGCGACCCTGATCGTTGCCAAGCAGCGCCACGGCTCCACCGGCAACATCCCGCTGCACTTCCAGAGCGAATTCACCAAGTTCACCTCGCCCAACATGAAGGACTATTCGGACTACGGGTTCGAGTGAGGGAAGGCGTGATCGAGGGCGGCTCGCGCGCCCGAAGTCGGACGTTCAAACCACGCGCCGTGCTACCTAAAGACGGTCGCTCGACAGTCTCGCGATAGCCGTAGGCGAAACGTCCGAGATTGGGGTGGAAAGCGGACATCTATTCCTCCATCATTCCCGTTCCGCCGCAGACGACACAGGTCCGAGATCCGCCCACAATCGAATCTGTTCTGGTC
>JBARVT010000201.1:0-14258 GCA_049646405.1 Alteraurantiacibacter sp.
GACCTGCGCTATGGCGACCGTGTCTCGGTTGACGATCCCGTCGGCAGCCCGGCGACCCGGCAGGACATCGCTGCCGTCGCCAGCCGATACGGCATCCTGCTGAGCGATACCGCGCCGGTCACCGAAGGCTACGTCAATCCGGGCAATGTCCGCGTCGTCGTCTCCCGCTCGATAGCCTATGTGCCCGGCTGCCCGAACTGGTCGAACGAATACGGTTTCAATCAGGGCAACCAGACCTCGCCCGGCTATGGCTGCGCGGTTAATTCGAACATCGCGGCGATGGTCGCCGATCCGGAACACCTGCTCGAAGGTGCCAGCGGCACCGGCGAAACGGTGGTCATGACCTCGACGCGCGCCATCAATTCCTATCGCGCCGCCGAACCGACCGGCGGCGGCGGCACGACGCTGCCGCAGGTATCTTCTGAAGGGGGTGACTAAGTCATGAGCGCACAGTGGAAACCCGGACCGCTCGGTAATCGCGAGCCGTTCTCGGCCTATATCTGCGACGACGGCGCGCTGGATGCGCTGCGTCCGGTGGTCATCGAAATGGGTTGGCAGCCCGAAAAATGCAACAAGGGTGGCCTGCGTAACGCCATCCAGTCGCTCTCCATCTCGGCCAGCCCGGCGATCCTGATGGTCGACCTGTCCGAAAGCGGCGACCCGCTGAACGACATCAACGCTCTCGCCGAGGTTTGCGAACCCGGCACGGTGGTGATCGCGGTCGGACAGGTCAACGATGTCCGCCTCTATCGCGATCTGCTCGCGAGCGGCATCCACGATTACCTGCTGAAGCCGCTTTCGGCCTCGCAGCTGCGCGATTCGCTGACGCAGGCGCAGGCGGTCTTCTCCGCCCCGCGCGGCGGCGGCGAGGATGCCGAGCGCGAACATGTCGCGACGGCTGTCGTCGGCACGCGCGGCGGCGTGGGGGCTTCCACTCTCGCGACCTCGCTTGCCTGGCTGTTCTCGATCGAGCACGAACGCTCGACCGCGCTGCTCGATCTCGACGTGCATTTCGGCACCGGCGCGCTTTCGCTCGATCTCGAGCCGGGCCGCGGCCTGACCGATGCCATCGACAATCCCAGCCGCATCGACGGGCTGTTCATCGAACGCGCCATGATCCGAGCGAACGACAATCTCGCCATCATGTCGGCAGAGGCGCCGATCAACTCCCCTTTGATGACCGATGGCACCGCCTTCGTGCAGCTGGAGGAGGAGTTCCGCCAGGCCTTCGACATGACGGTGATCGACCTGCCGCGCAACATGCTCATCAACTTCCCGCACCTGTTGACGGATGTGAATGTCGTGACGCTGGTGACGGAACTGACGCTGGCTTCGGCCCGCGATACGATTCGCATTCTCAGCTGGCTGAAACAGAACGCGCCGGGCGCCCACCCGATGATAGTGTGCAACCGCATGCAGACAGGTGCCGCCGAAATCAGCAAGGCCGATTTCGAAGCCTCCATCGAACGCAAGATCAATTTCCAGATCGCGCTCGACCACAAGGCGGCGGCGAATGCTGCGAAGCTGGGCCAGACCTTCATCGAAGCCAACAAGGGCAGCCGCACGGTCGCCCCGATCCGCGAGATCGGCAAGACCATCGTCGGCGTAAGCGACGACGACGGTGCCGCGCTGGCCGAAAGCGGCAAGCAGGGCTCGCTGCTCGGCAAGTTCGACCTGAAATCCTTCCTCGGCTCGTCGAAGAAGGAAAAGGGCGGCGAAATGGCGGCGGAACCCGCCGGGTAAGGGACGGGACCGGCATCGGCCGGTCCCTCCCCGACTAATCGCGGTCCTTCAACATGTGTGATTTTGGCAAGGTAAGGTAGGCGGATAATGAACATCGTCCAGCTCGTGCTCGTGGCAGGCGGCCTGATGGGTTTGCTGATCCTCGGCTACCTCCTGCTGAACGGCAAGTCGCCCGCGAAGGAGAGCCAGCGGCGCCTCCAGTCGGTGCGCTATCGCCATTCGGAAAGCACCACCGACAAGGTCGAAAGCCAGCTGAAAAAGGCTATCGCGGCCCGCAAACCCAAGCAGTTCAAGGCCGCCGGCTCCGGCTCGCGCCTGGAGGCGCTCGACGTTCGCCTGCGCCGGACGGGCAAGAATTGGGGCATAACGCAGTATCTCTACACGTCGCTTGGCATCGCCGTCGCGCTCGCTGCGATCATCTACCTCCAATTCGGTAACGCGCTGCTCGCGCTCGGCATTGGCGTGCTGATCGGCTTCGGCCTGCCGCATCTTGTCGTAAGCCGGCTTATCAAGAAACGCACCAATCAGTTCAACGCGAAGTTCCCGGACGGTATCGAATTGCTCGTCCGCGGCCTGCGCAGCGGTTTGCCTGTCGCGGAAACACTTGCCGTCGTGGCGCAGGAAGTGCCCGGCCCGGTCGGCTTCGAGTTCCGCCAGGTCGTGGAGCGTATCAAGATCGGCAAGACGATGGAGGAATCGCTTCAGCAGACTGCCGACAAGCTGGGCACGCCCGAATTCCAGTTCTTCGTCATCACGCTGGCGATCCAGCGGGAAACTGGCGGCAATCTTGCCGAAACGCTTTCCAACCTTGCTGACGTGCTGCGCAAGCGCGCCCAGATGAAGCTGAAGATCAGGGCAATGAGCTCCGAGTCCAAGGCTTCCGCCTATATCGTCGGGGCGCTGCCCTTCATCGTGTTCGGCATGATCTACTGGATCAATCCGGGCTATATCAATCCGTTCTTCTCAGACGACCGACTGATTGCAACCGGCCTGTTCGGCCTCGTCTGGATGAGCATCGGTGCAGGCATCATGGCCAAGATGGTCAGCTTCGAGATCTGAGAGGACACAGACAATGGACTTCCTGCTCTCGCTCGCCCCGTCGCAAGGCCCGAAACTGCTCGGCGTCGACGTCATCCTCGTCGGCTCGATCCTGGCAGGGATGGCCGCCGCCGCGACGCTCTTCGCAATCTATGCCGCCGTGACGGTGAAGGATCCGATGGCAAAGCGCGTCAAGGCGCTGAACGATCGCCGCGCGGAACTGAAAACGGGCATGCTGACCAACTCCGCCAAAAAGCGGCAGAGCCTGGTGCGGAAAACCGAAACGACCGACAAGATGAAAGACACGCTGCAGGGCATGAAGGTCCTGCAGGAAGATCAGGTCAAGGACGTGCAGCAGAAGCTGGCCCAGGCCGGCATCCGCAACAAGGAATACGCGGTCGTCGTCATCTTCGCGCGAATGGTGCTGCCGATTGTTCTCGGCTTGCTTGGCGTCGTACTGTTCTACTGGACCGACACCTTCCCCGAATGGGGCAGCATGAAGCGGTTCATGGGCTTCGCCGCGCTCGTCATCGCGGGTTACAAAGGGCCGGAAATCTACCTCAAGAACCGAGCCAACAAGCGCACCAAGTCCGTCCAGAAAGGACTGCCCGACGCGCTCGATCTGCTGGTGATCTGCGCCGAGGCCGGTCTAACCGTCGATGCCGCCTTCAACCGCGTCGCCAAGGAACTGGGCCGTGCCTATCCCGAACTCGGCGACGAGTTCGCCCTGACGGCGATCGAGCTCAGCTTCCTTACCGAACGTCGCCAGGCTTTCGAGAACCTCGCCTACCGCGTGGACCTCGATGCGGTACGTGGAGTGGTAACGACGATGATCCAGACCGAGCGTTACGGTACGCCCCTCGCCAGCGCGCTGCGCGTGCTTTCGGCCGAATTCCGTAACGAACGCATGATGCGCGCCGAGGAAAAGGCCGCACGCCTGCCCGCGATCATGACGGTGCCGTTGATCATGTTCATCCTCCCGGTGCTGTTCATCGTCATCCTCGGCCCTGCGGCCTGCTCTATCTCCGACGCCTTCTCCGGCGACGGACCGGGCAGCAACCCGCCGCCGCCCGGATCGTAGAGTCCCGGCTACCCATGCGAAAACCCCGCCCGGCCCATGCCGCGCGGGGTTTTTTCTATGGATTGACGAAAGCGACTGAACGGATACCGAAAGGCACCTAGCGAAGGCCGTAGCCGCCCTTCAGGTCGCCGTCGGAAAGGTCGTCGGCCTGAAGGCGTGCCTTTTCGAGCAGGGCACGGAACAGGTCGAGTTCATCGGCTGTGAAGCCGTCGAAGAGCTTCTGCTCCATCTGTAGCGCGATCGGCATGATCTCGGCATGCATTGCCCGTCCCTCGCTGGACAGTTCGAGCAAGTGGGAGCGCCCATCCTGCTCGTTGGGCTGGCGCCGGGCGAGGCCGCGCTCCTCCAGAACCTTGCAGGCACGATTGACCGCTACCTTGTCCATCAGCGTGCGGCGGGTGAGATCGCGCTGCGTCATCGCGCCCGCATCGCCCAGCACGGCCATGACGCGCCATTCGGGGATCGAGAGGCTCCAGCGCTGGCGATATTCCATTGCGATGCGCCCGCTCACCGCATTGGAGGCGAGCGAGAGCTGGTAGGGGAGGAAGCGAGCGAGGAGGCCGTTCGGTTGCATGGGAAACCACCCTATGGCCTTTTTGTGGCAGGGCAAGTTTCCAATGCTCAGGCGCGCGCTGGTTTTCCGTTAATTGCTTTGCATTGTGCCGTCGAACACACGCCGCGCGATGGCATCAAGACGCGAAACTGCGCCCTCGTCCCAATGCTCGTGCGGGGTAATGATGGCCGTGTCGAGCACGGTGTCGATCGGGCTGGCCTTCCGCGTCTTCGGTAGCCCCGCGCCCAACTCGGCGAGCAGGGCGCGCGCATTTTCCGCATTGCCCGCCATCGTCGACATGATCTCGGCCACGTCGACATCGCCATCCGGCTCCCGCCAGCAATCGTAGTCGGTCACCATGCCGACCAGCGCATAGGGCAACTCCGCCTCGCGGGCGAGACGCGCTTCTGGCATGGCGGTCATACCGATCGTGTCGGCGCCCCATTCGCGGAAGAGATTGCTTTCCGCGCGCGTCGAAAACTGCGGACCTTCTATGGCGACATAGGTGCTGCCGCGATGGACCGTCGCCCCCGCCCTTTCTGCCGCTGCGCTCGCCATCTTGGACAGGCGCGGGCAAACCGGATCGGCCAGCGGAACATGCGCGACGATGCCATCGCCAAAGAAGCTGCGCTCGCGACTCACGGTGCGGTCGATCACCTGCTCGACGACCACAAAATGACCGGGTGCGAACTCTTCTTTAAGGCTTCCGACGGCCGAGATGGCGAGAATGTCCGTCACGCCGCACCGTTTCAGCACATCGATGTTTGCGCGGTAATTTACATGGCCGGGCGACCGGCGATGCCCCATTCCGTGCCGCGCAAGGAAGGTGAAGCGCACACCGCCAATAAGTCCTGTAGTGACGGAGCCAGAAGGCTCCCCGAAGGCGCTCGCGACTTCGATAGCCTGCGCATCCTCCAGAGCGCCCGGTTCGTACAAGCCTGATCCGCCAATCACCCCGATATGCCAACCTGCCATGCGCTGCCTTTCGATCCTGCTTGTCAGCTTGCAATGTCCCTAGATGTGCGGCGTGACCCGTCAAGCGAAGGGCGTAAACAAAAGGCCCCGCAACCGGAGTTGCGGGGCCTTTCATGTGCTCGGGCCCTAGAGCCGCAGCGATCAGAACCTGACGTTGATCGAGCCGAAGAACTCGCGTCCGTCGAGGTCGTATCCGTTACCGATCGGAACGTTGTTCACGCTGAACACCTCGGAACCGTCCACCAGCGGCGGAGCCGTGTCGAAGATGTTCGAGACACCGACACGCAGCGTGATCAAGTCGTTGAACTCGTACCGCAGCGAGGCGTTGTGGACGAAGTAGTCGTCCGCATAGCCGATGTCGCGGCAGAACACCCCGTCACCTTCGACGACGCCGTTCGGAACGAAGGCGCCGTCTGGGCCAGTGTTCGAACCCGAGCCGTTGCCGAGGCAGGTATCGCCGATGACGCCAGTCGGCTGGCCGTCCGGACCGCGACCGAAAGCGTCGCTCAACGGATCGATACCAGTAGCCTGCTGTTCAGTCTCCCCGATCCAGCGGACCTGCCAGGTGAAGGTCGCCGGGCCGAAGCCGACCGAGCCGATCGCACGACCGGTCCATTCGGGGAAGCCGAATTCGCCGGTGAAGTCGTCGAAATCCTCTTCTTCGTCGACGATGAAGAGCGTGCTGCGTTCGATCAGGTGGTTCGCCTGCAGGCTGAGGCCGAGGTCGAGTACGTCGCCGCCCAGCGGGATTTCGTACCCGAAGTTGGCGTTCATATCGATCCCGCGGACCGTCTCCTTGTCCTGGTTAAGGAACAGCGGGAAAGCCTGCGTGATCAACTGGCGTCCACCCGACGTGACCAGCTGGTCGCAGTAGATGCTGCGATCGTAGTTGTCCGGCAATTCACCGGCAGCCGTCAAGTTAATGTCAGTCGTGTCGTAGCAATCGTTCACCGTGAACTGCGCCGAAAGCTCGGCAATCGAGTCCTCGACGATGATCGAGTAGTAGTTGAAGTTGAACGACAGATCGAAGTCGCCGAAGGTATCGGCAACCGCAATACCGGTCGTGAACGAACGCGAGGTTTCCGGATCGAGATCCAGCGTGCCCTGGTTCGCGACTTCGATGCTGCTCCCCGTCACGGTGTTCGTGCCTGCAGGGTTGATGCCGACCCGGGTCGGATCGCGACCCTCCGCACGGCAGATCGCCAGTAGCGCTGCGTCGCGAGTGTCGAGATCCTCCTGATACCCGGCTTCGCGCCCGCCAGCTGCAAGAGCCTGGAAGGCTGCAGCAGGTACGGCGCACGGATCGGTGATGGTCGTGAAACCGCTGATACCGCCCAGGAAGTTCTCGCGCAGGTTCGGCGCACGGAACGAAGTACCGTAGGTCATCTTGAGGAGGACCTGCTCGATCGGACGCCAGTCGGCCTTGATCGAATAGGTCGCGGCGGTGCCGTAGAACTCTTCCTCGCTCACGCGGCCGGCCAGGTTCACGCCGACTTCACCGAACAGATCATCGTCGAGTACCGGAATGTCGAGCTCGCCGAAGGCTTCAATGATGTACTTGTCACCCGTCGTCCCGAAGTCGCGGAAGAAGCCGAAGAACAGGCCGTTAAAGGCGCTGATATCCGGGGTGGTCTCGATGCTGTCGTGACGGAACTCACCACCAAGCACGACGGCAAGCGGACCGGCCGGCAGCTCGAAAAGGTCACCGGTGGCGTATGCCTGGATAAGCACCTGCTCATAGGTCGTGTCCACTCGGCGCTGGCCGAACAGGTAGTCCCGCTCAGCCTGGGTGGCGAAATCGCCGAACGGCAGCTGGAAGATGCTGTCGGCGAACAGGTTCACCGGCACACAGCCCTGCACCAGGTCCGGCGCGGCGAGATCGGGGTTCGACAAGGTGCCGCACGGGCCGATGTAGCGCGGATCGTCACCAACGAAATTCGCGTTCGGCGCACCCGGACGGCTATCGCCGATATTCACCAGCGGCTGACCGAAGACTTCGTAATCGTTGTCGTAATCGTCCGCGATGCCATCGCCATTGTTGTCGGCCACGCCGTCACCGTCGAAGTCGGCGGTCGGGTCGATACCCAGCGAGTAGGCCAGGCGGTCCTCACGGATACCGCGACGGATCGAGACGCCTTCCGAGCGCGAATAGACGCCCGACGCCTCGAAGCTCCAGCTGTCCCCGATGAACGGCAGGTTGCCGCGCAAGCCGAGAACACCGCGATACTGTTCCTGCGTGACGTCCTGGTTGTTGCGGTCGCCGCGGATCTGCGCACTCGCATCTACCGGCAGCGAGATGCCGAAGTTACCGCGCGAGAACGCGACACCAGGAGGTGCGTATACGAAGAAATTGGCAAGATCGTTTCCGACAGGGTCGGTGCCAGTCTGGAAGTTGTCGATCTGACGACAGTCAACCCCGTCCGGGTTGGTATCGATGTTACACGGGTTGAACGGGTTGAGGTCGGGCACCGACGGGAAGATCGACGGCCCACCGGTGTTGTCCGAGAACACTTCGGCCCGGCTGTAGAGAGCTTCGAAGAACGGCGTCAGGTCCATATCGCCGCCGAACGAATATTCGCCGTAGGCCATCACGTTGTAAAGCTTCTGCTCCGTGATGAAGGACTGGTCGAGATTCGTGCCGTTCGTATTGAAGTCGAAGAAATCGACATCGCGGACGCCATCTGCATCGCGGTCCAGCTGGAAACCGAAGGCGTTGGACGAGTCGGCGAACGGGAAATCGGGGAAGCCGGGATAGTTCCCGTTGCCCGGGCCGACATAATAGGCGGAACCACCGAAGCTGTTGTTGTTGAAGATACGGCCCGTGAAGCCCGTCAACACACACTCGTTGTTCGGAATCGTCAGAGGCCCATTCGGGTAGATCGAAGGGTCTGCCGTCTGGTTCTCGAGAGCTGCGCGCTCCGCTACACCGATCCGGCGAATTTCACCCTCGTTGGTGATTTCGTAGTCGGTACGGCAGCCGTTGAACCACCTGCGGTCGCTCAGCTTGACTTCGTCGCGATACGCATATTCCGCACCGATGCCGATGAAGCCGCGATCGAACTGCGTGCCCCAGGCACCGCTGATCGTGTAATCGTTACCGCCATTGCTCTGTTCGTTCAGGCTGCCCGAAGCGAACAGCTCGAATCCGTCGATATCGTTACGCAGGATGACGTTACCTACGCCCGCGACAGCATCCGAACCGTAGACCGACGACGCACCGTCGAGCAGGAGGTCATAACGCTGGATGAGCGAGGAAGGGAGCAGGTTGATCGACGGGCTCGTCGGCGCGCCTTCCACACCGGCGGGCGCCAGACGCCGGCCGTTGATGAGGAGCAGCGTGCGGTTTGCACCAAGGCCCCGCAGGTTCAGCGTCTGCGAACCCGGGCCGTTGTCGAGCACGAAGCCCTGGAAAGTCGCGTCGATCTGCTGACCGGCGGCCGCTTCGGACCGCTGGAGGATCGATGCAGCGTCGAAATCACCGACATCGCGCGCGGTTTCGGTTTCGAGGACCTGCAGCGGCGAGGTGCTGGTGTAGGTATCGGCACGGCGAACGCGCGAACCTGTCACGACGATGGCGTCGCCACTCGGGCCTGTGTCAGGGTCTTCCACGTCCACGGCCTGAGGTGCGTTGGTCGTCGCGCCGCTCGGCTGGCCGGAAAGGACGCATTCGCCATTTGCCGCAACGGTGCCCTCTTGGCCTCCGACAAGGCAAGTGTCACCGGGATCGCCAGCATCCTGAGCCATCGCGGTGGCCGGCACGCCAGCGATCAGCGCCGCGACCGAAACGGACGCGGAAAGACCGACGACCTTGGAGAAGTTCAATTTTTTCATGTGTGTCCCATCCACCTTGGAATTCGATTCACAATTCGCCCGCGGCGCAAGGAGGATGCCAGCATTGCCGAAATTCGTCCCGTTGCCGCGATGCACGATTCGCAGGGGTAAGCTGCGATTTGCATTACGCTGCGGCGGTTAGGTGCAATAGGCCTCTCTCCTTGTCAAAAACGGATGGGCCTGCTGGCGCGCAAATGGTCTGTTTTGATTGCATATGTGACTAAATTCACACAGTCGTAACATTCAATATGCCGCAAAACCGCACCGAGGAGCGCCGTGCCGGTGCGCTGGTGCGCCAGAGCGTTGACGAATCACCGACTGTTGTTGCGATGCAACATCCCGGGCAGAGGCGCCTGTCCTGCGATTGTCAAAAGCACATTGAGGCTCGCCTGCGCACCGATCGCGCTGTCCGCTACCCTCGCGCACTGCCCGCTGCAGCGCAGGACACAGATCGCGACGGTGTGGAAACGCCGGACGAGGCCATCGTCGTCGGCAGCTCGCGCAACCAGCGCGATCCCAACAAAGCCTCGCCATCGCCAATTGCAGTCGTCGGAGTGGAAGGCATTCGCCAAACCGGCGTGGTCGATGCCACCGAGGCGCTGCGCGAAATTCCGGCCCTTTCGAACTCGGCCTCAGAACGGTTTCGTCGATGCCGGGATCGGACAGGCTACGCTCAACCTGCTTGGCCTCGGTTCGGTTGGCACGCTCGTACTGGTCGACGGACGACGTCACGTCTCGGGCGTCGCGGGCAGCCAAGTCGCCGACGTGCCATCCATTCCGATCGAACTCGTCGAGCAAGTCGAGGTGCTCACCGGCGGGGCCTCGGCAGTCTATGGTGCGCATGCGGTCACCGGCGCCGTCTACTACGTCCTATGTGACGATCGGGACGGGCTGTTGCTCGACGCGGTGGCGGGGCATCTCCGGCGAAGGCGACGGTTATACCGCTTCGATTGACGAAGCCTAGGGCATGAATTTCGGCGGCAATCGCGGGAATGTTAGGCGCGCACCGAACATTTCCGAACTGTTCAGCCCGCAGCAGGGCACGGTGTTCCGCTCCCCAAATCCGTGCGACGCCTCGCAGATCGGTGTGCTCGATGCTGCCGACGTCGCAGTGCGGCAGGCCAATCGCGTCGCGGCCTTCCAGGCCCTGGGTGCCGATCCGTCCGACGTCGTCCACGAGCAGACCCAGCTGAACTTCGGGCGGATCGGGACCGCGGGGATTGAGGACCGGTGAGCCGTAAGCGACACAAAAGGCGGGGAGTGATCCCCGCCCTTTTCGTATCAGGCGACCTCGATTTCGAGCTGACCGTCACCCTCGTCGATATGGACAGTGGTGCCGTCTGGTATTGCGCCGGCCAGCAGCCTTTCGGCGAGCGGGTCTTGCAAATATCGCTGCACCGCGCGTTTCAGGGGCCGCGCACCGTAGACCGGATCATAGCCCACTCGCCCCAGCCATTTGCGAGAGGCATCGGACAGGTTGAGCACGATCTTGCGATCCTTCAGCAGCTTCTGCACCCGCGCTACCTGGATATCGACTATGGGTGCCATGTGCTCCTGCGCCAGTCGGTGGAACAGCACAATCTCGTCCAGCCGGTTGAGGAATTCGGGGCGGAAATGGCCGCGCACCACGTCCATCACCTGGTTCTCGACATCCTCCACCTTCTGGTCGTCGCCGAGATTGGAGAGGAACTGGCTGCCCAGATTGCTGGTGAGGATGATGAGCGTGTTGCTGAAATCGACGCGGCGGCCCTGCCCGTCGGTCAAATGCCCGTCGTCGAGCACCTGCAGCAACACGTTGAACACATCCGAATGCGCCTTTTCGACCTCGTCGAACAGCACGACCTGGTAGGGTCGGCGGCGCACGGCTTCGGTCAGAACCCCGCCCTCGTCGTAGCCTACATAGCCCGGAGGTGCGCCGATCAGCCGGGCGACCGAGTGCTTCTCCATGAACTCGCTCATGTCGATGCGCACCATCGCCTGGTCGTCGTCGAACAGGAATGCCGCCAGAGCTTTTGTCAGCTCGGTCTTGCCCACGCCGGTCGGGCCGAGGAACAGAAAGCTGCCCAGCGGGCGGTTCGGATCCTGCAAACCGGCACGCGCGCGGCGCACGGCTCTGGAAACGGCGGTGATGGCCTTTTCCTGCCCGATCACCCGCTTGCCCAGCGCGGCTTCCATGTTGAGCAGCTTCTCGCGCTCGCCCTCCATCATCTTGTCAATGGGGATACCGGTCCAGCGGCTGACGACATTGGCGATGTCGTCCTCGGTAACCTCCTCTTTCAGCAGCGCGTTTTCGGTATCATCGCCCGCTTCGGCGAGCTGCTTTTCGAGCTGCGGGATCGTGCCGTATTGCAGCTCTCCGGCCTTTGCGAGGTCGCCGCTGCGCTGCGCCTGCTCCAGCTCTATACGGGCGGCATCCAGTTCTTCCTTGACCTTTGCCTCGGCGTGGATCTTGTCGCGCTCGTTCTGCCAGCGGGTGGTCAGCTCGGAAGATTGCTGTTCGACATTCGCGAGCTCCTCACGCAGCACCGAAAGCCGGTCTTTCGAGGCACCGTCGCTTTCCTTGGACAGCGCCTGCTCCTCGATCTTGAGCTGGATAATGCGCCGGTCGAGGCTCTCGATCTCCTCGGGCTTGCTTTCCACTTCCATGCGGATGCGGCTGGCAGCCTCGTCCATCAGGTCGATCGCCTTGTCCGGCAGGAAGCGGTCGGCGATATAGCGTTCGGATAGCTGCGCAGCGGCGACGATCGCGCCATCGGTAATGCGCACGCCGTGATGCAGTTCGTATTTCTCCTTGATCCCGCGCAGGATGGAAATCGTGTCATCGACGCTCGGCTCGTCGACATAAACCGGCTGGAATCGACGCTGGAGTGCGGCGTCCTTCTCGACATATTTCTGATATTCATCGAGCGTCGTCGCGCCGATGCAATGCAGCTCGCCGCGCGCCAAGGCAGGCTTGAGTAGGTTGGAGGCATCCATGCTACCCTCGCTCGCACCCGCGCCGATCAGCGTATGCATTTCGTCAATAAACAGAATGATCTGACCGTCCGCGCCCTTCACCTCGTCGAGCACGGTCTTGAGCCGTTCCTCGAACTCGCCGCGGTATTTCGCGCCCGCGATCAGACTGCCCAAGTCGAGCGCCATCAGCGTGCGGTCCTTCAGGCTGTCGGGCACGTCGCCATTGGCGATCCGCAGCGCGAGGCCTTCGGCTATGGCGGTCTTGCCGGTACCGGGCTCGCCGATGACGACGGGATTGTTCTTGGTCCGCCGGGCGAGGATCTGCACGACGCGGCGGATTTCCTCGTCGCGGCCGATGACCGGGTCGAGCTTCCCGTCGCGTGCCTTTTGCGTGAGGTCCTGCGCGTATTTCTTCATCGCATCATACGCCGCCTCGGCATTGGCGCTGTCCGCCGTCTTGCCCTTGCGCAGCTCGTTGATCGCGGTGTTGAGCGCCTGCGGATCAAGACCCGCATCGGCAAGCGCCTGTCCAGCTTTTGTCTGCTTCGCCAGCGCAAATGCGAGTAGCAGCCGCTCCACGGTAACGTAGCTGTCGCCCGCCTTGTCGGCGACCTGCTCGGCCTGATCGAGGATGCGCACAGTATCGTTGTCGAGCCCCGGCGTCGCCTGCGCTCCGCCGCCGCTGACCGCAGGCGTCTTCGCCAGCAGCGCGTCCACTTCCTGCACCGCGCGGCCCGGATTGCCGCCTGCACGCTGGATTAGGCCCGCGGCCATCCCCTCGCTATCCTCGAGCAGCGCCTTCAGGATATGCTCGGGTGCGATGCGCTGGTGCGAATTGCGGATGGCGACGGTTTGCGCGCTCTGCAGGAAGCCGCGCGCGCGATCGGTAAACTTGTCGAGATTCATGGCCCTGTATGGTCTCCTTCGGAATGACCCCTCACAGATAGTGTTGCATTACCGCAACACAAGTGCGTTCGACGGCGATAATCGCATTCTCGTCGAGCGACTGATGTGTGGCGCAATTCCGTCGCCCTAGCCAGTCCTGGCACCACATTGGGATCGGCAGGGGCGATGACGGAAACATCGGCCTCGAACCCGAAGGCGTTGCCGAAATACGCAGGCTGGCCCGCGAGCTGCCGGATCGCACCGGCGCGACCGTTTTGGTCTCCAGCCACTTGCTCGGCGAGGTTGAACAAGTCGCCGACCATGCCGGGCTGCTGTGCGAGGGGCGACTTGTTATGCAAGACCCGCTCGCCGATCTGCTCGACAGCGATCGCACGCTGCTCATCCGCTGCGACAATGCCGAACTGGCCCTGCGCATCGCCACTCTGACAGGCTTGGACGCGCGCGCTGCGAGCCGTTTGCGCATTGCCATCCGCTATCCTGCCGAGGAGAATCTGCGCGGCACGCCGCGAGCGGGAACAGCCGCATCGTCAAGGCAGGCGTAGCGGTGAGCGCAGTGACAGAACGACGCCGCAACCTTCGCCGGCTGGTCGCGCAAACCGCTGTGCTGAATGGCCTTCCATCGGCGACAAGGCGTGCTAACAGTCGCGTCCATGAGACTCCGCACCGCGCTTCGCTCGCTACTCCCCGCCACCGCCGCCATCGCCGTTGCCGGGTGTACCGCCGCCATAGCAGAAGCTCCGCCGCTGACGGTCACCGAAACAGCTAATGTCGATCCAGCGCCCGCCAGCCTGGACGAGCTGATCGCCGAAATCGACATTCCCTACGAAACCTTCACGCTCGACAACGGGCTGGAAGTGGTCGTCCACACCGATCGCAAGAGCCCGATCGTCGGCGTCACCACCTATTACCGCGTCGGATCGAAGCATGAACCGCGCGGGCGCACGGGCTTTGCGCATCTGTTCGAACATTTGATGTTCGGCGGCAGCGAGAATGTCGAAAGTTTCGACGTGCCGCTGGAAAACGCGGGCTCCACCCCCACCAACGGTTCCACCTGGTACGATCGCACCAATTACGTGGAGGTCGTGCCGACTGGCGCGCTCGATCTTGCGCTGATGATGGAATCGGACCGCATGGGATACTTGCTCGGCGCGATCAGTCAGGAGAAGCTCGATAACC
>JBARVT010000202.1:0-2272 GCA_049646405.1 Alteraurantiacibacter sp.
GAGAGGGAATGTTCAAAGCCCTTCGTGACCTGCCCCCGGGCAGCCTGACGTTCCTGCAACGCCTGCCGCTGGCGCGGGATCGATTGTGGCTGGGCTATGTCGTCGCCGTACTGGCGAGCCTTGCAGGCCTATGGTCGCGCTGGGCGGTGGGCGATGCCTTGCCAGACGGCTTTCCCTACATCACCTTTTTCCCGCCGGTCATCCTGACCGCCTTCTTCTTCGGCGTCGGACCCGGAACGCTGACCGCAATCCTGTGCGGGCTGATGAGCTGGTTTTTCTTCATCCCGCCGCTAGACAGTTTCGGACTGAACTACCGCGCTGCCGTGGCGCTCGGTTTCTTCGTGGCGATCGTCGTCGTCGACATCGCGCTCGTCCACTGGATGCAGATCGCCAACGCCCGTCTCGCCATCGAGCAGCAGCGCAGCAGCGAACTCGCCAGCACGCGGGAGATGCTGTTCAAGGAATTGCAGCACCGCGTGGGAAACAATCTGCAAATGATGGCCTCCATCCTCAGCCTGCAGCAACGCGGGATGGTGGTAAAGGAAGGGCGCGCTGCGCTGAGCGATGCATCGCGCAGGCTCGGCCTTGTCGGGCGGTTGCAGCGTACGCTCTACAGCGCGGATGGCGCGCAGCTCTCGCTGGCGAAATATATTGACCGCATCGTGCGCGATACGCTCGAAATGTCGGGTGGCGAGGATATTGCCTATCGCTTCGACGCGCCGGCCCGCGGCCAACTGCCAACCGAAAGCGCCGTTCCGACCGCGCTCGTCGTGGCCGAGGCAGTGAGCAACTCCATCGAACATGCCTATGCAGGCGATGCCTCGGGCCCGCTCGAAGTGACGCTCGTCGAAAGCGAGGATGAGGAAAGCTACATCATCTGCATACAGGACGAGGGCGCGGGACTGCCGGAAGGGTTCGCGCTGGAGCAAGCCAACAGCCTTGGCCTGCGGCTTGCGACCAACCTTTCGCGCGCGCTGGGCGGGTCGTTCACGCTAGCCAATCGCGAGGACCGCAGGGGCGCGATTGCGCGGTTGCTGATCCCGAAGCGCGGCGGGGAGGACGACGATGCTGCCGCGTGAGGAAATCGCCACGGCGCAGATCCCCGGCGGCGACACGCTGACGCTGGTAAGTCACGGGCGCGACCATATCATAATGCTTGGCCGCGACGAGCTGATGGGCACGCGCATGCAGTTCAGCGAGGAACAGCTTGCAAGGCTGACGCTGGAGCGGCTCGAGGTGTCCGCGCCGCGCATATTGATCGGCGGTTATGGCATGGGGTTCACCTATCGCGCGGCTCTGGAAACGATCCACGATGGCAGCGTGACGGTGGCCGAAGTCGTGCCGGAAATCCTCGACTGGGCGAGGGGGCCGCTCGCGCATCTGACCGGCGAATCGCTTGGCGACCCGCGCGGCGAGGTCGTCATCGCCGATGTTGCCGCGCTGGTAGACGACGCGGTGGACGGCACCACGTCGCGCTATGACGCGATTCTGATGGATGTGGATAACGGCCCCGACGGCATCGTCCGCGACGGGAACGAGCGGCTTTACACCCGCACCGGTATCGGACGGATGCGCGACGCCCTGACTGTCGGCGGGTTGCTGGCGATCTGGTCCGCCGCGCCGGATCACAAGTTTACCGGCCGGTTAAAGGACTCAGGTCTGCATGTCGATGTGCAGACCGTGCGGGCGCGGCCCAATAACAAGGGGCCGCATCACACGATCTGGTTTGCCCGCCGGGTGCGTTAGCCGTCCTTCGCCATCAGAACCGGTTTTACCACTTTGCCATCAATGCAGGTCGGCAACCGCCTCGTCGATCTTGTCGAACGGGTATCTCGCGATCAACCGGTCGAACGGGAAGCGGTCATCCTCATAAAGCTTGATATCGCGGACATGCCGACGCTGCCGACACCCTATATGAGCAGGCTCGATCCCGCCGGCGGGCTGGCGGTGCGCAGCACGGCCCCGGCGCCCGTCTGGACACCACATCCAAGCGGACGAGCAGGGCAATGTCGATGTCGGCCTCGATCTTCACCACTTTGCGCTCATGAGCGATGGCATGAGTGGCTCGCGGTTTTCGTGCCGTATCCTATGACTTCCATGGGTGTCTCCACTGCGTTCAGAAGTTTGCCCTGTCAGCGGCTGGAGATGGATCGCGTTCGTTAGCGACGAAAAACCTTTCGCAGTGGGTCAGCGGCGCATGATCGGCAGCCGACCAAGGAAATCCTTTTTGCCCAGTTTCACGCCCTTCATCCGCAGGATATCGTAAGTGGTG
>JBARVT010000203.1:0-19445 GCA_049646405.1 Alteraurantiacibacter sp.
GGATGGTGGACACACTCGCCATCGCCCGCCGCCGCCATCCAGGGGCCAAGCATTCGCTCGATGCGCTGTGCAGCCGCTATGGAGTCGACCGCTCTCACCGCGTCCTGCATGGGGCACTGCTCGACGCGGAATTGTTGGCGCAGGTCTATGTCGAGCTAACCGGCGGGCGGCAGATCGGCCTGCAGCTTGCGGTTGACAGCAGCGGCGAGGAGACGGTGCAAACCGCTGTTTTCCGGCCCAGAATCGGCGAATACCGGGCCCCGCGCCCGCACGCGGTCAGCGCCGAGGAACTGGCGAAGCACCGTGCTTTCCTCGAAAGCATGGCGATTCCCCTCTGGACTGCGTGACCCATCGGTCCCACATTGGCGGCACACCATAAGAGGAAGGAGTAGCCGCCCATGGATATTCGCGTGTCGGGACACCAGGTCGATACCGGAGCCGCCTTGCAGGAACATGCATCGGACCGTCTCGGGACCATTGTCGACAAGCATTTCAGCCGCGCGATTTCTTCCACGGTGACATTCGGGAAAGCGCCGGCGAACTCTTTTGCCGCCGATATCGTCCTGCACGTCAATCACGGCCTCATCCTCAAGAGCCACGGACAGGCCCATGAAGCGCACCAGGCATTCGACCAGGCGGCCGAGAAGATCGAAAAGCAGCTGCGGCGCTACAAGCGACGGCTGAAGGACCGGCACGAGCAGAGCCAGCATGCCGCGAAGGAAGAGGAAGCGGCCTACACTATCTTTGCGGGCGAAGAGTCCAATACCGAAGAAGCGCGCGAGGATGCACCGCCTGTTATCGCCGAAACGCGAATCGATGTGCCCGAAGTCAGTGTGTCTGACGCAGTGATGCTGCTCGACCTGCGCCACACCAACGCGCTGTTCTTCAAAAATGCTGGCACCGGGCGGCATAATATGGTCTATCGCCGCGACGACGGATCGATCGGGTGGGTCGAACCATCCTGACCGGCGCCAGCGCGCCGAAGCGCGTGCCACACCAATCCAGCCCCCGCCACATTGTGTCGCTTTCGACGCAGTGACGGGCTGCGAGCCTGTTATTTGTAGAAGAGATGACGCCGAATTTTGTCCTGAAACCCGAATCGGTCGCATTGTCGCAGGCGGTTTCGAAAGCCGAAATCCTGCAGCAGGTGGCCGATGTGTTCGCCGCGGCTTGGGATCTTGATGCCGTTTCGATCCTCGAATCGCTGGAAGAGCGGGAGCGGCTGGGCAGCACCGGCTTCGGGCGCGGCGTCGCCATACCGCATGCGCGCGTCACCGGTACGCGCCGCCCGATCGCTGCCGTGCTCCGGCTCGACAAGCCTGTGGCCTTTGATGCCGCCGACGGATTGCCGGTCGACCTTGTCATCGGTCTCCTTTCTCCGGAGAATTGCGGTGCGATGCATCTGCATGCGCTGGCCGAGGTCAGTCGCCTCGTCCGCGACGATCGGATGCACGATGCGCTGGTCGACGCTTCTGATGCGGAGGCGCTTTACAGCCTGCTCACCAACGTGACGGATCGTGACGCCGCCTGACGCAGGATTGCCAGCCGACAAGGCGGGCGAGGCTGCGCATTTCCGCGCGCTGGAAAACCTCTACGCCGTGGCGCCGGTCAACGCGCTGTTCGCCTCGCAGCTCGCGATTACCGAAGCGGGCCGCGCGCGGATCACCTTCGAAACGCGAGAGGATTTCTTCCATGCGGCGGGGGCGACGCACGGCACGCTCTATTTCAAGATGCTCGACGATGCGGCTTTCTACGCCGCCAACTCGCTGGTCTCGGACCGGTTTCTGCTCACCACCGGCTTCAACCTGCATTTCACCAAACCGCTCCGCAGCGGAAAGGTGACGGCGGAAGGCCGCTGGGTGAGCGGCAAGCGGCGCGTTTTCATCGCCGAGGCGCATCTCGTAGACCAGGAGGGCGAAGAGATCGGGCGCGGGACAGGCACCTTCATGCGCTCGCATATCGCGCTCTCTGGCCTTGCTGGGTACCGGAACTGAGCCGCGAGATGGAGACCCGCATCCCCGCACATCTCGAAGTGAACGGCCTGATCCGTGCCGTTCAGGCCGAAGGTGGCTTCGCCACCGTACTTTCGAAAGGCGAGCGCGATGCCGGGACATTGATGGTCATCTGTTGCGAAAATGGCACGAATGCGCGCTCTTACGAGCGCATGCCGCAGCTCGATGGCACACGCACATGGGTGCTGTCCCGCGAGCAGGATGCTGAAAATCCTTATGATTTCAACGAGTACACGGCCCGGCGCGGTCGGCAGGACGACGATCTCTGGATCCTAGAGCTCGACATCGTGAATCCCGAACGCTTCATCGGCGCGGATACCTATGCAGGTTGACATAATTTCGCGTGAAACTATCTGGCGCTCGACTTTCCGAAAAGCGTAGGTTGCCATGCACCGCATTGCGGCGGTGTAAGGCAGCGCGCAGACGGGGAGGTCGCCGGCAGGTCCACTTGGACGTAGCGCGGAATTGGCGAACGATCGCTAACCGCAGGCCTGCTAATGGCGCCTCACCGCCGTGAGTAACGGGATCGATGACTTTTACCTGGAAACGCGCCGGGGCAGCTGCTCTGGCGACGACACTTTTTGCCACTTCCTTTGCTGCCGCCGGTAGCGGGGCTTTCGCCCAGGACCGGGCGGGGATCACGGATCCCGAAACGGCCCCAACCGAAATCCAGCTACCCGCAGCCGCTGCCAAGCCGCAAGTCCGGTTCGTCGCCAGCGAGACGGTACAGGACACCCCGGCAGAGGCCGAATCGCTGGACGAAACCGACAGCTACGATGCGGAAACGCTGCGCCAACTGGTGACGCAGGTCGACACCGACACCGCGCTGTCGCCGCAGGTCATGTGCCTTGCGCAGGCCGTGTATTTCGAATCGCGCGGCGAACCGCTCGACGGCCAGCTTGCCGTGGCCCGCGTGATCGTGAACCGTGCCGAAAGCCGCACCTTTCCCGATGATTATTGTTCTGTGGTGACGCAGCGTTCGCAATTCTCCTTCGTGCGCGGCGGCCGCATCCCGCAGCCGCGCACCGGCACCGCCGCATGGGAGCGCGCCCGCGCCATCGCTCGCATCGCCCATGGCGATCTATGGGAAAGCGAAGTGGACGACGCGCTCTATTTCCACGCCACCCATGTCCGACCGGGCTGGGCCGGTCGCATGACCGCGCGCGCGACAATCAATCGGCACATATTCTATAGGTAAGTCTGTTGGTGAAGCAGCGTCCGCGGCTTCATCCTCGCTAAACGTGTAGGCAAGCGCTAACGCGCCCATGCTAATAGGGATCGCTAGCCTCGGTCGCGGCAAGCGACCGACTAAGCGCGACTGCGCGACCGCAGAGGTGCCGCGTTGCATAGCGGAGCGAACAGCACCGAGGATGCGAGCGCGGAGGCGCTCGCACAAAACAGACTACCTCAACTCCACCCAGACAGGCGCGTGGTCGCTGGCCTTTTCGCGGCCGCGGTGCTCCTTATCGACGCCTGCGGCCACCATCCGGTCTGCGCATTCGGGCGAAAGAAGCAGGTGGTCGATGCGGAAGCCGTGGTCGCGCTGCCATGCGCCCGCCTGGTAATCCCAGAATGTCCACACCCCGCCGCGCGGGTTCAGCGTGCCGAGCGCATCGGTCCAGCCGTCGCCGAGCAGGCGGAAATAGGCATCGCGCGATTCGGGTTGCATTAGCGCATCGTTTGCCATCGCCTTCACTGACCAGACATCCCGATCGTGCGGTATGACGTTGAAATCGCCCACGACGACGGCGGGCTGTTCGCTGGCGAGAATATCCTGCATCCGCGCGCGCAGCCGTTCCATCCACGCGAGCTTGTAGTCGAATTTCGGTCCCGGCTGCGGATTGCCATTCGGGAGGTAGATATTCACCACGCGAACGCCGCCAAATACGCATTCGATGAAGCGCGCCTGGTCATCATCCGGGTTGCCGGGCAAACCCTTGCTCGGTTCTTCTGCCGCACCACCGTCGGTCAGGATGGCGACCCCGTTGAAGCTCTTCTGCCCGTGCCAGATCGCGTGATAGTCCAGTTCCTCGAACTCGGCCGCGGGAAAGCCTTCGTCCTGCGTCTTGATTTCCTGCAGGCAGGCAACGGAGGGACGCGTTTCCGCGAGCCACTCCTTCAGGCGCGGCAGGCGCGCCTTGATGCCGTTGATGTTGAAGCTGGCGATTTTCACGCCGTAGACTTTAGATACCGAAACTCGATCCGCAACCGCAACCTGCGGCGGCATTGGGGTTTTCGACGCGGAAGGCCGCACCGCCCAGCGATTCGACAAAATCCACCGTGCTTCCGGCGACCAGGTCAAGGCTGACCGGGTCGACGACCAGCTTCACCCCATCCGTCTCGCTCACCGAATCCTCGCCCTCAGGCTCGCCGAGGTCGAACTTGTACTGGAAGCCCGAGCAGCCCCCGCCTTCGACCGAGAGGCGCAGCACGGCGGGCTTGCCCTGCTTCGCGGCAATCGTGGCGACGCGCGCGGCGGCATTTTCGCTAAGGGTGAGCATCGTGGCCATGCAGGCGATGTAGTGAGCGCGGGGCGCGCCCTCAAGCCGTGGTGATGTAATCGCGCATCTGCTGCGCTTCGGACTCGATCCGGTCCATCCGGTATTTGACGAGATCGCCGATGGAAACAAAGCCCACCAGCCGCTCGCCTTCCACCACCGGCAGGTGGCGAATGCGGCGCTTGGTCATCAGCGATAGCGCGGAGAGCACATCGGCATCGCGCGCGATTGTGATGGCGGGCGAAGTCATCACTTCGGCAACAGCGCGCGTCAGCACTGCCGCGCCTTCCTTGGCGACGCAATAAAGCAGGTCGCGCTCCGAAAAGATGCCTGCCACCCTCTCGCCGTCGAGCACGGGCAGCGCGCCGATGCGCTTCTCCGTGAGCAAGCTTGCGGCAAGCTGCACGCTGTCTTGCGGGGTGCAGGAAATGATCGTGGGATCGCGATTGTCGACGATGGCGGCGATGGACATTGGCGGGCCTCCTCAGTTGCGTCATAATGCCACGAAGCGGGGCGCTTGCGCAAATGCCGCCTCCCCGAATGTAATTGCGCGGCGCACCGGCAAGGGCCATGTCGGCACGCGATGAGCGACAAGTCCCCCCTCGACGATCCGGAAAAGGCCGCACATGCCTGGGCGCGCTACCGGCGGCTGATGCGGCTGATGTTTCTCATCACGCTCGGCACGGTGATCGTCGCCATGACCATCATCTACACCAATGCCGAGGATGTGAGCGCGCATTTTTTTATCGCGACAGCGCTCGGGATCGGGCTTTCCATGCTGCTGATGAGCGCGCTCATGGGGCTGGTTTTCCTGTCCAACGGTACGGGGCACGACGCCTCGGTCGACAATTCGCTCGAAGGCTTGGGCGAAGACGACGGGGTGCGCAAAAAGCCTCGCGACCGGCGCAAGATCGGCTGGCGCGACTAGCTACTTGGCGGGAGTGAGCCGGTAGTCCTCGACCGGCAAGCCGGCGATCAGGTGCTCCTGGATGATCCGCTCAAGCACTTCCGACGTGCAGGAGTGATACCAGACGCGGTCCGGCCAGACGACCGCGATGGGACCAGCCTCGCAGATCTGCAGACAATCGGCCTTGGTCCGCTGCACGCCACCGTGCCCTGCCAAGCCGAGTTCTTTGAGTCGGCGCTTAAGGTATTTCCAAGCGACTTCGCCCGTCGCGCGGTCGCAGCATTTCTGCTTCTCCGACACCGCGCACAAGAAAATGTGCCGCTCGATCGCATCGCCGCCGATCTTGGCGAGCGCGCGTTCGGCCTTTTCAATGTCTCTCGGAGTGTTCAGCGCTTCTTGCCCGCGATCCGCGCGATTTCCGCCTTGACCAGCCGTTCGACCGTGTCGGGCAGGTTCGCATCGAGCCATTGCGCCAGCATCGGGCGCAGCATTTCGCGCACCATGCCTTCCAGCGAGGTCTCGCCCTGCCGCACGATCTGCGGGCGGGCCGGCGGTTCGGACAGCATGGCGAGCGCGGCAAGCGACTGGCGCATGGCCTGCGCCGCATCGTCATTGGTCAGGGTTGCGTCGACATCGTCTTCCAGCGGCGATCCTGCTTCGCCCAGGTCGAGGATCTCGTCGGCCTCTTCATCGTCCGCCGGGTCCATCGCAAAGGCGCTCGGCTCGTCCTGCGGTTCGGCGGGGCGAGTCGCGGCGTCGCGTTGCACGAATGTGCTGGCGGCGCGGTCGTCGCGTTCCATAACCCGCTTGATCGATTCGAGAATTTCCTCGACCGACGGTTCGCCTTCCTGCCGCATCAGTACTCCGTCGTCCCCATTGGCGTTGCGATGGCCGGATCGAGTACCGGCGCGTCCTCGCGAATGTCCCCGTCCTGCGCGGGGATGTCAACGGTGCGCGTGCCTACGGCGACCGGATCGGGGTCGCGCTGCCAGTCCCAGATGATCGTGCGCACACGGTCGTAATTGGCGACCGGATCGTAAAGTGGCCCGGCATCTTCCAGCCCGAGATCACGCGCCTCGGCCCGGCCCATCGCGGCGAGCAGCGAGAAGCCCGCGACATAGGCGTTGCGCCGTGCGGTGACGAGCTGGACCTGTGCGCGAAGCAGTTCCTGCTGCGCGTCGAGGATATCGAGCACCGTACGGTTGCCGACGCTGTTTTCCGCCCGCACGCCCTCGAGACTGAGCGCTGCGGCATCGACCGCGGACTGGCTCGACTGGATGATCGCATTCGCGGCACGCCAGCTGGAAAAGGCCGCGCGGACCTGCGCGATGACATCGCGCTCAACCGCGATAACGTCTTCCAGCGCAGCCTGCGCCTGAGCCGTCGCCTGCCGTTGCTGCGCCGCGACGCGCCCGCCCTGAAACAGTGGCACGTTAAGCTGCACGCCCGCGGTCACGTCGATCCCGCTATTGTCGCCTTGCGGCAGCGAGCCGAGGAAATTGCTGTAATCGGTGCCGGTGAACACACTGACACTCGGCAGCCGGCCCGAGCCCGCTACGTCGATATCGAAGCCAGCCGCATCGGCTCGCTCACGCGCGGCGATGAGGTCGGGATTGTTGTCGAGCGCGATATCTACCGCATCGTCCGGCGTGGCGGGCAGGCCGGGGAGCGGTGGCGGCGGTTGCAGGTCCGTCGGCGGGCCACCGGTAAACTGGATATAGCGTTCGCGCGCCTCGACCAGATTCGCTTCGGCGCTCTGCAAGTCGCCGCGCGCCAGCGCCAGCCGGCTTTCGGACTGCGCGACATCGGTGCGCGTGAGGTCGCCGATCTGGAAGCGGTCGCTTGTCGCCTCGACATTGATGGCGAGCACATCGACATTGTTGCGCGACAGCGCGACGATGGCTTCGTTGAGGATCACATCCATGTAAGCCGCTACGACCTGCGTGAAAATGAAGCTCTCCACGCCGCGCAAATCGGCGCGGCCCGCCTCGACGCGGTTTTCCGCCGCGCGAATGCCGTTCTTCACCGCGCCGCCGCGATAGATCGGCACGGCGAGGTCGATCCCCGCCCCCAGCCGCCGCTCGGGCGAGACGACAGACGGTGTGCTCTGTATCAAAAGTTCGGAATAGGTCGCGCTGGCATCGACCGAGGGCAGGCCGTTCGCGCGCTGGATCGGCACCAGCTCGTCCGTCGCACGCAGCTGCGCCCGCGCGGCGGAGAGCGTCGGATTAGCGAGATAGGCGCGCAACAAGGCTTCTTTCAGCGTCTCTGCCGATACGGGCGAAGCGACGAGGCTCGCACCCGCCAGCAGGGCGGCGGCCAGACGCGCGAGCTGCATGTCAGAAGCTCCAGCCGGTTGCCTTGTCGAAGGCGTGAATTTGCGGAATGCCGGTGTCGTAAACCGGAAAGAGCGATACGCCGCCCGTACCCTTGCGGCCCACTGCGATGCGGGTGACGCCCTTCTCGGCGACACCGGTGACGATGCGCGCGCCGTCTTGAAGCCGCTTCGCCAGCGCGACGGGAATTTCCTCGACCGCGCCGTCCACCACCAGCAGCGTTGCGCCTTTTCCCGCCTTACCCTTGCCGAGCGCATCTTCGGGCGTGAGCACGACCAGCTCGCCCACCAGCGGGCGCAGCAATTCGGCGAGGTATCCCGATCCGCCATCGACCACGATGGCAAGCTCGTCGCCCTGGGGGTTGGCTTCTTCCAGCATCTTGCCCTGCACCACCGGTGCGGGCAGCCAGCCACCTTTGTCCAGCCTGATTGCGCGATCCATGTAAGCGCGCGCTTTCGAGGCGGCGGGCACGAAATCCTCGCGCGCGACCTGTCCCATGCGCTTGAGCACGAAGGGTTCGTTCACTCCGCTGGTGCGTAGCTGGCTGTCGATCATCGCGCGGCGCGCGGGATTGGGCGCGATGTTCGCGGCTTCGGCGGCGTCGAGGGGGTCGAGCGTGGTCACTGTGTCATCTCTCGTCGGCAGGAATGGCGGGAGCGGTCCTTACGGCGTGCGGCCCGATGCGCCAAGGGCTTTGACCCCGGCCATCGGCAAAGCCTATGGGCCAATCGACCAAGAGGAGCGCCGAGGCGATGAGCGACATGATTACCATCCGCGAGGACCACCTGATCGAAACGATCGCCGATGCGCTGCAGTATATTTCGTATTACCACCCGATGGATTACATCACCGCGCTCGGCGAAGCCTACGAGGCGGAGCAGGGTCCGGCGGCAAAGGATGCTATCGCGCAGATCCTGACGAACAGCCGCATGTGCGCCGAAGGGCACCGGCCGATCTGCCAGGATACGGGCATCGTCAACGTCTTCCTGAAATGGGGCCAGAACTGCCGGCTGAAGAGCGAGCGGAGCCTGCAGGAGGTCGTCGACGAAGGCGTGCGGCAGGCTTACAACCATCCCGACAACAAGCTGCGAGCCAGCATCCTTGCCGATCCCGCCTTCACCCGCCGCAACACGCTCGACAACACGCCTTGCGTGCTGAGCGTGGAGATGGTGCCGGGCGACACAGTCGGAATCGACGTCGCGGCGAAAGGCGGAGGCAGCGAGAACAAGTCGAAGTTCAAGATGATGAACCCGTCCGACAACATCGTCGACTGGGTTGTCGAGCAACTGCCCAGCATGGGCGCGGGCTGGTGCCCGCCCGGCATGCTCGGCATCGGCATCGGCGGCACGGCGGAACATTGCCTGAAACTCGCCAAGCAAAGCCTGATGGACCCGATCGACATGGCGCAGCTCAAGGCGCGCGGGGCTGAGAACGACATCGAGCAGCTGCGGATCGACATATTCGACGCGGTCAACGCGCAGGGCATCGGGGCGCAGGGGCTGGGCGGGCTTTCCACCGTGCTCGACGTGAAAATCCTCGACTGGCCGTGCCACGCGGCGGGCAAGCCCGTTGGGATGATCCCCAACTGCGCCGCCACGCGCCATGCGCATCTGGTGATGGACGGCAACGGTCCGGCCTATCTCGATCAGCCCGATCTGGACAAATGGCCTGACGTGCAGTGGCAGCCTGACGCAGAAGCCAGGCGGGTCGATCTCGACAACCTCACGCCCGAGGAAGTGGCGAGCTGGAAAAACGGCGACCGCCTACTGCTGAATGGCGCGATGCTCACCGGACGCGACGCGGCGCACAAGCGCATCCACGACATGATGGGGCGCGGCGAGGAATTGCCCGTCCGGTTCAAGGGACGCGCTATTTATTATGTCGGCCCGGTCGACCCGGTGATGGGCGAGGTGGTTGGCCCCGCAGGCCCCACCACGGCGACGCGGATGGACGAATTTACCGAGATGATGCTCGATCTCGGCCTCCTTGCGATGATCGGCAAGGCGGAGCGCGGACACGACGCGGTCGAAGTCATCAGTCGCTTCAAGGTCGCGTACCTCATGGCGACGGGCGGCGCGGCATACCTGGTGGCGCGCGCGATCAAGCAAGCGAAGGTCGTCGCTTTCGAGGATCTCGGCATGGAGGCGATCTACGAGTTCACCGTGAAGGACATGCCGGTAACGGTGGCGGTCGATAGCGAGGGCAACAACGTCCACACCCTCGCCCCACTGCACTGGCGCGAGAAAATCCGCGAGGAGGGCCTGCTCAAGGTGTGAGGCGCGATTGATCGACCAGCGTCCGACTCCCGCCGACCGGCACCCGATGCGCCACTGGTTGCAGGCGAAAACACCCGCTACGGCTGTGTCATGAACAATGCGCAGGCAGAGCGCGTGGTGGACCACGTTCCGTTCAAGACGGTGATCTTCTCGATCATCGGCCTGTGGGCGACCTATTTCGTGATCGTCGCCCTGCGCGCCGAATTGCTCGGCATGCAGGACCTGGTCGACACCACGACGCCGCGCATCCTCTCGATCCTCGTTTCCATCGTCATCACGCTTGGCCTGTGGGTGATGCTGCGCCCGTTCGACGATCGTGCGCTGTGGGCCAAGATCGCTGCCGCGCTGCTGTTCGCGCTGCCCGCCGCCCTGCTGAGCGCGCAGGCCAACCGTGTCATCTTTGCCGATGCCATGGCGACAATCAGCGAAAAGGTCATAGTCGAATCCGCCGAATCGCTCGAGATCGACCCGGAGGATCGCGAAAATCCGGCGATGTCGGTCCTCACCGATATCATGACGCCGACCGCGCAGCAGCAAATCATCGAGATCGGCTTTTCGCGCTATTTCGTGCTGCTCGCGTGGTGCGCGCTCTATCTTGCATTGCTGACCGGCGAAAAGGCGCGCGCAGCGGAGCGGCGGGAGCAGAAGTTCCGCAACGCCGCCAAGGCTGCCGAACTGCGATCCTTGCGCTACCAGGTGAACCCGCATTTCCTGTTCAACACGTTGAATTCGCTTTCAGCCCTGGTGCTGACGGGCAAAACGCAAGGCGCGGAGCGGATGATCCAGATGCTCAGCACCTTCTATCGCCGCAGCCTGGCTGACGATCCTACATCCGATGTCATGCTGCGCGACGAAATCGCCTTGCAGAAGCTCTATCTCGATATCGAGGCGGTGCGATTCCCGCTGCGGCTGGTCGCCGAGTACGACATTCCGGCCGAACTGGAGACGGCGCTCGTGCCGGGCATGATCCTGCAGCCGCTTGTCGAGAACTCGGTCAAGCACGCGGTCGCCCCATCGAGCGGGCAGGTGACTATTCGCCTGGCTGCACGCGAGGAATATGGGCGGCTGGTGGTCAGCGTCTCCGACACTGGCGACAGCGCGGCCAATCGCGAGGATATCCGTCCCGGTTTCGGCATCGGTCTCAACAATGTGAACGAACGGCTGGAAGCGCGCTTCGGCAAGGATGCGACGGTAGCGTCGGGCCATTCGCCCGACGGTTTCGTCACGCACCTCCGCCTTCCGCTGCGCCGCGTACGGGAAGTCGAAGCAGCGTGACCTTTCGACAAGCTCAGGACGATCGGGAGGGGGAAAGCCTGCGCACGCTTATCGTCGACGACGAGCCGCTCGCCATCGAGCGGATGCAGGTGCTGTGCGCCGAAATCCCGCAACTGACTGTGATCGGCACGGCTAGCGACGGCGAATCGGCGCTGCGGCTGGCGGACAAGCTTTCGCCCGACCTGCTGCTGCTGGACATGACAATGCCCGGCATGGACGGGCTGGAGGTCGCCAGGGCAGCGCGCGAGCAGGACCGCCAGCCCGCCGTCATCTTCGTCACCGCGCATGAGAATTTCGCTGTCGAGGCCTTCGATCTCGAGGCGATCGACTATGTCCTGAAGCCTGTGGGCGCCGACCGGCTGCAGCGCGCCATCGAGCGCGCCCTCGCGCGGCGGGGCGAGGCGTCGGAGACTGGCACGGAAGCGGACAGCCAGTGGCTCACCGAGTTCTGGGTGCCGCATCGCTCGGAATTGCTGCGCATCGAGGCAAGCCAGGTTTTCCGAATCGACGCCGAGCGCGATTATGTCCGCCTGTATGTCGGCGAAAACAGCTATCTCTTGCTGCAGACGATTGCCGGGCTGGAAGAGAAGCTCGATCCCGACAGGTTTATCCGCATCCACCGCTCGACCATCCTGCGCCGCGATATCATCCGCGGGTTGAAACACGAGGGGCTGGGCGTGTGGTGCGCCGAATTGCGAGACGGCGACGAGCTGCGTATCGGGCGGACCTATCTCAAGAGAGTCAAGGCGATGGCCGGGCGCTGATTTGCGCAACGCATCGAAGAAACGAAAAAGGGCGCCGGTAGCGGCGCCCTTTCCAATGGATCGTCGCTGGCGTCAGCCGCCGCGGCGACTATCCTCGACCAGAGAGACAAAGCGCGCCTGTGCGCTCTCGCGGGCCCTGGCATAGCATTCGCGCGCACCGCGGCTGCGGATACGGGTGCCGGTATCCTGCATGTCGAATGCGCACACGCGGCGCGCGGCGCGGTCGATCCGCCGGTCGAGCGTCTCGACGCCCTGTTCGGTCGAAAGGTCGAGATCCTGCCAGGAGACGCTTGCGCGCACTTCGAGCTCGGGGTCTGCCGCGAATGCCGGGGCGGTGACAAGGCCGGTGACGGCGAGGGCCAAGGCCAGGGTGGTTGCGTTTTTCATGTCCGCTTTCCTCCTTCTGTCCTCTCCCCGTCCCATGGGAGGGTTGCACCGCAGCCGGTGGGACTGGAACGGCCACGGTGCGATTACAGAGGTAGGCGCGTTTGAATTGTTGCGCCGCACCGGGTCGATTGGTGTGTAAAATGTCCCGACCAGCGGATATCTCCACCGACGAACGCCATTCCCCGCTCCACGAAGCGCGCATTGCCCTGCGGCGGGCGGTGCTGCACAATCGCGAATCATGGCCATCGCGCTCGCTTTCCTGCTCGGCATGGGCAATTTTGCTTGGCATCGCGCCGTGCTCGAAAGCGGGCACGCGATGATGCGCGATGCCTCGCCCGGCGGCTTGCAGGTAATCCGTTTGTCCAGCCTTTCGCTCGAATTCGTCCTGCTCTGCGGTGCGCTCTATGCGGCCGTTGCAGGGCTGGTGCATTGGGTGTGGTTGTATTTCGGCTATTCGCTGGTCAACGGCATCGCCGCCTGGGCCATAGTGAAGGGCCGCGTCTGACAGGAACCGTGCGCGCCCCCCGCGGGTTGGGCAGACATGGGTGAGGAACGCCGCATCTGGCTGGTGAATAATGCAGAAAGCGGCTCCAACACGGCGGAGGCGCTGGAGGAGTGCATCGCGCATTTAGGGCGCTGCGGCATTTCGGTGGCCCACCGCACCGTCTTTCCCGCGCAGGAACTGCCGACCCCCGCATTGCTCGATTGCGCCGGTATCGAAACCGTCGCGGTGTTTGCGGGGGATGGGACGGTCAATGCCCTTCTGGGTGCGCTGAGGGACTGGTCGGGCGCGATACTGATCTTGCCCGGCGGCACGATGAACCTGCTCTATCACCGCCTGTTCGGCGATGCCGACTGGCCCGATGTCGTCGATGCGGTGGGATGCGGCCAGGCCTTTCGCCATCGGCCCGCGGTGATCGAGGCACCGTGCGGCATTGCTTATGCCGGCCTGCTCGCGGGGCCGGGAACGGCATGGGGCGATGTGCGCGAGGCGATGCGCGACGGCAGCCTGATAGAAATGGCGAGCGGTGCGCGCGAGGCATTTGCGCAAACGCTGTCCGGGCCGCGCCTAGCCTGCAGCGATCCCGACCTCGGGCGGCGCGAAGGATATCCGCTGATCCTGTTGACGCCGGAGGGCGGCGCGATGGTGGTCGATGCCTATCACGCCGAAACGACAGGCGAATATCTCGAACAGCTCACTGCCCTCGCCCGGCGCGAATTTCGCGACGGGCCGCATGACAGGCTTGGCGAAACGCAAGCCGTGACACTGGCCAGCGTCGAGGGCGGCGGATTCGGCGTGCTGGTCGACGGCGAGGAATGCCCGGTCGATAGCGCGACGCGCTTCGAACTGGCCGAATGCCCGGTGGACCTGCTAGCGACCCGCCGCGATGGCTGACAACAAGCTCCTTTTCCACCTTTCCGACATTCATTTCGGGCTGGAGGACAATCGCGCGCTCGACTGGGTGATTCAGGAAATTGCCGAGAAAGAGCCCGATGCCGTGGCGATTACCGGCGATCTCACCATGCGCGCGCGGAACCGCGAATTCGAAGCGGCAACCCGCTGGATCGCCTCGCTCGACGTGCCGGTGACGGTCGAAATCGGCAATCACGACATGCCCTATTTCAATCCGATCGAACGGTTCTTCGATCCCTATCGCCGGCTGCGTGCGGTGGCGGACAAGGTCGAGCGCGAGATCGACCTGCCGGGCCTAGCCATTGTGCCGCTGAAGACGGTGCGCCGCTGGCAGCCGCGGCTCAACTGGTCGAAAGGCTGGGTGACCGATGCCGCGCTCGAACGATGCCTGAAAGCGCTCGACGAGCTGCCGAAAGGCACCCGCGCGCTTGTTACCTGCCACCACCCCTTGCGCGAGGTCGGCACCCAGGGAACTGCGCTTACCAGGCATGGGCAGAAGGCGCTCAACGAACTGGCGCAGCGCCCGGTGCTCGCCGTGCTGTCCGGCCATGTCCACGATGCCTTCGACATCATGGAGGAAACGGTGCACGGGCAGGTCCGCATGATCGGCGCGGGCACGCTGTCGCAGCGCGTGCGTTCCACTCCGCCGAGCTATAACGAGCTGACATGGGACGGCGAGACGCTGGAGGTGTGCGTGCGCAACCTCGAAGATATTGAAACGCCTGACATGATGATCGATGACGTGCCGGAGAACGCCCTGCCGCCACGCGAGGCGGGCGACCCCGTCGCTCCCGTCAACCAGGTGCCGAGAACCGACCCGCCCGTGCACTAGGCACAATCTGTCGGAAAATGTAGGCAACTCGACGCTTTGTATGCGGAACCTCTTGCCTTCCGCATTACTGCGTACGCGATGACGACGAAGGTGCTGATCGTCGAGGACGACTTGTTGAACCGCATGTTCTACGAGGCCGTTTTCAAGCAGCGCGACTATCAGCTGATGGTCGTGGACGATGGCGCGCGTGTGATGAACGCTGTGGACGATTTTCGCCCCGACATCATCACCATGGACATCCACCTGCCGCATGTCTCTGGCCGCAAGCTGATTCGCAAGATCAAGCGAAACCCTGAAACCCGGCACATCCCCATCCTCGCCATCACCGCCTATGCCGGCAAGCGCGACGAAGACGACATCCGCCGCGCGGGCGCGGGCGGTTACCTGGCAAAACCGCTTAGTATCGAGCGGCTGCTGAGCGAGGTCGATGCGTTGCTGGCGGAACCCGTCGTCCAGCACTGATTCGATCCCGGCAAAGCAAAAAGGGCGACCCTTCGTGGGGGCCGCCCTTCGCATTTTCCTCCGTCGAGGAAACTGGTGTCGAAACTTAACGCTTCGAGAACTGGAAGCTGCGGCGGGCTTTTGCGCGGCCGTACTTCTTGCGCTCCACCACGCGGCTGTCGCGGGTGAGGAAGCCGGCGGCCTTGATGGTCGCCCGCAGCGCGGGTTCGTACTTCGTTAGCGCCTGGCTGATGCCGTGCTTCACCGCGCCGGCCTGGCCCGACAGGCCGCCACCCGAAACGGTGGCGACGATGTCGTACTGGCCTTCACGCTCGGATATGGCGAAGGGCTGGTTGATGACGAGGCGCAGCGTCGGGCGTGCGAAATACACTTCCTGGTCGCGGCCGTTGACCGTGATCTTACCGGTGCCGGGCTTCAGCCAGACGCGCGCAGTGGCATCCTTGCGGCGACCGGTCGCGTAGGCGCGGCCTTCCTTGTCGAGCTCCTGCTCGCGCAGCGGCATGGCCGGCGCGGCGGGTTCGCTTTCGCCCGTGGCGGAAGCGTCTGCGGCAGGCACGTCATCCACGACTTCTTTCAGGTCAGCGAGGTCGGATGCGGTCTTGGTTTCTTCGGTAGCCATTATGCGGACACCTTGTTCTTGCGGTTCATCGAGGCGACGTCGAGCACTTCGGGTTTCTGGCCGTCATGCGGGTGCTCGGTGCCATTGTAGAGGTGCAGCGCCATCATCTGCGCACGGCCCAGCGGGCCGCGCGGAACCATGCGCTCCACGGCCTTTTCCAGCACGCGCTCGGGGAAGCGACCATCCAGCACTTTCTGCGCGGTCGTTTCCTTCAGCCCGCCCGGATAGCCGGTGTGCTTGTAATAAATCTTCTTCGCAGCCTTGTTGCCGGTGAACTTCACCTTGTCGGCATTGATGACGATCACGTGGTCGCCGCAATCGACATGCGGGGTGTAAGTCGGCTTGTGCTTCCCGCGCAGGATATTGGCGATGATTGAGGCGAGGCGACCGACAACGAGGCCTTCGGCGTCGATCAGGTGCCATTTCTTTTCGACTTCCGCGGGCTTGATCGACCGCGTGGTCTTGCTCAGAGCCTTCATGGCTTTCGTTTCCCGTAATTCGTGTGCGTGCCGCGTGGCGGAGGCGAGTCGGGGGACATGCGCTCCGCCGCAGCGAAAGCGCGCATTTGTCGATTCAGCGGCGCAAAGTCAAGCGAATGGGCGGGTTAGCGGGGAGGTAAAATGATACCTTCCAGTTTCAAGCGTTATCGAACTGCCGTCAGCGAATGGCTTTCGCGCGTCGTACGGCGGCCGAGGATGTGCGCGCACCATGCGAAGACGGCGACGAGCAGCGCGCCGGCGAGCTGGTGCGCCACCGCCAGCCACAGCGCGACCCCGCTCACTACGGTCGCGATACCGAGCAGAACCTGCGTGCCATAAGCTGCGTGAAGCGCGGCGGAGGCGGCGCGCAGATGCGGCCTCGTGCGGATGGCGAGAACGACGAGCGCGGCGACGGTAGCCCACGCCCACCATCGGTGGACGAAATGCAGCCAGAAGGGATTGTAGAGCCACGCCTCTGCCACTCCGTGCGACCAGTCCACTTCGGGCACGAACGCTCCGTTCATCAGCGGCCAGTCGCTGGAGGCGTGTCCTGCATTCAGCCCGGCGACCCATGCACCGAGGAGGAGCTGCACGAACAGTACCGCGCCGACGACCAGCGTAAGACCTGTCGGCCGCGCGGGCCGGGCATTGCCTGCCGCCAGTTGCCGCAGGTCCAGCGCGGTCCAGACAAGCCCGCCGAGCGTGAACAGCGCGGTCAGCAAGTGGATGGAAAGCCAGAAATGCGAGACATCGGTCATCTCGCCCGAAAGGCCCGAGCGGACCATGAACCAGCCGAATGCCCCCTGAAGCGCACCCAGCGCCAGCAGCGCAACGAGGCGCAGCTTGTAGCCTGCCGGTATGGCGCGTTTCATCCAGAACCACGCGAGCGGAAGCGCGAAGGCGAGCCCGATAACGCGGCCAAGCAAGCGGTGAAACCACTCCCAGAAATAGATGAATTTGAACGCGGCGAGGTCCATTCCCGCAGGGCCGGTGACGTTGCGATATTCGCCGGTCGCCTTGTATAGATCGAATTCCGCCTGCCAGTCGCTTTGGCTGAGCGGCGGGATCGTGCCGGTCACCGGCTTCCACTGCGTAATCGACAGCCCGCTCTCGGTCAGCCGCGTGATGCCGCCCACGGCGACCATGACGAGAACGAGCGCCGCCACGACGAGCAACCACTTCGCCAGCGCCAGCGGCCGGTCGCGGCTTGCCACGTCCGGCGGTCTGGCGAAAATAGCTGTGCTGGCGACCATGCGCCCCGGTTACCCGCCCCGATACGCCGATGGCAAGCGGCTAGAAGGTCCGTATCGACGACGGGTGGAGCATCGAAACCCTTGCGCAATGTTACAGCATTACATACATGCATGGCCATGGCGCAATTCGCCCCCTGGATTCGCGGTCGGCTCGACCGTGTCGGAGTACTGTTGTCGGCGCTCTGCCTGCTGCATTGTGTGGCGGGCATCGTCCTGGTGGCTGGCCTCGGCCTTGGAGCAGGATTTTTCCTTGATCCGGTGATCCACAAGATTGGTCTCGTCCTGGCAACGCTTGTCGCGGGCGTTGCCATCGGCATCGGCGCGGTGCGGCACCGGCGGGCCAAGCCCTTCGTGGTCGCGATGACGGGCCTCAGCTTCATGGGCGGCGCGCTCGCCGTGGGTCATGGGTACGAGGAAGCGGTGCTGACGATCATCGGCGTCGGCCTTGTCGCGCTCGGCCACTTGCTGAACTTGCGCCACGCCTGATCGGCGCTATCTCGCATCGCGATGTCCGAAGCGATCACCCTTACCGTAAACGGCGACACACGCCGAACCGCCGCTGCTACCGTGGCCGCCTTCGTGCGCGAGCTGGGCCTCGAGCCGAAAAAGGTCGCGGTCGAGCACAATGGCGAAATCGCCCCGCGTTCGACGCTGGAAGATGCCGCGCTGGCCGACGGCGACCAGCTCGAGATCGTACATTTCGTCGGCGGCGGCTGACTCGCCTTGCACGTGGGCGGTCTGCCTTCTACCTCGCGCGCCATGACCGACACCGAAAATTTCGACGATAGCTGGGAAGTCGCGGGGCACCGCTTTACCAGCCGCCTGATCGTAGGCACCGGCAAGTACCAGGATTTCGCCCAGAACGCCGCGGCCGTGGAGGCTGCGGGGGCAGAGATCGTCACCGTTGCGGTGCGGCGGGTAAACATCTCCGATCCCACCCAGCCCGTGCTGATGGACCATATCGACCCGAAGAAGGTCACCTACCTCCCCAACACCGCCGGGTGCTTCACCGCCGACGAGGCGATCCGCACGCTGCGGCTGGCGCGCGAGGCGGGCGGGTGGGAGCTGGTGAAGCTGGAAGTGCTGGGCGAAGCGAAGACGCTCTATCCCGACATGCGTGAAACGCTGACAGCCTGCGAAACGCTGGCGAAGGAAGGCTTCAAGCCGATGGTTTATTGCGTAGACGATCCCATCGCCGCGAAGCAACTGGAAGAGGCGGGCGCGGTCGCGATCATGCCGCTTGGCGCACCCATCGGCAGCGGGCTCGGCATCCAGAACCAGGTGACGATCCGCCTGATCGTCGAAGGCGCGAGCGTGCCTGTACTGGTCGATGCGGGTGTGGGCACTGCATCCGATGCCGCCGTAGCGATGGAACTGGGCTGCGACGGCGTGCTGATGAATACCGCCATCGCCGAGGCGAAAGACCCCGTCCGCATGGCGCGGGCGATGAAACTGGCGGTCGAGGCGGGGAGGCTGGCGTACCTTTCGGGCCGGATGGGGCGGCGGAAATATGCCGATCCGAGTTCGCCGTTGGCGGGATTGATCTAGTTTGCTTGCGAGCCCGCTTCCGCGGAGGCAGCCTTAGCATACCAACATCTTCACACCCAAAATTAACCATCCTGCGCGATTGTGCGCGCTCCATCACTGGAGTGCCGAGAATGCCCACAGCGCAGACCGCTTCGATGACCATTGCCGAAATGCGTGAATTCGCGAGCCTCTCTGCGGGCGAGCAGGAGTTCATCGAACGCTCGCTCGACATCGCATTGGGGCGCGGGGACGCCTTCAAGTCGTGGAGCCGATCTTGCGAAGACCAGCGCGCCATTCGCGGCCAGTATATCGCCTATCGCGAATTGCGGCAGATGAAGAGTGCCACTCCGTCCGACATCCTGTTCGACGGGGTCGACGGCTTCATGGGCACGCTCGTGCGGATC